>JAJDOA010000137.1 GCA_022340405.1 Desulfobacteraceae bacterium | reverse complement strand
AAATCAGAGGTGGATGCGCTGGATTCGCCCATTTTACCCCACCTTAATGCACCCTATACGCACCCGGAGCAGATGGAGGGTTCAAGCTGTGGATTATAACATTCTGTATTTTTTGCAAAATTTTGAATCAACCCCCCTTTTCCGAACCGGACTGGGCATCCGGTTTCCGGGAAACCGGGGCGCTTTCCGATTTGCATCGAACGTCTGCGTTGAGAACGCCACCGGCCTCGACGGCGAGTGTTTTGCAGACCAGTGTACCCGAGCACTGGCCGGTGGATCGGATCACCATGTCACCGTCGACCTCCAAGGGGCCTTCGAAGCTGCCGGCCACGGTCATCTGTTCGGCTTTCGTATCGGCGCGTACGACCCCGCTTCGGGAGATCACGATCCGTTCGCCGGAAAGGGAACCTTCGACCTTTCCTCGAATCATCAGGGTCCCGTGGCTCGAAAGGGTGCCCTCGAATGTCATATCCCTGTCCAGAATGGAAATGGATTTGGATTTCTGTTTCGCCAAAATGTGGTTCGGCCCCCTCTTCCGTCCCCTCTTTGCAAATCATAAGGTAGGTTGTCGTCGATCAACCCTCTTCGATGGTCGCCGCCGCCTCCGACCACGGAGTGGGATAGGTCTTTTCGAAAAGCAATTCTCCTTCGCTTTCGAAAACCAGAATGGTCGCGGATGTGAAAATATTCACATCCTGCTCGATGATGGCGGAAAACGACACGGTCTTGAACCGAGCAATGGAAAAGGCTCTTCCCTTATCCACCGGCACGGGCCGACCGTTCTCCAACGCGGCGTGCGGCAGCGGCAGCCACGATCCCGGCTCCTTCGAATCGGTTTTGAGAAGAACGAAGCTGTACCCCGAAACCGGACCCGGCTTTTCGTCCACGTTCACCAGCTTGTAGTGAAAGTTCAACAGATTTCGCCCCTGCTCCCGGGATAGGCGAAAATCCTCCACGGTCACCACCCGGGAAGGCGGGGGTTCGGAAGGAACGTTCGTCGCCTCCCCCTGCTGTGCCTCCGCCTGCTCATTCGGCGCAGCAGCTGCCACCGTTATCGATTCCGGCTCCGCGGCTGTCTCCCGGCCTGTTTCCTGCGGCTGCGGCGTTTGCGATTCGGAGAGCTTTTGGATACGCGTCTCGGCAACGGCCAGACGCAACGACATCCTCTCCCGTTCCTCACGCACGGACCCAACCTGATTTTGAAGCGCTTCGATGCGCCCCTGGAGGGTCCGACTCTGCACAGAAGTGCGATGGTACATCAAAAGCGAGACGGCGGCGGTCCCTACGGCGGCAATCAGCAGAGAGAAAAACAGCCATGCCAGTGCGCGAAACCATCGGATCGTCACGAGTCTTCCCGTGTCGTCGACCAACAGCATCCGCCAGCGGGGGCGTGGAAGATGGGGATTGGAGGTTACGTTGTTGCTCATCGGCCGGATCCGTTCACTTCCGTGGGGAGTGGTTCCCAGCCTTTGCCATAGCGGAAAAGCCGTGGGGTGTCAAACACATCGGGGACCCCGCGAAGTCAGCTGAATCCGCGGGCAGGCCCAAAGCAGCTTGTTGGGATGTCCCAATCCCAGCCGTTGAAACGAAGTCGTCACCGGGAGGTACGGACAAGGACGGCGGTCCCGGCCTCGGCGCCGAAGTCGGCCGCTGCACTGCCGCCGTTGATTGCGATCTCGAGAGTGTTCCGGCTGCCGATCAATGCCAGCGGCTTGCCGCGATCCACTTCTCCGTAAAAGGAGCGCAGCCCGTGAATGCTTTTTTCGCGCACCTCGATACGCCATTCTCCTTTGGATTGACGCCGTTCCAACTCCGAAAGAACCTCGCTGCGAATATCTGTGATCAGGTTGCCGAACCGATCGACGGCGATCACGGTCCCTCGAACATCTCCTTGCCCTCCGATGCGAACCATGGGCACGGACACCCGCTGAATGCGCCGCGGATCCACGGGCGGCCCCAGCTCTTCCAGAGGGAGTCCGAGCGTCAGATGCCCGGCCACCGGGGCGAAGATATCTCGGCCGTGGAAGGTACGGCTGACACGGGAGAGAAAATACCGCGTTTGCTGCACCCGCACGATGTCGGTGGAGCGCCAGTCGTCTCTCCAGACGGACAAGAGTCCGTTGTCCGGAGCCAGGAGGACAACCCCTTCCCGTCGGACCGCCAAAATGTCGCGCTCCCCCCCCACACCCGGATCCACGACGACGACAAAAACGGTCTCCGGCGGAAAATACGGTGTTACGGATGCGAGCATTTGACCGGCCTGCACGATGCCGTAAGGCTCGATGGCATGACAAACGTCGACGATCCTCGCCTGCGGATTGACGGAAAGAATGACGCCCTTCATCACTCCGACGTACTCATCCTGCAGGCCGAAATCGGTGATCAGTGCCACGATGCTTGGCTTGGTTGGGTTCATTGGGTTGGTTGGGTTCTGGGGGCTGTTTCTACATTAGGATTTTGGTTCAAGGTCAAGGAGGATTCGAGTTTTCAGCCGCAGGAATACTGGTGTATTTCGAGGACTGGAAACGAGGACCCGACGCCGAGATTGGGCCAAAAGACAATTTAGAAACAGCCCTTAGAAGATGGTACGTTGGCGCGTGCCCGTGGCGACATCCAGGTGGCGGTAGGCCTCTTCCGAGGCTTTTCTGCCGGATGAGGTCCTTGTGATAAACCCGATCTTCAACAGGTAGGGTTCCACCACGTCCACGAGGGTGTCGCTTTCCTCCTGGAGCGTGGCGGCGATGGCCTCGATGCCCACAGGTCCGCCCCCGTAGTACCGGATGATGGTTCTCAGGTATCGCCGGTCCAGCCCCGTCAAACCCCTTGCATCCACACCTTCCAGCTGCAGCGCCTCGATGACGGAATCCTGCGTGATCCGTCCGTCTCCGCGCACTTGGGAAAAATCCCGAACTCGTTTCAGAAGCCGATTGACGATTCGCGGCGTCCCCCGGGAGCGCCGGGAAAGCTCCCGTGCCCCGCCATCGTCGATTTCCAGCTCCAGCAGCTCTGCCGAGCGCAGGGCGATGCGCACCAGGTCCGATTCGTCGTAGAAATCCAGACTGCGGAAGATGCCGAACCGGTCCCGCAGAGGAGCGGAGATCAGGCCGACGCGTGTAGTGGCCCCCACCAGTACGAAGCGCTTGAGCCGAAACCGGTGGCTTCTGGCATGAACGCCCTTGTCGAATACGAAGTCCACCGAGAAATCCTCCATGGCCGGATAGAGGAACTCTTCCACGGCCCTTGGCGTGCGGTGGATTTCATCCACGAAAAGGATGTCCCCTGTCTCCAATCGGGTCAGCAGACCGATGAGGTCTCCGCCCTTTTCCAAAGCGGGTCCGGAGGTGACGGTCAGCCCCCCGCCCAGTTCGTTGGCGATGATGTGAGCCAGCGTGGTTTTCCCCAGACCTGGGGGGCCGTGCAACAGAACATGCTCGATGGGTTCGCCACGCCCTTTGGCCGCCTCGATGGCAATGTTAAGGGTTTCCACGACCTCCTTCTGGCCGATGTACTCCCTCAGATAGTCGGGACGCAGTGAAAGGATTTCCGGGTCTTGGTCCGCCGACAGTTCGGAACCGGTGACCATCCGGTGGGGGCCTGGGACCTGCTTGAGAAGATCGTCGCTCATGGCGCCATCTCACCGCGGTAGACTTCCTCGAAAAGCTCCTCCGGCGTCTCCGCACCGGGGTTGCGTTCCAGGGCCTCGGAGACCATGCGACGGGCATCTGTCACCCGATATCCGAGCTGGTCCACCAGTACATCCATTACCTGCTTTGCAACGTCTTCGCTGCCCGCAGGCACCGGTCGGGCCTCGGCCCGTTCGGGCATGAGGGCGAACTTGCCCGTCTTTCCCGAGAGGGTGGCAACGACTTTCTGTGCGGTTCTCGCACCGATCCCCTTTAATTTCTTCAGGCTCGCCACATCCTTGGATTCACTGGCCCTGGCGATTTCTCCGATGGGAATGGTCAATGCCTTCACGGCCTTCATGGGACCGATGTCCTCGACCGAAATGAAATAGTGGAAAAATTCCTTCTCGATCTCGGTGTTGAATCCGATCAACATCGGCTTTGGCTGCCGTTCGGTCTGCTGGTGGTAAATGTAAAAAGAAACCTCATCGCCCGTGGACCGATGCTTCACCGTATCCATGACGAAGGCCGGCAGAAGAATTTCGTAGCCGATGGGTCCTGCAAGCAGCAAAACGCGGTCTTCGTATTGCTGCAGCAACGTTCCCTGAATGTAGCCGATCATGATCGCGTCCGACTCCTACCGCATATGTCCGATTCGGGCAAAACGGCCTGCTGGCCCCTGTGTACCTCTCCCTCTGCCGCTGCCGCCGAAGCCTAAGGCAGGCCTCCGTACGCCGGATCGACGCTGCGGTACAGGCCGATGACCGCAAGACCGACGGCGTCCGAGGCATGGGAGGGTCGAATCGGTTCCGGGCTTTTCAGCAGCTCCCTTACGGAGCGTTCCATTTGCTGTTTGCTGGCATTGCCGTTTCCGGTCAGCACCTTCTTGGCTTCACGAACCGGAATTTCCACTGCGGGAATCCGGCGCCGGCAGGCGGCCAGCAGGACGACGCCGACCACTTTGCCAAGGTGGATCCCGGACTTCGGGTACCTTTTCAATGAAAACACGTCCTCGACGACCATCAGGCCCGGCTTTTCGTCCTCGAGCACACGGGACACGGCGGAATAGATTCGGTCCAGCCGGGAAGGCACTTCCGATCGGCTGTCGGTCTGAACACAGCCGTAAGCATAGCTAGCGATTCGGCTCCCCCGGCCCCGAACGATGCCAAGGCCCGTGGAGGCCAAACCGGGATCTATGCCGAGGACCGTGAACACGATCGCACCCTGTACGGGGCGGACGGCAGAGACGGCCATCCGGCGGGCGGTGGTGATGAAGAGGGCAAAGGTGAAAATAAACGGCGGTTGCGCATCATCGCGTCATAGACGCTGCAGTTTTTTTTGGGCAATGGCCGATTCATTGGTATTGGGAAACTTCTTGATCAGTTCCTTGAGGATCAGGCGCGCGTTGGCGTCGTCTCCGAGATTGGCGAAGGCGAAACCCTGCTTGAGAAGAGAAGCGGCCACCTTGTTCCCTTTGGGATATTTCTCGATGACTTTCTGGTATTCCAGAATCGCCTTTTCATACCATTTTTCCCGGTAGTAGGATTCGCCGATCCAGAACTGCGCATTGTCGGCATTTTCGGACTTCGGGAATCGAGCAAGCAGATCCTGAAATCCTTTCCGGGCCGCATCGTAATCGCCGCTGTCGAAGGCTTTCTTGGCCGCCTGGTAGACCTGCTCGTCCAAAACCGCGTCTCCGGTGTCTCCGGGTCCCTGCGGGGAAGTGGTCGCGACCGGCTCGCGCCCTGGTTCCACCGGTGAGGCGCCCTCCTTATCGAGGCTCAGGTAGCTTTCGATCCGCTGCACCTGATCGGTGAGAGCGGTTACCTGGTCACGCAGATCGCGCATTTCGTCCTGGCGGCCTC
>JAJDOA010000116.1 GCA_022340405.1 Desulfobacteraceae bacterium | reverse complement strand
CCGCAACCATGATGCAGGCGGTCGAAGATGTCATTTTCGGCAACCAAGTTCTGCCTGAAGTGGATTTGAAACGTAAAAAAGAGGAACTTTTGGCCAACGAGCCGTTCTGGAAGTCCATCGAGGAAATCGACCCGACCCTCGCCGTTGAGATTGCCCGTAAGAAACGCCTCAAATTCTACAAGTGGTTGTCGAGCCTTCCCATCGTACGCCGCATTTTCCAAAAACGGATCAGTCAGAATCTCTCCCAGCTCGAAGAACAGGGTCTCCCGGTGGACTACTCGATGGTCACCCCGAACGACTACCAGACCGCCCTTGCAGGCGAGCCGGGAAATTATTTCAAGCGCGCCCTCGGTGATCCCCGAAAGACGAGCATCCGGCACATCGAGGAGGCGCACTCCGCTTTCGGAAAGTCCGATGCACGCGAATCCGGAGGCGTGGAACGGCAGCAGCGCAGCCTCATCGACACGGCCAATATCGTCATCGACGAAGTGATCAGCGGCCGCCGGGACTGCCTTTTCATCGCCACCACCGACCAGCCGGAGCGGTTCGATGCGGCGATATACCGGCGTTTCGTGGAGAAGGGTAAGATCATCGACATTTCCGAATACTGGCAAAGTCCGGAGAACCTTCGGGAGGTCATCCGACTGGAACTTCTGCGCAGCGACATCCGCATCGGCACCCAACTCGACATCAGTTGTCATCCCGGCGTCACCTGCCTCTCTCCCCAGGAGCTGGACCGTACCGTGGAAAGAATCTACGGCATTTTCGAGGAACGGACGCTGAAGATCACCCCTGCCTATGTGCGCAAGCTGGTGCACTCCCTCATCGAAATCAAGGAAAGCTTTTCCCCGGCATTTCTCGAAGATGCCTTGCTGGTGCGTCGTGCATTCGAGCTGGTGGCCCGCAACTCCTATGGCGATCTGTATCAGAAGGTGGTCGATCGAATGGACCGACACGTCCTGTGGGAGCAATATGTAGGCGACATCAAAAACACCTTTTCCGAAATGTCCAACAACTGCCTTTACTACAGGGTTAGCGAAGAAAAAGGAGTCGTGCTCAACGGCCCCCCGGGCAGCGGGAAAACCTTTCTCGTACGGACGTGGCTGAGTGAAAACGCCGACGTTCACGACATCTCCACCAGTCCGGGCGCGCTGCAGGACCCCATGAATCCCGTTGACGGAGCCGTGGACAACCTGGAAAAAGTATACGACATCGCCAAAATGATCGCGCCAACCGTGGTCTTTTTCGACGAAGGCGATTCGCTGGCCCCGAAACGCAGCGCATCGGGAGGGGCCCCCGCCGACAAGCTGACCAACAAGTTTTTGAACCTTATCGACGGCGAAATCCCCCTCAACCGTGTGTTCACGGTTTTGACCACCAACCGCTTGGACATCCTGGATCCGGCTTTGATCCGCTCCAAGCGACTCAAGGTATTGGAAGTCTCCGGTCATCTCCGCAAAGAGGATATTGTCGACATCATCGAGCTTTCCTTGGAAGGCGTACCGCTGGCCGAGAGGCTGGACGTGCAGTCCATCGTGGAATCGGCCCAGGGGCTGTGCAACACGCCGGCGGATTACTCCGCATTCGTCGAGAAGGCCAAGAGCCTGCGAAGCACCGAATACGAAGTGCTCCTTCGGCTGCGGCAACTGGAGAGGGCGGGAGAGGCCGATCTGGCCACCTTCGTGAAATTCAATTTCAAGACCCTGCTGGGCATTCTGGAGGCGATGGGCGCACCCAAATCCTTGCGGTCGGCCATCGTCAAGGATCCAACGGACTTTGCCGGCGTTCTGCCCGAAATTCTTCTCCTTGTGAAACCGGTACGGGGGGTTACGGACTACCCGCTGATGCATTCGCACCTGCTGTCGGCCCGCAAGGCCATCGCCCAGAGCCCCACCCGAAAGGGGAAGGTCCAGCTGGACGAATTTTTGGAGGCTGAGCTAAGCCAAGAGCCCCAGGTCGGCTTCATCATCGGCGTCGGCGCAAACGATCTCACCGGCGTATTGCTGCCCATTGCCACAAGCCTCACTTACGGCCTGTCCAGTGAGAGGGTTTTGGTGACCGGGGCGGTTTCCTCCTCGGCCCCAGCGGCTGCAGAGATGGAAATGGCCGTCAAAATGACCCAGCAGTCCGCGCAGGAAGCGCTCACCATGGTGAAAAACTACCTGCAAGAGCTGGACACCAAGGTGAACATCACCCGGTTGTTGGGGGAGTTTCTGGCCGACTACACCATCCACCACCAGCTATTGTCGGCCTCCTACAACGTCGGGGGACCCTCGGCGGGATATGCCCTGGCCATCAACACCTTGTCGGCACTGCTGCACCTTCCCGTCTACCACGATTTCGGTATCACCGGTGCGCCGTGGACCAAGGGGGTCAAACGCGGCGAGGTGGGGGGGTCCGTCATCATCGGTGGGCATAAGAAAAAAACCGAAAAAGTGCTCGTTTACCTGCGGCGGATGTACATGCCGCTGCAAAACTACAAGGATCTCGAACTGGAATTCTTGACCACCTACTGGCAGCGGGAAAAGGACGTTCTGGGTGTGACCCACTTCGGCGATCTGGTACCAGAGGTGTTGTGGTTGGGTCCGGAGCAGGAGACACGGGTGCGGGAGATGATGGACACCCGGATTCAATACAAGCTGGAAAAATTCCAGGGAGCCACGCCGCGGATGGAGGACAAAGAGCGAATCCTTCGCATCAAGGCGGACCTACGAATGGAAATGGAAAACGAAATCGTCCACCGCCTTCAGGCCATTCGGGAGTACCTCCGCAACCCGATGCGGGACCCGCATGTATCGATGGATGAAATCTTCCACCGCAGCAGGGAGCCACAGATGGGGATCATGGAACCGATCCGCCGTTTTTTGCAGGGACGCAAAAACCGAATGCGGTCCTGAGCTGTCAACCGGTACAATTATAGCAATTGTCAAAAATATGTTCCGATTGGAATGGCCTTTTTCTTGTCTTTCGTAGGGGCGGGGTTTATCCCCGCCCGTTCGGGGTAGGTGATCCCAACAGCGGGAGGGGATAAACCCCTCCCCTACCAATCGATTTGGAAGCCATCTCGGAAACGGAACAGAATTCTGACAATCGCTTCTAGCCTTCCCCGCCCCCGTCCTTCACCGATGATCCCCAAACCACTCCGTCATAGATGCACAGGGAGATAGCGCGCAGCGAACCGGGCAATGCCGCCACACCGCCCGGCACGGCGATGAGGCTGGCCCGTTTTCCGGGACGCAATGTTCCAAGGGTCGACAAGCGCAACAGCCGCGCACCATTTCGCGAGGCACAGCATACGGCCGCCTCTATCGAAAAGCCGGCCTGGATCAGAAGATCCAATTCCCTGCGCAACGCCCGGCCGTGCTCGACACCCGGGCTTCCGGCATCGGTGCCCACGGCGATGGGGACGCCCAATTCGCCGGCTCGGGCCATCTGTCCCAGCTGGTGTTCGAGGGTCCGGGCGCTGACCTCCGCCTCGTTGCCGCCGAGGGCGCCGGCTTCGGTATAGGCCAGCATGGCCCCTGCCGTCGGCACCCAGAAAATTTTCCTCTCGGCCATGCGTCGGAGGTTTTCCTCCCCCATGAAATACCCATGTTCCAGCGAACGGCAGCCGGCCTTAAGGGCCATACGGACAGCCGCCTCTCCGTTGGCATGAACCATCGCATCCAAGCCCCTTTCAGCGGCAGCAATCACCGCTTCCCGCATCTCCGGCAGAGAGAACTGCGCCGGACCCACGCGGCCGAACACCCGAAGCGAATTGATCCCGGATTGAATGATCTTGATGTGGTCCGCATCGCTGTCATCGGCTCGAATGGCCCCGGACAGGGACGAGCCCTCCGGAACGGGCCTGCCGATGAAACGGCCGTAACGACCCTCACGATGCCAGGCCCAGCCGGCTGCGCGGATGTGCAGAGGAGCGTTTCCCATCTCATGGTTCCTGCGGAACCGCAACGCCAGCGCCCGACGGTCGCCACCGTCGCGCACCGCCGCGATGCCGCATTGCAAGCATGCCCGGGCATGACTTCGAATCCAGTCGATTGCGGCGTCAAATTCCGCTTCCAGCTGCCGCCGACGCAATTCCGGCGGACCGGTACCCGACAAGAACAGATGGACGTGGCTGTCGATGAGGGCCGGCATGACCGTGTGCCCGGTAAGATCCAATACTCCGGAGCGGTCCTTCCCTGATGGAGGGTCGGCGGGCCGCATGGACTGAATGAACCCCTGGTCGATGCGGATGCGAACGTTCCGGCGTGCCGGTGCCCCTGTGCCGTCCAGGAGCCACCCGGCGTGGATGGCTTCAGGATTGTTCGAATTCAGCTTCTCCGGGTTGCAGGGCGGAATGCCAATCACTCCCGGGCCGCCTTACGGACGCTTTCGATCACACGGCTGTGCAGACCTCCGTTGGTGGCGACGACGCCGGCGTTGTCGGCAAGGAGGCGTCCGCAGCCGAAATGCAGCGGTTTTCCGTTCATGTCGGAAACGATACCACCTGCTTCTTGAACGATGAGCGATCCGGCCGCGTGATCCCAGATCTTTTCCCGGTAATCGGGCGTCTTGGGGGAGGGAAGCCGCAGGTAGACCTCCGCATCTCCACGAGCCAATACCGCATATTTGACCTGGCTGTCGATGCGGACCGCCTCCTGGTGGTCCGTGATGGCCTTACGGACCCGTTCCTGCATCCCGTGGTGCGCATGGCCCGATTCCACGCTTTCCAGAAACCGAACGGGACCCTCCGGACCCACACTCGAGACCCGAATGGGCAGGGCAGGGCCTCCGGACATCGACCGCTGAAACGCCCCCTGCCCTTTTCGGGCGAAAGCGAGCGTTCCGGCCTCGTCGGATGCGGAAGCCGGAAGGTTCGGGCAACCCAGAACGCCCAGCACCACCCGGCGGTCCTCTACCAGTGCCAGCGCCACGGCGTATTGGTCCCCGCGAAGAAAACCTTTGGTGCCGTCAATGGGATCCACGGTAAAAAAGGTTCCCTCCGGCTGGGCGTTACCCCGCCGAATGGCGTCCAGAATGTCCCCTGCGCTCCACTCCTGGAGAAAGACGCCGATCTTGTCCAGCAGGAGACGGTTCTCCGGTCTTTCCAAGGCGAGGGTGTCCTCTTCCCCCAAAACGGGTATGTCGGGAACCGACGCCGCCAGTTTGCGGCACAGCACGGCCTGGGAGGCGAAGTCGGCCACCGTCACGGGACTCCGGTCCTTTTTCAGGAGGGTGTCTTCGGTCACCAGGCGGTGTTGAATGCGGCGGCAGACCGATGCGGCCGACTGCACCGCTTCCAGGGCTGCGGACAAAATGGGGTCCATGGTCACGATGCCCCTCCTACTCGTTTCTTTTCATCAGTTCCCTGCGGAGCAAATCCAGCGCACTGGCAGCAAATATGGTCTTGTTCATCCGCCGACGGCCAAAGGGAAACACATAGCGATATCCCTTGATCCTGTCCGGTGAGGCAATGCCGATGCACACCGTTCCCACCGGCTTTTCTTCGCTGCCACCCGTGGGGCCTGCGATGCCGCTTGTGGAAACACCGAAATCGGCTCCTGTCCGCTCGCGAACCCCTTTTGCCATGGCCTTGGCGGTCTGTTCCGAAACGGCACCGAACGCTTCGATGGTTTCCGGCGCTACGCCGAGCCATTCGGTTTTGGCGCTGTTGGCATAGGTCACCGCCGAAAGAAGAAAGAAATCGGAACTGCCGGGGACATTGGTGATCCGGTGGGCGATCTCCCCGCCGGTACAGCTTTCAGCCACGGCCAGCGTGGCTCCCTGCTCCCGCAGCAGTCTCCCGACGACCGTTTCGAGGTCCTCTCCGACAAAGGAAACCACCCGGATCGGATCCAGACGACGAGCCACCCACTCGGAGGCCGCCTTCAGAGTGCTCTCCAGGTTTGCTTCGTCTCTGCCGCTGGCGTAGAGACGGACCTGAATACTGGGAAAATGGGCACGGAGACCGAGCTGAAGCTCGGGGAAGCGCGTTGGAAGGTCGTTGAGCCGATCGCCGACCACCGATTCCGGAAGGCCGAAAGTGCTCAGGGTCAACACCCGGTGAACGGGACGATCCTCCCCCTGCAATGAGCGGATTTCGGGAAGCACCTGCTCTCGGAGCATCCGCCGCATCTCCGACGGGACACCGGGAAGGTAGAAAAATCGGCAACGCGAGATGGACATGGAGAACCCCGGCGCCGTACCCACCGGGTTGTCCATCCGGCGGCTTCCTTCGGGCAGCATGGCCTGTTTCCGGTTGGAGGGACTCATCTCCCTGCCCCGTTTTTCGAAAAACGCCTCAATCGACCGGAGCGCGACATTGTCCATCCGGAGGGAAACGCCACCGGCGAGGGCTGCCGCCTCCGCACTGCGATCGTCCACGGTCGGCCCCAGCCCCCCCGTGACCACGGCCAGGTCTGCGCGCCCGGACACTTCGCGAAACAGCCCGGCCAGCACTTCGCCGTCGTCACCGACGGCGTGATGGCGGGTGATGGTCACACCCTCGGCTTCCAGCGCCAGGGCGATATGAGCAGAGTTGCTGTCCACGAGAGCGCCGGTGCGAATCTCGTCTCCTGTGGCGATAATCTCGGCTTCCATGTCGTGTTCCCATAAAGAATCCGGGCCCGGTGGACCCGGATAGCAATGGCAGTTGTCAGATTTCCGTTCCGCTTACGGCATGCTTTTCGTTTGAACCGCAAGGGCGGGGGGAGGCGTAGCCGCCCCTTCTCAGCTCCACACTCCGGGTATCGTCGTGCCGCAAAAACGGCATCGTCCCGATTCCAAATGGTTGGCCGTGATAAAGTACCCCTGCCGCTCCACAATGCACTTTCCACAGTTGTGGCAATAGGTGTGATTGCCGGAGTGGCCGGGAACGTTACCCACATACACATACCGGATACCCTCTGCCATGGCCAACTCTCGGAACCGCTCCAGTGTCGAAACCGGCGTGGGTGCCAGTCGATCCAGCTTGTATTTGGGAAAAAACCGTGTGAAATGAAGAGGATGATTCTGTCCCAATTGCTCCAGAATCCAGGCGCACATGCGCCGAACCATGTCCGGATCGTCCACGTAGCCCGGCACCACCAAATTCGTCATCTCGAAATGAACACCCTGTTCGTTGAGGGTTTGGAAGGTGTTCAGAATGGGTTGCAGTCGAGCTCCGTTGAGCTTCCGGTAGATCTCGTCGCTGAAGGACTTCAGGTTGACATTTGCGGCGTCGATCCAGCGGCACAGATCCAACAGGGGCGCGCGGTTGATGTATCCGGCGGACACCAGAACATTTGCGATTCCGGCTTCCCGGGCCAGCTGTGCGGTTTCGCGTGTGTACTCGTAGAAGGTGACCGGCTCCGAATAGGTATAGGCAATGGAAGCACATCCGGTGCGGATGGCTTGGGAGACGACCTGGTCCGGGAACAGCTCCACATGGCGGACTTCCCGAGGTTTGGCCTGGGAAATTTCCCAGTTCTGGCAATTCAGACAACGCAGGTTGCATCCGGTTGTGGCAATGGAAAAGGCTCGAGAGGCGGGCTTGAAATGATAGAGCGGTTTTTTTTCGATGGGGTCCACGTGGACGGCACACGGGTTGCCGTACACCAGCGAATACAACTTGCCCCCGACGTTGACCCTCGAGCGGCACACGCTGCGGTCTCCCGGCGCCAGCATGCAACGGTGGGGACAGATCCCGCAACGCACCGTTGACCCGTCCACATTCTGGTAGAACGAGGCCTCCCGCGACCATTTCCACACCGTCTCCGGAGCATCGCCTTTAAAAACCCTTCCGATGATATCATCAGCGTCCGCACCTGCGCTTTGCTTGCCGCCGAAAGGCCACAGGGCATAAGCGGGAACGGAGGCGCACATCACCCCGAGGCCGCAACCCATCAAAAATTTACGTCTGTTGATTCGTCCCATAGATTCCGTTAGACACCAGGCTTACAATCTTGAGAACACCGAGCAATGCGGCAGCCCAGACCACGCCCACATTGGGAATGAGAACGGTACTGGTGATCAAAATCCCCAATGCCGCGCCCATCAGGTCGGCGGAGAAAGCAGCGCCGGCCGCCTTTTCACCCCCAGCCAGGGAAACCGCCATGGGAAACTGAAACCCGCACAGCAACGAGACCATAAACCCGAACCCCCAGAACGCGAGGGCGGGTGGCGCGGCCGAGGAAGTGTGCAGCATCCAGGCGAAACACCCCGCCAGCAAGGCGAGCAGGCCGTCCGATATCAGAAGCGCTCGACGGGGAGCGAAGCCGCAACAGGCGGTCAAGAGCGCCCCCGGGATCAACCCCGCCAGAAACACGGTGACGATGAGGCCGATCTGCAGATATACATACCCGAAGAAGATTTGAAATGCAAAAATCACCAGGATTTCGCTCCCCATGGTCACGAATCCCGTCGTGAACAAAACCCACTGCGGACGGTGGATTCGGATCAAGTACACGGCGGTCACCACGCCCACTGCCCACAGAAACAGGGTGGGCGATGCGGCATGCTTGGCAAACCACTGACCCAACATGATCCGCATGAGATGGGGGGAAAGATCCGTGTTGAGCGGTGCGGACGCGTCCACCAGGGCATCGAGCTGGGCAATACGTTCCCGAGTCACATTGCCCTGAAAATACGCGCCGATGTATCGGGTGGGTATACCCCGTGCCGCGAGCAGTCCCGGAATGTCCGGATTCAGGGGTTGAAGGGCAAACAAAAAATGAATCCGCTGGCCCGGCAGCAGGAGCCGATACGAAAAGTGAAGGCCCGCTGTGTTCGCCAGGGAAGATACTTTTTGACGCTGGGCCTCCCCGAGGTAATTTTCGAAACCCTCTACGGAAAACGCCAGGATGCCGGTGCGGGTCAGACGCTTCCGGACCATCCGAAAGAACCCGTCGGAAAAGAAGCGATTGACCTGAAAGGTATCCGGCTCCGGAAGGCAGACGATGACGGCATCGTATCGCTTGGAGGTCTGGGATAGATAGGCCCTGCCGTCCCGGTAAAGAATCCGAAGCCCGGGGATACGATGCAACAATCCGTAGCGAAATTGGATCTCGGCCACGTCGGGATTCAGTTCCACGTAGTCGACGGATTGCAGGCCGTACTTTTCCAGTTCGCGTAGCATGCCGGACCCGGCCGATATCAGCAGCACGTGCTCGGGTTTCTCCAGCTGGGACATGGGATAATGGATCGCCTCTTCCGCAGTCACAATGTCCCCGCTGGTGAAGGTCGGCGCACCGTCCTGAAAAACAGTCACCTGCCCGTGGTCTCGGAATACCGTGATACGTCCGTATCGGGTCTCCCTGTATTCGACCAGGGACGAACCGTCTGTGGGCGACAACGTCCACCGCTCCAGCACCATTCCCGCAGCCAGCACGCTCGCACACACGATGGCCCCAGCGACAATGCGCCGCGGCGGGTGGTCGGAGTCGGAGACGGCCACGACGACGGCGAGTACCGCCAGAATCGTACCGGTGACGGCAACTGCCTGCATCGGGCTCACCAGAAAGACCAGGACGAAAGAAAAGAGGGCTCCGCCGGCCATATCTCCGATGCCGTCGGCGATATACACCCGCCGTGTCGGATCGGATTCGGCCCGCGCCCGCAGCACATACAGCGAAAAAGGGAGAAGAAATCCGACCAGCAGCGCGTAGGCGCAAAGGGTGGAAAAAACAAAGACTGCGGTATCGTAAAAACCCACCGAACGGCCGTGGAGAAAAACCGTATCCCTGAGAAGGCGGACGGAAAAGATCACCACCACCGGCAAAGCGGCCAGCAGCAGCGAAAGCCAGCCCAGTTTTCCCCGGGAAGGAGAAATCCAACCGGATCCGGTCGCAATCCTTCCGGCCGTGTAAGTCCCGGCGGCGCCCAGTGAAAGCCAGCCGAACAGAATCAGGGCGATAACGAATTCGTTTCCCTGGAACTGGGAAAGATATTCGCGGATGAGCAACAACTGAGTGACAACGGATGCGATCCCGGTGGCGACAACGAGCCGGAGAACGTACTGGTCATCGCGGCTCTTCAAAATACTGCACCTGGTAAGTTAAAACCTCGAGATCGCCGCGCTGCCAGGCATCCGTTGACAGCCCGGCTTTCATGCACAGATGCCCCAAAAAGGATTCCGGTTCCGGAAGCTGTTCCCACACCTGAGGCAAAAAGGTCGCTTGTGCCGGGCCCCGCCGGATGATCACCCCGTCGATTCCGGGCCTCAGCTTCATTGCAAGGTCCGCTGCATCGGCATAGGAGAGAGGGCGAGGATCGGTAAGAACGCTCACTTCGATCTGCACGCGGTCCAACTCTGCTTCCCGCAATGGAGGAAACCTCGGGTCGTGAAACGCTGCGTTGATGGCGTTTCGTTTCACGTTTTCCCGTACGGGCTCTTCTCCAGAGAGGGTTCCGATGCATCCCCGCAGCTGGTTGTCCAACTTGAGGGTGACGAATGTACCCCGGGCAACATCGAAACAAGGATCGGAAAGGCGGGCTGTCAATGCTTCTTCGGCGGTGGTCTGGCCGAACCGACCCTGCAACGTACGCCGCGCAAGATCGACCAGTGTCCGCCCATGGGACTCGTCGAAGGGTGTGCTGATTTGGCTCATAGGCTCCCCGAAAAAGGCGATCGCGGCGTATCCGACCACTCGGTCCCGGCCGCCGGCCGTATCACCGCTGTTGCTGTAGTGTAGCAAGACCGGTTTCCAATGATACCGGTTTGCCAATTCCAAGCCGACGGCAATGGGCAGAGCACCGCAGGCCCGATTGCGATCGGCCAACAGTCCGGCCGCATCCAGCTGGAGAATCCGCTCCACCGTGTCTCTGTCGGTACGGACGGCCTGATCGTATGGGAGATAGTGAGACAGATCGGAACTGATCACCAGCAGGGTCCGATCGTCGATGAGCGGTGCGAGATCGTCTGCAAAGGGCCCTGGCTCCGCGGAGCCGATCACGATGGGAACGATGGTGAAACGGTCCAAATAACGCTGCAAGAACGGGAGGACCACTTCGAGGGAATGCTCCAATCGATCGCTTTCGGGAACGCTGCGAAACCGAGGGGACCGCTCCCGAAGACGAGCGGCATCCGGGTGCAAGTGGACCACCCCCAGCGGTGTCTCCCACGCCATGGCCTCACTTACGCTAGCCTGGGCAAAGCCGATTCGGTGATCCGGACCGATGAGTACAACTTTGGTAAATTCGCCGGCGTCGATGACCCGGGACGCGTGGGCGGCCGTCCAGCCGGAGTAAATGTATCCTGCGTGAGGCAGAACCAGGGCACGAAGCCGTCGGTCTTCCGGCAATTCGATCCGGGTTTTCCGGGCCTTCTGGCTCAGTGCGTCGATGGTTTCCGCCAAGTCCTCTGGATCGGAGGGGTAGAAGCGTCCGGCCCACATCGGCTTGCGAATGAGTTCCGCACTTGCGGAAGAAGAAAAACCCCCAACCCACAATAAGAGAAGCAAGAAGGCGATAATGATCGATCGCGGTGTCATCTCGGAGGTCCTGGATGGAAGGATGACGGGAAGCCATCTCAAAATTGTCTTTTCGTCCCATCTCGGCGTCGGATCCTCGTTTCCAGTCCTCGAAATACACCAGTATTCCTGCGGCTGAAAACTCGAATCCTCCTTGACCTTGAACGAAAATCCTAATTTTGAGAGAGCTTCGGATGCCTGCCGGCTGAAATGAAGAATAATCGAGGCAAAGGCAGCGTGTCAAGCGCGGGCACCTTTTGCAATGGCGGCCGTACGACACCGGAAACGCGTGAAAGCCGCTCCCGTTGATCTCAAACGAACGGGCCACCCGAATCCGGCTCGGAATGGCCCGCAAAAACAATCTGGAAATCCAATAGGGTCGATCAGACGGCGTCTTTTAGTTTTTTGCCGGGTTTGAATTTCACGACGTTGGAGGCTTTGATTTTGATGGTCTCTCCGGTCTGCGGATTTCGCCCCTTCCTGGCTTTCCTGCGCGTCTTTTGGAACGTGCCGAAGCCGACCAGCGTGACCTTGCCGTCTTTTTTCTTCAGCGCCTTGGTCACACCGTCGATAAAGGAATCCAGCGCCGCCGAAGCCGCGGCTTTCGTAATCCCGGCATCCTCGGCCATCGCCTCGATCAATTCTGCCTTGGTCATGTCCTTTCCCCCCTTTTCCGTAGTTTTTGAAGGATTCTCCGCCGATATTCGGTGAGACTGGTACCCTGAAAATCTGGGAAAAGCAAGAGAAAAGATGGGGAATCGCAAGGCGGGCGGGGATTGCCCGCATTGGATTTCCATGGGATCGAAGAGTGGCTCCCGGCTTCGCATTTGTCTCTTGCACAAAGGGTTCTTCCGCATCTATAGGGAGTATCGGGCGGCTGTTGGGTCTGAAGCTGCGGCAAAATCGATATGGAAATCGCTGCGGAACACTGCAGGCTCGCTGTCAGCGACGGCGCCCCTATCGGGCTCCGCGGTGCACATGCTTCGGGAGGTCTGGATGAAACGACTTTGGCTGACTGCTGTAATCGGATTGATGCTCATCAGCATGGGGGGATGCGTGGATTGGTACTACGCCGGAAGGACATCCTTGAAAACCTTTGCGGAAGATCACGTACGGCAACCGCTGCGGGATGGATACCCATATGCCTACGGTGGGGCGGATTCCGAGAGCCGGCCCGCGGACCAAGATGAAGTCTCGGACTAGGATTCGGAACGATTGATCAGGGTGATCTGATCGTTCAATGTCCAGAAATCGTAAATGTAGCCTACGAGAAAAATGCCTCCGGTCAGGAAATACACTATGCCGGTGAACCATTTTCCCATGTACATCCGATGGACGCCGAACAGGCCCAGAAATGTCAACAGCAGCCATGCCACTGTGTAATCGACTCTGCCCGGGTGAAACCGCAACTCCGCCTCCCGGTCCATGGAGGGAATGAGAAACAGATCGACAATCCATCCGATGAACAGCAATCCCAGCGTGAAGAAATAAACCGTTCCACTGATGGGTTTACCGTAGTAGAACCGGTGGGCTCCGGTAAATCCGAAGATCCATAGCAGATAGCCGATGGTTTTGCTGTGGGTGTTCCTCTCCATGGGCTCCTCCCTCTAAATCTTGAAGTCATCTCAAAATTAGGATTTTCGTTCAAGGTCAAGAAGGATCCGAGTTTCCAGCCGCAGGAATACGGCCGTATTTCGAGGATTGAAAACGAGGACCCGACGCCGAGATTGGGCAAAAAGACAATTTTGAGATAGCTTCTATAGATCGTCTGCCAAGCACCGCTACCATAATCCGTGCAGGATGCACTGTCAAACGTTCGCCGAGCGGTGGCCGGCCCGATACGGAAGGGGCAATGGCCATTGTCAGGATGAAAGACTCCCTTGCCCTTCGTTCGAACCGTCCGGGGGGACGAATGTGCCGGATTCGAACAGGATCTCGAAACGCTTGTCCGGTAGCCTTTCCATGGAAAGAGCCCGCGTGTCCAGCCGGTTCGCATCGGCGATTTCCGCTGCGGTCACATCTCCTCTCTCCACACGGAGAACGACCGGGTAGTGTTCTTCGGGAAGTCGAAGAGTCCCGCAAACACTGAAAGCGGGGGTCTTTGCGATGTTCCAGTCTCGACTTCGATACTTCCCCATCGCCAATCGGAATACGGAACGCTGCTGCAGGGCATCCAATGAAAGAGGCGATACCGTATCGGCGGCGGCATATCGCCGGGCCAGTTCCTGTTTCCACGCTCCAGACGCCTGAAAAGGGTTGCTGCTGGGTGCGACATTGCCCACTTCCGTGCGGCGGGATCCAACGGCCAAAGAATGCTGCGGCCGGATACTTCCGGCCAGCACCCGTATCAGATCGCCGAGATCCGTATCGACGAGCAGCGTGGCGTGGACAAGCCATCGATGCAGGTCGGTATATTGCGCATTGCCGGAGACCTTTCTTCCGTTCACCATTAAGTCGTTTCGCCGGTTCTGTCTCACCGGCAACCCGTTTTCCCGGAGAAGGTCGATGAGCGGGTCGAAGAGGCGTCGTGCAGCAAAGCGCCTGCCCCTGTGGAAGGGGCCGATAAAGCAGAGGTTTAGATTGCCTCGGTCGTGGTAAACGGCTCCCCCGCCGGAGATCCGGCGTACGACGGGAATGCCCTTGCGCATCGCATAACCCATGTCCACCTCTGCCCATGGGTTTTGATGCCGGCCGATGACAACCGCAGGGCTGTTGACGTACAGCAGCAGTATTTCCCCATCCAGGCCGGAATTACGGAAACAGAACTCTTCCAGGGCAAGATTATCGTGGGGATCGCTGGCGGGGCTTTCAAGAATCCAGAGCATTGTCGGATAATCGGCGTCACCGTGCGGAACCGATGCCTCTGCATGGCACTGGGGGCGGGTCCCAAAAGTTATTGAAAAAAGATACGGCTTTCATTCGGATGATGCCTAAGGCTTCGATCGGCAAAGCACAAAATTCGAATATCGAAATACGAAACAATATCGAATGACCAAAATTGAAAGCAACCACTCACTTTATTGACAAAAACTTACGGTACACAATACTAATTGTTTGTATCGGCGGTTCGGTCTTCCTCCTCCTCGTATTTCCGTAACTTTGTGTGAAGTGTCTTTCGCGTAATGCCCAGGCGGCGGGCCGCTTCGCTCTTGTTGCCCTCGGTCTCGTGGAGCGTCTGCAGGATGACGCCTCGCTCCACATCCTCCAGGGTTGCGCCGTATTCCGCAGTCGGTTGTGCGGTCTGCGCCGGATCGGAAGGGGGAGCCAAATCGGCAAAATCCGCGGAACCCAGGAAATTGGAGCGACACAAAACGACAGCTCTTTCCACCGCGTTCATCAGCTCCCTCACATTCCCAGGCCAGCCGTGGCGCGTCAGTAGGTTCACGGCCTCGGGCGTGAACCCCCGAACCTCCTTGCGGTTCTTTTCCGAAAAATGCCGCAAGAAGTGATCGGCCAGCAGCGGAATGTCCTGCCGACGGTTGCGTAGCGGAGGGACCTCCAGATTGACGACGTTGAGCCGGTAATAGAGATCCTCCCGGAAAAGGCCTTCCTGAACGCGCTCCTGCAAATCCCTGTTGGTGGCGGCGATCAAACGCACATCCACGGCAATTACGGCTTCCCCGCCGACGCGGACCACTTCCCGTTCCTGCAACACGCGAAGGAGCTTGGCTTGCATGGCCACGGACATTTCACTGACTTCGTCGAGAAAAAGGCTGCCGCCGTCGGCCTGAACGAAACGCCCTTCCCTGCGGCGGTCGGCGCCGGTGTAGGCGCCCCTTTCGTGACCGAAGAGTTCGCTTTCCAGAAGGGTTTCCGTAATGGCGGCACAGTTGATCTTGACAAAAGGCCCTTCCCTGCGATGGCTGTTGTGGTGGATGGCCCCGGCGATCATCTCCTTTCCGGTACCGGATTCACCCCGAATCAGAACGGTGGCCTCCGAAGGAGCCGCCTGCGCCACGGTTTCCATGAGACGGACCATGGCGGGGCTGCGGCCGATGAGTTTGCCCGGATCGAACTGCAGACCCAACGCTTTGCGAAGGGCCCGGTTTTCCTTGCGAAGCTGCAAATGCTCCATGGCTCTGCGAATAGTGACTTTCAGCTTTTCGAAGTCCAGGGGTTTGGTCAGATAGTCGTAAGCACCTTTTTTCAGGCCCTCCACCGCGGTCTCCACGGAAGAATAGGCTGTCATGAGCACCACCGGTATGGCCGGGTTGACGGCCTTGATCTCATCCAGGGCTTCGATGCCCGAGACCCTTACCATACGGATGTCCATGAGAATCAGATCAAAGGCCCTATTCCGTACGGCTTCTATGGCTCCGGAACCGTCGTCGACCTCTTGGATCTGGTATCCCCACTCCCGCAGAAGGGTTCGGAGCATCGTGCGGTGAGCCGAATCGTCGTCTACGACAAGAATGTTTTGCGCTGTCTCCTTCATCGCTTGACCCCCTGCCCCGGCGAATGCGAAGGATCCGGAAAAATCAGCGAAACGGTCGTGCCCCGGCCGGGCCGGCTGTCCACCGCGATCTTCCCCCCGTGGGCTTCCAGAATGTTGTGGGCGATGGCCAGACCCAGTCCCGTTCCACTGGATTTCGTCGTAAAATACGGATCGAAGACATGGGGAAGCTGGTCGGCTTCGATCCCGGAACCGGTGTCCACAACCCGGATGCGGACGGCACCTTCTTCGACACGCGCGGCCTCCACAGTGAGCTCTCCCGCCTCGCCCATCGCGTCCAGGGCGTTCAGGTACAGGTTCAACAGGACTTGGCGGAGCCGATCCGGGTCCACCGAAATCGTCCCCAAATCATCGGCGATCTGTTCCCGGAGGACGCAACCCCTTTCCGCAGCCTGTCGCTCGATCTGCTTGATGGACTCTGTCAGCAGACCGACAAGATCGACTTTTGTCCGGCTCAGCGACACCGGCCGGGCAAATTCGAGCAACTGACCGATGACACGATTGACGCGCTCGACCTCACCGATCATGATCTTCACGATCTCTTGGTCCTCTGCAACGTCGGCGTATCGCTCCTTGAAATACGTTGCAAACCCCTTGATGGAGCTCAGGGGGTTGCGGATTTCGTGTGCCACCCCTGCCGCCAGTCTTCCCACAGAGGCCAGGCGCCGGTTTCGCTCCACCTCCCTGCGCAGAAAACGAAGCTCGCTGAGATCTTTGAAGAGGAGCACCTGACCGAGATTCCGTCCATCGTCTCCCATCAACGCGGAGCACCCCACTTCCAGGGGAAGAACCCGGCCTTGCGGCAGACGGCATTCCACCTCCTTTTCCGTGACGCCGCCACGGTTGGCTGCGGTCCCCAGGACAACCGCCAATTCCGAAGGCAGCACCTCGTCTGCGGCCATGCCCACGGATGATGGCTCCGGCGGGAGTCGGAGCAACGACCCGGCAACGTTGTTGACGGCTGCAATGCGCCGGTTTGCATCCACGGCCACAAGCCCGATGGGCATGCGCTCGACGAGGGTGTCGGAAAACACCTGGATGCGGGACAAAGAGGCCTGCACGGATCGGTATCCCTGCGCGATGAACAACAGCACCACACCGGCAAACCCCAACATAAGCAGGATGGCCGCCATCACCACGGTGTGAATTGTGTCTGCGCGGCGCGCCTGCTCCACCGATGCCATATCCAAACCCACGAAGATCACGGCGTCGTCCGGAGAACCCTGCCCCGAGGCGGACGGGATGGATCGACGCAGGCTCTCGTGGTGGCGCATCATCATTCGACCCGGGCCGATCGCGACGCCGCCGGGCTTGAACCGGCGGTAGACCTCGAAGATGGCGGTTCCATCCTCCCGGGTTCGCCTGCGCCACAGTACATTGTTGGTGTGTGCGGCCGCCTCCAAGTCGATATCGATGCCGTGCCGGGACCCAATAAGCCGCGCATCGCTGCTTGCGAGAACATTTCCTTGGCTATCGACTACGAGAAGGTAATAGATGTCCGGCTGCTCGGCGGTTTCCGTGAGCAGGTGCTGCAGTTGAAAACCGCTGACCTCGCCGCGGAAACCCGTCCGGGTACCGGCTTCGAAGGAGCGGATCAGTGCTGCCCCCTTTTCCACGAGCAATCGGATGCTGTTTTGTTTCTGCCGCTCGATGGTGACCGCCGCCATGTACATGAACAGGGGCAGCAAAATCAGAGCCGCTCCGATGAACACCCAGGGGGGGACCGCCATCCATAGCCGCCCGCCACGATTTGGATACGAATCATGCCGCATCATATGTGTCTTTTTTACTCATCGTTGAAGGATTAATGTATCATAATTACCCATTTCCCCAATGGCAACCCTGCCCGGCGAGGGTTCCCTTGACCAATAGGCAAGTTCTCTGCCATATACCGATGTCTAAACCCACCGATGCCATCGTGCCGGGTCCATGTACTGCGCGGCTGGCTGGCACATTGGGCTGGAAACCATCTGCGGATCGATTTGGATCCGAAAACCGGAGGCCATTTGCTGACTGTACAGAAAATGCTACTGCTCGCCCTTGCCGGGGCCTTGGGAACCATTGCCCGCTACACGGTGGCAGGCTTCGTGCACCGCTTCACCGGGGCCTCTTTCCCCTGGGGAACACTGGCGGTCAATGCCTTCGGATGCTTTGTGGTTGGGGTTCTGTGGACCTTGTTCGAACAACGTTTCGTATCAGCGGGCGTTCGCACGCTCGTGCTGGTGGGCTTCATGGGGGCCTTCACCACCTTTTCTGCCTTCGCTCTGGAGACGGGCGAATTGCTCCGCACCACCCACTACTGGGGGGCTCTGCAGAATCTGGCCCTGCAGAACGGACTCGGCCTGGCCATGCTCTTCGGGGGCATGGCGGCCGGCCGCTGGATCTGAAGGGAGAGGTCATGAAAACACCCTCCGTAGCTCTTCGACTTCGCATTTTCATCGGCGAAAGCGACAAGCGGGGGCATCGCCCTCTCTACGAGGTGATCGTAGAGGAAGCCCGCAAGCGCGGCCTGGCCGGAGCTACCGTCCTGCGGGGCTGTCTGGGTTTCGGCGCCCACAGCCGCATTCACACCTCGAAAATTCTGCGCCTCTCCGAGGACCTGCCGGTGGTGGTTGAGATCGTCGATGCGACGGAAAAGATCCAAGCCTTTCTGCCGGATCTCGACTCGCTGGTGATCGAAGGACTGGTCACCATGGAAATCGTCCAGGTGATCACCTACCGGCACAATGGCAGATGACGCCTTTTTCCGATTCGATGCCCTTTCCGTGAAGAGGCCGAGGCCGCTATCATTTGAAGCTGGATAGACGGCTCCTTTCGAATCCACAGAGCCCGTGCAACCGCCTTGCCACAAGGCTCTTTCTATCATAGCATGCGGTATGGACGAAACCGATCCTATCCTTCCAAAACAGCAAAAATGCATCGCTGCGCTCGAGCAGAGCTTGAGCGATCTCAGGGTGAAATGCGAGCAGACCCAGTGCGAGCTCCAGCGATACCGACGGGCCATGGAGGCCACCTCTGCGGGATTTCTGATGACGGACACCGAACATCGCATCCTACAAGTCAACCAGGCACTGCTGGACCAACTGGGTTACGGCCCCGACGAACTCATCGGCCGTGGGGTCGAAACCCTGTACGACCGGGGCTCTGTGCAATTTTACGCCGCCAGCCGCGAGCACCTCAGTTTCGAGGCGTCCCTCCTCCACAAGACCGGCCAAACAATCCCCACGCTCTTCAATCGGAGCCGGCTGCAAGACGATGACGGGCATCCGGTCGGGTACGCGACATTTCTGTCGGACCTCACGGAACTGAAAGTCGTGGAGCGGGAACTGCAGCGCAGCCGGGAAAAGTACCGGCAGCTGTCCATCCAAGACAGCCTCACCGGTCTGTACAACACCCGATACCTCTACGAGGCCCTCGACCAAATGATCGCCGCCTGTCGAAACAAGGGAACGATCTTTTCTCTGATTTTTATGGATATGGATAACTTCAAACAAGTGGTGGACACCTATGGCCACTTGAACGGCAGCCGTGCGCTCAAAGAAGTGGCCGACACCCTCCGCTCCCGGATGGAAGAGCCGTCCTTCGGGGTCGCCTACGGAGGGGACGAATTCGTTCTCGTCCTGCCCGGCTTCGACAAGGCAGACGCCAGCGCCAAAGCGGAGGAAATCCGTGCGCGGATGAAAGAAAAAGACTATCTGACCGAGGCCGGCTACCAGGTAAAACTCAGCGCCAGCTTCGGCGTGGCCAGTTTTCCGGAGGACTCCAACAGTCGGGAGGGACTGCTGTCGCTGGCCGACCGGGCCATGTTCCGCATCAAGGAGAGCGGGAAGGACTCGGTGGGCCTTTCCTCCGGTTGACCCGGTCGGCCGGCGATGGCGGAAAGGCACGCCGCAGCCGGCCTGGAGGGGCGCCGGACCCCCGCCACGACACCAATGGGAGAGGAGCATGGATCAGGACTTCACCAAACTCGGAAAGCCCGTAAACCGACCCAGCAAGGAGCTGGACACTTTCCCGAAACCGGAAAACGTGACAACGGTTCAATTTGCCTCGGACGAGCTGACCAGCCACTGCCCCATTACCGGGCAGCCGGACTTCAACCGCGTGGTCATCGAATACCGGCCCGACCGGATTTGCGTGGAAAGCAAAAGCCTCAAGCTCTACCTGTGGACGTTTCGGGACGAGAAAATCTTTGGAGAGGGCCTTGCGGACACCATTGCACGAGATCTGTTCAACCGTCTGCAGCCCTTTTCCTGCAAGGTCACTCTCGTACAGAACATTCGCGGCGGCCTGCAAATGACTGCGGTAGCCGAAATCCACCGGGGTGGGCCGCACAAATCCTCATCGTCGGGTTCTTGAGCCGGACCCGCATAGAAACAATGCCAACGGACCCAGCGCGCAGCCGGCCACCATGACCAGAAAAGCCGGCCCCCAGCCTGCGGATCCCGTGTGGGCGGTGAGGTCCAGAACGACTCCCACAGCCAGTGGGCTGAGAAATGCGGAACCGAAGCCCAGGGTCGAATGCACCGCCAGTGTAGCTCCCCGATATCCTTTCGGCGCCTCTGAGACCGACCCTGCGATCAGCGATGCAGAGTCCCCCAGCACCCAGATTCCCCACACAATCGACAGCACTGTCACCAGCGCATATCCACCGGGTGCCAGAAAGCCGATGACGGAGCCGGTGGTCACCGACAGGCACATAACGGTGACGATGACCTTCCGACGGCCGAACATCCGGGAGAGCTCGTTGCCGCCGACACTGGCGGGCAATCCCAGCAAGTTGATGAGAAAGGCCACCTGAGCGGGGGTCCAGGCGAACGCTTCGCCCGGCTGGAGGGCTCGTGCATGGAACAAGAAGGCGACAATCCAAGACCGCATCGCAAACAGTTCCCACATGTGGGCTGCATAGCCGAGAACATATCCCATGACGCGGGAGGAGCGCAGCACGGGAAGGAAGTCCCTCCACAGCCCGCCTTCGGATGCCACACGGGTTTGGCCTCGGGGTATCCATGCAGCGACCAGGCACAGCGCAACGGCCCCGGACGCACCAGCCGTCAGAAACTCCCATTGCCATCCAAAACGGCTTTCGACTTCGCCGGCCATTAAATAACTGAGACTGCATCCGAGGGCAAAGGATGCGGTGTAGAAGGATACGTAGCGGGACTGTTTGGGCCCCTCGGTGCAGTCGCCGACAAGCTTCAACCCGGGCATGTAGATACCGGCCAGACTTACGCC
>JAJDOA010000099.1 GCA_022340405.1 Desulfobacteraceae bacterium | reverse complement strand
GGCACATACTGCGCCATGCCCTTCAAGCCCATATGCTTGGTCACCGCCGCCGTCAACGTCGTCTTGCCGTGGTCGATGTGACCGATCGTTCCCACATTCACGTGCGGCTTCTTCCGCTCATACTTTTCTTTGGCCATCTTCGCTTCTCCCCTCACCCGCTTATACGGTGGTTATCCGCTGTCCAGGATTTGCTACCAACGATAGTGCGCGAACGCTTTGTTGGCTTCCGCCATCTTGTGTGTGTCCTCTTTCTTCTTGTGGGCGGATCCGCTGTTGTTGGCCGCATCTAGCAACTCCCCGGCGAGTTTGCCCGACATCCCTTTTTCGGACCGCCCCCGAGCGAATTTGATAATCCAGCGAATGCCCAGCGCCTGCCGCCTGCTCGGGCGAACCTCCTGCGGAATCTGATAAGTGGATCCCCCGACACGGCGGCTCTTGACCTCAATCATCGGCTTGACGTTGTCAAGGGCCTTTTCGAACACTTTGAGCGGATCTTCCTTGGCCCGCTGCTCGATGATATCGAAGGCCTGATACAGAAGATTTTCGGCCGTGCTCTTCTTTCCGTCCCGCATGATGGAACGGACAAACTTGGCCACCAGTGTGCTGTTGAACTTCGAATCCGGCGGGATCGGCCGTTTGGCTATGACTCTTCTTCTCGGCATGCTGTCACCATCTGCTGCTGATGTTCATGTTGTCGATGGGGTCCGGCGGATCGGAAACCGCAGTATCCCCGGCTCTCGCTCGCCATTCACTACTTCGGTTTTTTCGCACCGTATTTGGAGCGGCCCTGCCTGCGATCTTCCACCCCGAGGGTGTCCAGCGTTCCTCGGACGATGTGGTACCGCACGCCGGGCAGGTCCTTTACACGTCCTCCCCGCACGAGAACCACGGAGTGCTCCTGCAAATTGTGTCCGATGCCCGGGATGTAGGCCGTAACCTCGATGCCCGTGGTCAATCGCACGCGGGCCACCTTCCGCAACGCCGAATTGGGCTTCTTCGGGGTCGACGTGTAGACACGGGTGCACACGCCCCGCTTCTGCGGGGCTCCCTTGAGCGCGGGGGTGTTGTTCTTCTTCTTGACCCGCTTTCTGCCCTTCCTCACCAGTTGATTGATCGTCGGCATACGCTTCCTCGCAGCTTATGGGTTCGTCCGGCGTGTGCACGCCACGACAAAAACGCGATTTGTATACAGGTATTGGCTTATTGTCAAGTACTTTTCGCTGGCGGTCGCACCGTGTCAGATGGTGTTGACCTCCACATTGCGGTAATGGGTCAATCCGGTTCCGGCCGGCACGAGACGTCCCATAATGACATTCTCTTTCAGTCCGCTTAGATAATCGATCTTTCCCTGAACGGCCGCCTCGGTCAGCACCTTTGTGGTTTCCTGGAAGGAGGCCGCTGAAATAAAGCTTTCCGTGCTGAGGGAGGCCTTGGTGATCCCCAGGATCAACGGCTCCGCAACGGCCGGCTGCCCGCCGGCCTCGATCACTTCCTGGTTGACCTCGTCGAAAATAACACGGTCCACCTGTTCTTCCACGATGAAATCCGTGTCCCCCGGCTCGGTGACCTTGACCCGCCGCATCATTTGTCGAACGATCACCTCGATGTGCTTGTCGTTGATGCGGACACCCTGCAACCGGTATACCTCCTGGACCTCGTTGACGAGGTATCGGGCCAGTGCGATCTCACCTTTGATGTTCAAAATGTCCTGGGGGACGGCGCTGCCGCCGATCAGGGGCTCGCCGGCGCGGATGTAGTCACCCTCGTAGACGTTGATGTGTTTTCCACGGGGGATGAGGTACTCTTTCTTCTCACCGACATCCACCGGGGTGATGGTGATTTTCTGCTTGCCCTTCCGAGTCGACTTGGACAGGGAAACATAGCCGTCGATCTCGCTGAGCACGGCCACGTCCTTCGGCTTTCGCACCTCGAACAACTCGGCCACCCGGGGCAGACCGCCGGTGATGTCCTTGGTCTTGGTGGTGGCGCGGGGCAATTTGGCGATCACATCTCCGGCCTGAACGGGGTCGCCCTCCTCCACGAGCAGGATGGCCTCCATCGGCAGTAGATAGCGGGCCAGGCCGGATTGAGTGGGTAGTTTGGCCGTCTTGCCGTCTTCGTCCTTGATGGAGATGCGGGGACGCTCTTCCCCGCTTTTGGACTCGGTGATGGTGCGGCTGGATTTGCCGGTGATGGGGTCGACCTTTTCGATCACGGTCTTTCCCGGGATGATGTCACCGAATTTCACTTGGCCGCCCACCTCCGAGATGATGGGTGTGGAAAAGGGGTCCCAGGTGGCCAGCAGATCGCCGGCTTTGACCTCTCCACCGTCTGCCACCATCAGATGCGCTCCGTAGATCACCGGGTGGCGCTCCCGCTCGCGTCCAGACTCGCTGACAATGGCAAACTCGCCTCCGCGTCGGTTCATGACCACCAACTGGCCGCTGGCGTTTTGCACCATGTTCAGGTCGAGAAATTTGATCCGTCCGTCCAAACGCGCCTTGATATCGGCCTGTTCCACCCGCCGGCTCGCGGTGCCGCCGATGTGGAACGTGCGCATGGTCAACTGCGTGCCGGGCTCTCCGATGGACTGGGCCGCCAGAATGCCGACGGCCTGGCCGAGTTCCACACGCCGCCCGTGGGCAAGATCCCTTCCGTAGCACTTTGCGCATACGCCGTTTTTGGTCTTGCAGGTCAATACGGAGCGGATCTTCACCCGGGGGATGCCTGCGTCCTCGATGGTCACCACCTTGATCTCGTCGATCTCTTCGCCGGCTTGGACCAACACCTCGTCGGTAAAGGGATCCAGGATGTCTTCCAGTGCTGTTCTGCCGAGGATCCGGTCACTGAGTCGCTGGATGATTTCGCCGCCTTCCATCAGCGGTTCGACCTCCACGCCCAAGAGGGTTCCACAATCGGGTTCCATCACCGCACAATCCTGGGCGACGTCCGCCAGTCGCCGGGTGAGATAGCCGGAGTTGGCGGTTTTCAACGCCGTGTCGGCCAGTCCCTTCCTCGCACCGTGGGTGGAAATGAAGTACTGCAGCACGGAAAGCCCTTCCCGGAAATTGGCCTGGATCGGTGTTTCGATGATCTCCCCGGAAGGCTTGGCCATCAAACCGCGCATCCCGGCAAGCTGACGCATCTGATCCTTGCTGCCCCGGGCCCCGGAATCGGCCATCATCCAGATCGGGTTGAGGCTTTCCTCCATGATCACGGTCCCGTCCTCGTCGGTGAGCGGGTTGCCTTCGGTGTCGGTGGCTTGCACCAAGCGCATGGACTCCATCATTTCATTGGCCACCTCGTCGGTGGCCCGCGCCCAGATGTCCACCACCTTGTTGTACTTTTCTCCGTGGGTGATCAAACCTTCGGTATACTGCTTCTGGATTTCGCCGACACGGGTTTCGGCCTGGCGCAGGATGTCCCACTTGCCCTCGGGAATGATCATGGCGTCGATGGAAATGGAAAGGCCGCCTTCGGTGGAGTACCGGTAGCCGATGTCTTTGAGGCGGTCGGAGAGAATGACGGTGGCTTTGGGACCGAGGTTCCGATAGGTGTAGTCCACCAGATCCCGAAGCCGCTTCTTGTCCATGGTGTGGTTGATCATGGAAAAGGGGATGTTCGGACGCTTTTCCATGATCTGAAAGAGGTGGACACCTTCCCCACCCTGAACCGGCTCGCTGACATCACCGGTGTTCAGGTCGAAAACTTGATCCGAAATAACGGGATCGTCACAGAAGATCCGGGCGAACTCCTCTTTACGCAGAAGGCCGATCTCTCCCTGGTTGGCCCGATCGGGGCTTTCGGAGTGGGCCTCCACCATCTCGATGAAATCGGCTCCCTCCTGCAGTTTCGCATGGATCTCCTTCGCCGTGTCGATGTCGGGGACCCGGATGTGACGGAGCCCCAGGAGATGGTCCTGCGGAATGACTTCCCACAGCAGGATGCGGCCCACTGTGGTTTCGACGCGCTCGCCGCCGATGCGCACTAAAATCCGGGCGTGCAGGTCCAACACTCCGGCGTCGTAGGCGACACGTACTTCCTGAGGGTTGGCGAAGATTTTTCCGGCCCCTTTTCGGCCGGATACGGACCGGGTCATGTAGTAGATACCCAGCACGATGTCCTGACTGGGAACGATGATGGGGCTTCCGTTGGCCGGAGAGAGAATGTTGTTGCTGGACAGCATCAGCACCCGGGCTTCGATCTGAGACTCCACCGACAGCGGTACATGCACGGCCATCTGGTCGCCGTCGAAGTCCGCGTTGAAAGCGGTACATACCAAAGGATGCAGCTGAATGGCCTTGCCTTCGATGAGGGTGGGCTCAAAGGCCTGGATCCCCAAACGGTGCAGAGTCGGGGCACGGTTGAGCATGACGGGATATTCCCGGACCACCTCGTCGAGGGTGTCCCACACTTCCGGCGTCTCTCGCTCCACCATCTTTTTGGCGCTTTTGACCGTGGACACCATTCCCTTCTGTTCGAGTCGGTAATAGATGAAGGGCTTGAACAGCTCCAGGGCCATCTTCTTGGGAAGCCCGCACTGGTGGAGTCGGAGATCCGGGCCCACCGTGATGACGGTTCGGCCGGAATAGTCCACGCGCTTGCCCAGCAGGTTCTGCCGGAATCGCCCCTGTTTCCCCTTGAGCGTGTCGGACAGGGACTTGAGAGGTCTCTTGTTCGTACCCGTAATCACTCGGCCGTGGCGGCCGTTGTCGAACAGAACGTCCACCGACTCCTGCAACATGCGTTTTTCGTTACGAACGATGATGTCCGGCGCATTAAGGTCCATCAAGCGGCGCAAGCGGTTGTTGCGGTTGATCACGCGGCGGTACAAATCGTTGAGATCGGAAGTGGCGAACCGACCGCCTTCCAACGGCACCAGCGGCCGCAGGTCGGGAGGCAGCACCGGTATGACATCCATGATCATCCACGTGGGATCGACTCCGGAACGCCGGAACGCATCGACGATCTTCAGCCGCTTGGAGAGCTTTTGCCTCTTGGCCATCGAACCGGTGGCACGGATGTCCACTCGGAGCTGGTTGTAGATCTCGTCGAGATCGAGATTGGAGAGCATCTGCTTGATGGCTTCGGCTCCGATGCCTGCTTCGAATTTATTTCCGTGCAGTTCTCTGACCTCACGGTATTTTTCATCCGACAACAGCTGCCCCACCGTCAACGGGGTGCTCTTGGGGTCGATGACAATATAGCTGTCGAAGTAAAGAACCTTTTCGATGTGCTTGAGGGTCAAGTCCAGCAGGTTGCCGATCTTGCTGGGCAGGCTCTTGAGGAACCAAATGTGAGCGCACGGTGTGGCCAGCTCGATGTGGGCCATTCGCTCGCGGCGCACCTTGGACTGAATGACTTCCACGCCGCACTTTTCGCAGATGACGCCCCGGTGCTTCATACGCTTGTACTTGCCGCAGTTGCACTCGTAATCCTTGGTGGGTCCGAATATTTTCGCACAAAACAACCCGTCCCGTTCGGGCTTGAACGTCCGGTAGTTGATCGTCTCGGGCTTTTTGATCTCGCCGTGGGACCATTTTAGAATCTGTTCGGGAGAAGCCAGTGCGATTTTGACCCCGACAAATCGTTTCGGGTCTTTCGGCTTGGCAAAGAAATCGTATAGCGTTTCCATGCGTCATTCCTATTTTTGTGGTTCTTCTTCGATCAGGGAGATGTCCAACCCCAGGGCCTGCAGCTCCTTGGTGAGAACCTTGAAGGATTCCGGCAGCCCGGGCTCAAGCGTGTTCTGCCCTTTCACGATTTTTTCGTACATCCTGGTGCGGCCGGCCATGTCATCGGATTTCACCGTCAGAAACTCCTGCAGTGCATGAGCCGCCCCGTAGGCCTCCATGGCCCATACTTCCATTTCTCCGAGCCGCTGGCCGCCGAACTGCGCCTTGCCGCCCAGCGGCTGCTGGGTGACAAGGGAGTAGGGACCAATGGACCGGGCGTGGATTTTGTCGTCCACCAGATGGTGCAGCTTGAGCACGTACATGGTGCCCACCGTGATTTTTTCTTTGAAGGGTTCACCAGTGCGTCCGTCATAGAGGGTGGTCTGACCCGTCATTTCCACGCCGGCCTCTTCCAGCAGTTCCTTGATTTCCGACTCCTTGGCACCGTCGAAAACGGGCGTGGCCATGTGGACGCCATCCCGATAAAACCCGGCAAAGCGGCGCAATCCCTCATCGTCCATCTTCTTGATGTTGGCGTCGCTGTCTCCATCGGTGAAAATCTTTCGGAACTTGGACCGCAGCTCCTTGAGGTTGTTTTCTTCCAGCATGCGGTTGATCTGATTTCCCAGTGACCTGGCCGCCCGTCCCAGATGAATTTCGAGAACCTGGCCGACATTCATCCGAGAGGGAACCCCCAACGGGTTCAGCACCATGTCCACGCAGGTTCCGTCGGCGAAGTACGGCAGATCCTCCTGGGGGAGAATCCGGGACACCACGCCTTTGTTGCCGTGGCGACCGGCCATCTTGTCGCCCACGGAAAGGTTGCGCTTCATGGCCACGTAGACTTTGACCATCTTGATGACACCCGGGGGAAGGTCAACACCGCTTTCGTAACGGTTGACCTGGTCTTCAAAGTGGGCCCGGCAGCGTTCGCTCTCCTCCCGGTACCGATCGAGGACGCGGTGCACCTTCTCGGTCCGCTCGGCATTTTGAAGCACGATCCCTTCATACCGGGCCAGAGCGATATCCTCGAGCATGCCGGCGGTGATGGCTTTTCCCTTGGCGATGAGGGTCTTCTTGCCCTTTTTCAAAGGAACCTCGCACCGCTGACCGATAACCAGCTCGGCAATACGATCCCT
>JAJDOA010000092.1 GCA_022340405.1 Desulfobacteraceae bacterium | reverse complement strand
GAACCCGTTGCCGAAATCCGGCACATGGTGGATCAGTTGGGGCTCGACTGTTTCATTCTTTACGACATGGCCCATGTGCTGGGCCTTGTGGGGCGCCACTTCCAGCAGCCTTTCCTGGAGGGCGCCGACATCGTGACCGGCTCCACGCATAAAACCTATTTCGGCACCCAGCGCGGTTTGATCGGAACGAACTATGCCGAAAACGATGTGGGTTTCGAGTTCTGGGAAGCGATCCAGCGAAGGGCCTTTCCCGGCAGCACCAGCAACCATCATTTGGGAACGATGCTCGGACTGCTGATCTCCGCTTACGAGATGAACGCCTTCCGGGAGGAATACCAGCCCAAGGTGTTGGCCAACGCAAAGGCTTTCGCATGTTCGCTGAAGGATTCCGGACTTGAGGTGGCGGGCGATCCCGCCATCTCCTACACCGAGACCCATCAGGTGGTGGTGCACGTGGGGTACGGGCGGGGGCCGGAAGTGGCCCGTCGGCTGGAGGACAACAACATCGTCGTCAATTACCAGGCCGCCCCGGACGAGGAGGGTTTCACCGCCTCGGGCGCATTGCGAATGGGCGTGCAGGAAATGACCCGTTTCGGTATGGAGGCGGGGGATTTCGCCGAGTTGGCCGGCTATATCCGGGACGTTATCGTGCAGGGTGCCAATGTGCGGGAAGAGGTGTCCCGGTTCCGGCGGCGGTTTCTGCAGCTTCACTATTGCTTTTCCGATCCGGAGACCGAGGCACTGTTGGCAGAGGTGCGCGCGTTGATCTGACCCGCACGATGTTTCCCGCTGGCATTCGCTCGAAAGGGGCTGCTGATGGGAATGGGTTTTTCCGACGCTGCACGGGGGGGAATCCGGACCTTGCCCGGCATCTCGAGCGAAACGAACGGCGGAGACGGAACCGCATACGGACCATTTCGATAACCGCAAAAGGGAGGATACAATGGCTTCGGACAGCGGGCAGTTGGCAGATTTTCTCGAACGGTTCAAGGACCTGCCCGGTTTCGATGTAGAGGACACCCTGCGCCGGCTGGAAGGCGACTGGGAGATGTTCGTCGAATTTGTCGGGGAGTATCGAGCGGAGTTTTCCACTTTTTTCGATGATTTTCGAGGCGTCCTGGACGCCGGGGATCTCGAAACCGCCCGTCGCAACGCCCACTCCCTGAAGGGTGCTGCAGGAAATATCGGTGCGGTGAACCTGCAGGCTGCGGCCAAAGCACTCGAGGACGCCTGCAAGGAGAGGGATGTTCCGGAGATTCGGAGCCAGTTGGAATCGGTGGAAGCGGCGTTTTCGGAGATGTCCCGATCCGCAGACCTTCTGACCGGCGGAGGTTCCTGATCCCTGAACGACGCATTGGCCCCGGATGCGTTTTGCAAACCACGGATCCTTGCAGCCCCGGATGCAGGAAAATGCCCTCCAGGCGGAAACGAACACCAGGGTTCGTATGGTCCGGACGATGGTAGTAAGGACGTGACGGGAGCTTCGGCTCGCCTCATCTGCCGGCGGGTTTTCCCGGGCATACCGCTGCAGATATGGCCCGGGCCGTGACCCGCTGCCCAGTGATCGATCCACCCATTTTGTAGAAGGAGGAACACCATGATCGTCGGAATCCTGAAGGAAATCAAGGCGGAAGAAAACCGCGTGTCCATGACGCCGGCGGGTGTGGAAGTCATGATCCAGAACGGACATACCCTGCTGGTGGAGAAGCACGCCGGGGCAGGCAGCGGGTTCGAAGACGCCGTCTACCAAAAAGCCGGAGCCGAAATCGTGGAGACGCCGGCGGAAATCTTCCGGCGATCCGAAATGGTCATGCACGTAAAAGAGCCGCTTCCCCCGGAATACGATCTCATTCAGGAGGATCAGATCGTGTTCACCTATTTGCATCTGGCTGCCGCAGAGGAACTCACCCAGACACTGATTCGAACCAAGGCCGTCAACATCGCCTATGAGACCATCCAGAAGGCCGATGGGTCCCTGCCGCTGCTGACGCCCATGAGCGAGGTGGCCGGGCGGATGGCCGTGCAACAGGGGGCCAAGTATCTGGAGATGGCGCAAGGAGGACACGGCATTTTATTGGGAGGGGTTCCGGGCGTGGACCCCGGCCACGTGGTGGTTATCGGCGGCGGAGTCGTGGGAGTCAATGCCGCCAAAATGGCCTGCGGCCTCGGGGCCAAAGTCTATGTTCTGGACATGAACCTGGACCGGCTCCGCTATCTGAGCGACGTCATGCCTGCCAACTGCTTCCTGCTGTATTCCAGCCCTGCCGTGATCCGGGATCTGATCCGGAGGGCCGACGTGGTGGTGGGTGCCGTTCTCATCCCCGGTGCCAAAGCCCCCCGGCTGATCACCCGCGACATGCTCAAGACCATGAAAAAGGGCTCGGTGCTGGTGGACGTGGCCATCGACCAGGGCGGCTGCTTCGAGACCTCCAAGGCTACGACACACAAGGACCCCATCTACGCGGTGGAGGGGGTGGTGCACTACTGCGTGGCCAACATGCCCGGTGCCGTTCCCAAGACCTCTACGCTGGCACTGACCAACGCAACCCTTCCCTATGCCGTGGAGATCGCCAACAAGGGATGGAAGAAAGCCATGAAGGAAAACAAGGAGATCGAACTCGGCGCCAACGTGGTCCAGGGCAAGGTCACCTACAAGGCCGTGGCCGATGCCTTCGGGCTGGATTTCGTTCCCATCGGCCAGCTGCTGTAACAGCGCGCACCGGCAGTCTTGCAATTTGTTACCTTCTCGTACGCCGGGTGCCGCAGCGGCCGCATCCTCCCGGCCGGCGTGCCTCCAGGAAACAGAGCTTTGCTGACGGCACGCGGCGACGGTGAAGGATTTGGGCCTCAGGTGACCTGGAAGCTCCGCACCAGCGCCTCGCACAGCCCCTCGATGGTGTAGGTCTCCGCCGTGACGCGGATGGAAAGGCCCGACGCCTCTGCTGTTTCGGTGGTGACGGGACCGATGCTCGCCAGCACGACCCCCTGCAAGAGATTCTTGGACTGGGTCTCCGGCGGCAGCATGTCCAGAAAATTGCGGACGGTGGAAGAGCTGGTGAAGGTTACCGCGTCCACGGTGCGCTCCCTGAGCCGTTGCTGCAGGGTGGCCGTGCTTTCGGGTTCTCTCTCCGTGCGGTAGACGGTGACGTCGTCCACATGCGCCCCCATCCGGCCCAGCTCCTCGGGCAGCACCGAGCGCGCCTCCTCGGCCCGGGGCAGGAGAATGCGCCGGTCACGGACCTCTTCGGTCCGAAACGCTTCGACCACCGACTCGGCCCGATAACTTTCCGGCAGGATATCCGCCCGGAGACCGAACTCCAGAAGGCGGTCACGGGTCGCCGGTCCGATCACGGCCGTTTTCAGATGCCCGAGGCTTCTAACGTCCTTGCCCAGGGCGAACAGCCGCTCGAAGAAAAACCGCACCCCGTTGACGCTGGTGAACACCAGCCAATGGTAATCGCCGAGGGAAGCGACGGCGGCGTCCAGCGGCGCCCAACTTTCGGGCGGCACGATACGGATGGCCGGGCATTCGATGCATTCGGCCCCGAGTGCCGCCAGGCGGGCCACCAGCTCGCTGGCCTGATGCCGGGCTCGGGTGACGACGATCCGCTTTCCAAACAGGGGTCGGTTCTCGAACCAGCGCAGCTTCTCCCGGAGATGCACCACCTCGCCGACCACAATGATGGCAGGGGCTTTGAGGCCGGCGGCCTTCACGGCGCCGGCGATGGTACGTAGATCACCGGTGACCGTTTGCTGGGCCGCGGTGGTACCCCAGCGCACGGCGGCCACCGGTGTCTCCGGCGGACGGCCCTCTTCCAGCAACCGTTCCACGATGCGGGGCAGGTTTTTCACACCCATCAGAAAGACCAGTGTGCCGATCCCCGACAGCGCGCTCCAGTCGATGTTGGATTCCTGCTTGGTCGGATCCTCGTGACCGGTGACCAGCGCTAGGGTCGCGGTGTGGTCCCGGTGGGTGAGAGGGATTCCCGCGTAGGCGGGAGCCGCCACAGCCGACGTGACGCCGGGAACGACTTCGAAGGGGATGCCGGCTTGGACCAGCACCTCCGCCTCTTCGCCGCCGCGCCCGAAGATGAAAGGATCCCCTCCCTTCAAACGGGCAACGCGGAAACCCTTCCGCGCCTTTTCCACCAGAAGGCGGTTGATACCTTCCTGGCTCAGGGTGTGATCCCCCCCCTTTTTCCCAACGTACAGCACTTCCGCATCGTGGCGTACGTTGCGCAGCAACTGCGGGGAGGCCAGGTAATCGTAGATGACGACATCGGCTGTACGGATGCATTCCAGTCCCTTGACGGTGATCAGGTCCGGGTCGCCCGGACCGGCGCCCACCAGATACACAGTTCCGGGTTGGCTCGGCATGGCGGATTCCTTACATGTGATGGAGAAATAACCCCTAGACGGGTCTACCGTACACCGCCGATAAAATTTCGTCGGCACCTCTGGACAGGAGCGTTTCGGCCAATTGGCGTCCGATGCGTTCCGATGTCTCCGCCGGTCCCCGCAACCGGTGTCGGACGACGCGGGTTCCTTCCACGTCGGCCACGAGGCCGGTGAGGGAGAAGCCGCTGTTGTCGACGCTGCCGTGACCGGCGATGGGCACCTGGCAGCCCCCCTCCAAACGCTGCAGAAAGGCGCGCTCGCCTGCAACCACCGTATGGGTGGCCGCATCGTCCAGCGCCGCCACGAGCGGGCCGATAAACGGATCCTCGGTCCGGGTCTCGATGCACAACGCTCCTTGACCGACGGCCGGCAGCATCACCTCTTCGTTCAGGTACTCCGTCACGCGGTCCTGAAACCCCATGCGCCGGATGCCTGCCGCGGCCAGCACCACCGCATCCAGGTTTTCCGAAGTCAGTTTTTTCAGGCGGGTATCCAGATTTCCCCGGAGCGGAAGAATGTCCAGGTCCGAGCGGGCGAGGCGAAGCTGGGCAGCCCGTCGCAGGCTGCTGGTCCCAACACGGGCCCTTTCCGGAAGCTGTGCCAACGGGAGGTTTTTGCGGGAAACGAGCACATCCCGGGGGTCTTCTCTTTCCGGAACGGCCCCGATGCACAGACCCTCGGGGATTTCAGCGGGCATGTCCTTCATGCTGTGGACGGCGAGATCGACCCGCCGCTGCAAAATGGCGTCCTCGATCTCTTTGACGAAGAGGCCCTTTCCGCCGACTTTGGCCAGGGGAACGTCGACGATCTTGTCTCCGCGGGTCCGAATGACGGTCAGCTCGACCGAAAGAGAAGGATCGGATCGCTCCAGCGCGGCCTTTACCCAGTTTGCCTGCCACAGCGCCAGCTGGCTCCCACGGGTTCCGATGCGAACCGTCTCCGTCATCAGTGACCGCAACCCGCGCAACTGGAGGCGGAACAGCTACCGCACGAGGAGGCCCCTGCCGAGCGGCTGACGGTCTGCCCACCGGAACCTTTGGTGACGTGGCCACAGAGGGACATCAATTTTTCGACTTTGTTGCTGCTGCAGCGGATGCAGCTGGGCGTCTCGCTGCCGAAGACCAGGCTTTCGAATTCCTGGCCGCACTTTTCACATCGATACTCATAGATCGGCATGGTTTCATATTTCCTTATCGCAGTCCGAATTTCCACTAGAAGCCATCTCAAAATTCGGATTTTCGTTCAAGGTCAAGGAGGAGGACCCGACGCCGAGATGGGGCGAAAAGACAATTTTGAGATAGCTTCTACAAAAAAATAGTACCTTCCTGCCTCGATTTCAACCTGCGGTTGCCCCACCGGGGTCCGCGGACAGCGCTTCGATCACACCGGCGGCCAGCAGGGGAAAGAGGATCTCGTGGTGACCGGTCAGGTGAATGCCTCTTCCGCCCTCCGCTGTCGGCCGTGTCACCACGTTGGTGTGGGGGCGGTAATGGCGGATGAAATCCATGTTCACTGCAGTGAACCGCCGTACGGTATGCCCGAGGTTGCGAACCGCGGTCAGCACTTTGAGGAACACCTCGGGCAGAACCACCGCCGAACCCACATTGAGGTAGACACCGTTTTCCAGCCCGGCCACCACAGAGGCCAGAATTCGGAAGTCCCGGTGACTGGCGGCACCGGCGGCACCGGGGTCGAAGTCCGGGTGGATATGAAGGATGTCGGTGCCCATGGCCACGTGGACCGTTACGGGAATGCCCAGCCGGGCGCCCGCGGCCAGGATGCTGTGTTCGGCCAGGGGAAGACGTTGATCCAGGATCGCCTGGCCGACGGCCTCTCCCAAGCCGCAGCCGCTGCGCTTGGCGTCCTGGACGGCTTTGCTGAGAAACCGTCCGGTTTCCCGCGCCATTCCGAAGGCGCCGCTGCCAAGGCCGGCGGCGACATCCTCGGAGGTCTTGCCGGCCATGGCCAGTTCCATGTCGTGGATAATGCCGGCGCCGTTCATGGCCACCGCCGTCAAAATCCCCCGTTCCATCCAGTCAATGACCAGCGGGTTCAGCCCCACTTTGATGACATGGGCCCCCATGGCCATGACCACCCTGTGTCCGCCTCGTACGGACGTGCAAACGGCTTCGATCACTTCCCGGATGTCGGCACCTGCCAAAACGCGCGGCAGGGTGTCGAGAAAAGCGGCAAAGCCGCCGCCCGGCTTCCAGGTGCGGCCGAAATCCCGAACGGTGACCTTGCTGTCCCGCTCGGCCAGGGGGTAGGTGGACAGGTCGTCGAATCGCATGGGAGGGAAGGGGATTTTGGGCTCCATCCTCGTATCATCCTTCGGGAAACAGGATCCGGTCCACCAGCTCGCAGAGAAGGTGTCCCAGCAGTGCGTGGGCCTCCTGGACCCGGGCGGTGGTGTCCGACGGCACCGCGAAGGCCAGATCGGCCGTCTCGGCCAGTTGGCCGCCCCGGCCGGTAAACCCCATCGTGAACATCCCGACAGCACGTGCCGCCTCCATGGCGGACAGAACGTTTCTGGATCCACCGCTGGTGGAGATGCCGACGGCGATATCGTCCCTGCGCCCGAGGGCACGGACCTGTTTGGAAAAAATTTCGTCGAAATGATAATCGTTGCCGATGCTCGTCAGCACGGAGCTGTCGGTGGTCAGGGCCAACGCGGCCAGTGGCGGTCTCTCGATGCGGAACCGATTGACGAACTCCGCGGCGATATGCTGGGCGTCGGCTGCGCTGCCCCCGTTTCCGAACAACAGGATTTTGTGGCCGGATGCCAGGCAGGATGCCATCCGGTCCGCTGCGGACAGGATCCGATCCAGATGGTCTTGAACGAATCGTTGTTGGACGCGAACGCTCTCTTCCAGAATTTCGGAAACGATGGATTTCATGATTCTTCGGCTGCCGTCTGCGGACGGTCGGCTTCTTTGCCTTCCCGGCAGGCTGCGGCTTCCGCCTCGAGGTCGCAGCCCAGGGCCAGGGCCTTTTCGAACGCCGCTGCGGCCGCTTCCGGTCGGTCGTGTTTTTCGTACAGTCTGGCCAGGCGCAGGTGGTACAGGCCGTTGTCCGGTGCGATCTCCACGCTGTGGCGGCAGAACGCCGTCGTGATCTCCGCGTTTTCCCCCTGGGCGTCCATGAGAACGCCCAGGGCCGAGAGGGACGCGGCGTCGTTGGGGTTGCATTTCACGGCTTTCTGGTACGCGGCGACGGCACCATGCGCATCCTCCATCCGTTCGAAGCATTCTCCCAGGTAGCGCTGGGCCAGGCTGGATTGAGGGTTGAGAGAAGCGGCCTTTTCCAGAAACCCGAGCGCATCTTCGGTCCGATCCATTTCCAGATACAGTTTGCCGGTTTCCAGCTGAATCTCGAAGATGGAGTCGTCTCCGCGGGCCGCTTCGAGAAAGCGCTCCAGCGCTCTGGGCTTGTCGTCCTCGCCCAGCAGGTGCACCAGACCCAGGTTGTATATGGCCATCACTTCGCCGGGATCGATTTGCAGGACTGTCTCGAAGCGTTCCAGTGCACGGTCCCACTCGCCCATGACACCGTGGCAGACACCCAGGCTGTTGTGCACGTTGACGTTTCGGGGATCGAGTTCCAGGGCTCTGTGAAATTCGTCCACGGCGCCCTGCATATCCCCCTGCTGGTAGAGCTGGTCGCCGGAGATGTTCAAACTGACGGCATCGAAGATCACGTTGCTGCCGGGGCCGAAGAAGGCCGCATGCTCCAGTGCCTTTCTTGCATTGTCCATAATGTCGGCTCGTGAATAATCAATGGTCGGAAACATCGCCACGCCGAATGAAATGCGGATGCCGGCGGCTTCGAAAAGCCGATGCCGGATCCCTTCGACGACCGCCACGGCCTTGTCGGCATCCGCATCGGCCAGCAGGCAGCCGAACAGTCCGTCTTCGATCTTTCCCCAGACACCGTCCGTTTCCCGGCAAGCATCCTCCATGCTTTCGGCCATGGCGGTGTCGGAAGTGCCGGCGTCGTCCATTCGGATCGCCACCGCCGCGAACGCCTGAAGCGGACGCGTGAAAGCCTCCGATTCGTCGAGGAAAGCCTGTCCGCAGAGCATCCCCGGAACGGCGCAGGTGATTTTTCCCGCCTGCGATCGAGGGGGTGCCATCGGCTGGCTGTCGGTCGGGGAGCGCAGAAAGGGATGCTCCGCCACGGCGTCCTGTGGCCGTATTTCCCTGTTTTCCGTCATGACGCCGCCTCTGTCTGCTGCAGCAAACGCTGAAATGCTTCCTGGATCACGGGCAGTTCGTCCTCCTGCACGGTTCGCATATCCATCAGAAATACATCCTCTTCGATGCGCCCGACGACCGGAATCTCCGCAGAGCGGAGCATCTGCTCCAAGCGGGCCGCCCCGATGCCTTCCACGACCACCGAAACACAGCGGCTGGGCACGTTGAGCATCGGAAGGGAGCCACCGCCGGCTTTTGACGGACGTTCCACGATATCCAGCGATATCCGATCGTCGTTCAGGGAGCGCAGCCGCCCGCAAAGGGACTCGGCCCTGCGCTCCACGTCCCGGACGGGAAGGGTGAGTTTGGCAAGGGTGGGGATTTCCGCCACGGCTTTTTCTTCTTCGCGATACAGGCGCAGGGTGCTCTCCATCGCGGCCAGGGTCATTTTGTCGATCCGCAGGGCGCGGGTCAGCGGGTTTTTCTTGATGCGGTCGATCCATTCCTTGCTTCCTACGATCAGACCCCCCTGCGGACCGCCCAACAGTTTGTCCCCGCTGAAGGTGACCAGATCCGCACCCGTAGCGACCGACTCCTGAACCGTGGGTTCCTTGGCCAGTCCGTAGCGGGAAAAGTCGATGAAAGTTCCGCTGCCCAGATCCTCCATCACCGGGAGACCGTGCTCCGCCCCCAGCGTCACCAATTCCTGCAGGCTCACCGACGCCGTGAATCCGATCACGTGATAATTGCTGGTGTGCACCTTCAACAGCAGGCCCGTTTCCGGTCCCACGACGCCTGCATAGTCCCGCAGGTGGGTCCGGTTGGTGGTGCCCACCTCCCGCAGCGTGCACCCGCTGCGGGACATGATGTCGGGCACGCGGAAAGCCCCCCCGATTTCCACTAGCTCGCCGCGGGAGACCACCACCTCTTTTCCCCTGGCGACCGTGTCCAGACACAACAGGACGGCCCCGGCATTGTTGTTGACGACCATGCTCGCTTCGGCGCCGCTGACCTCACACAGAATCTCCTCCACCGCTTGGTATCGGGAGCCCCGCTTGCCGGCCGCCAGGTCGTATTCGAGGTTGGAATACCCCGCGGCGATGCGTTGGACGTTGTCCAACGCCTGCCGGGAAAGCAACGATCGGCCGAGGTTGGTGTGCACAATGATACCCGTGGCGTTGACGGTGCGGCGCAGGTTGGGGCGCATCCGTCGGCGGATGCACCCGGCCGCGGCCTCGAGAACCACCTCCTCGGCAAGCTCCTGCGGCTTGGGTTTCCATCCCCGCAGAATCCTACCGCGAAGATCGTCCACCACTTCCCGCATGCAGCGGGCCGTCACGCTGCGGGGCACTCGCTTCGCCCCCTGGACGGACGCTGCGGCCTCCAATAGACGATCCATCTTCGGCAAGCGCCGCAAGAGGGCACGGGTTTCATCGCCGGGTTCGGATGTTTCGCGGCGTTTTGCATTCATATGAGATTTCCCGTACAACGGATAGGAAGGACGTTGCGCCCGCATCCGCCTGGCAGGACCGGCAGCGTCGGAGGCTGTCGGGGACTGCTGAAGATTCTGCCCAGTGTCGCGTCCGGTTCGGGCAGTGTCGATACGTGTTGGTTCGGCGAGCCATCCATCATCACGCGACCCTAATATCACCGAGGGGCGGCCGATTTCAACAGATTTCTGGACAACCGGCCGATTTGTCTAAAAAAACGCCGTGCGATCATGGCACGGCCGCATTCGTTCGGCGAGGGTTTGGGGTTGAAATCGGTGGTCATGCGGCGGTAAACAAGCGTAAAAGCCATCTCGGTGCTAAAGTCGTTGCGGTTGGTACCGGGTGCAAAGCACCCCGTTTGAAATCAACCCATCATTGTTATCCAAAGGAGATTGCCATGCGTCAGAGCCGAGCGCCGCACAGCGCTTTGATTTTTCCCCTGGACGTTCACCGCGACGAGGACGCCCGCATCTGGGTGCGACGACTTTCCACCTCGGTGGGGATGTTCAAAATCGGCTTGGAACTCTTCATTCGTTCGGGTCCGGATATCGTGCGGTGGGTGCGGGACGAAAGCGATGCCGGCATTTTTCTGGACTTGAAACTGTACGACATCCCTGCCACGGTCCGCCATGCCATGGCCAGCATGGCCGAGTTGGGGGCATCGATGGCGACGGTTCACTGCGGAGAAAACCCCCGGATGCTGGAGGCTGCCGTGGAAGGCGCCGCTGGCAGGACCCGGGTCCTGGCGGTGACGGTGTTGACCAGCGTTTCCTCCCAGCACCTGACGAAGGCGGGTTACCTGGAGTCGCTGGCCCGGGATCCGACCCGATTGGTGGTGCAGCGGGCGCAGTCGGCCAAGGCGGCGGGCTGTGACGGCGTGATCTGTTCCGGGAGGGAAGTGGCGGCGATCAAGCAAGCCTGCGGCGATGATTTTCTGGCGGTGACGCCCGGGATTCGGCCCGCTTTCTCCATTGCCGGAAGCGACGAGGATCAGGAGCGGGTCAGCACGCCGGCGTCGGCCATTGCAGGAGGGGCCGACTACCTGGTTGTCGGGCGCCCCATCCGGGATGCGGAAGACCCTCGGGAGGCGGTTTCCCGGATCGTCGCCGAGATCGCCTCGGCGATGTAGCGCGTTTTGGGCTGATCACAAACCGGTGCAGAAGCGGAGCGCACCAGATAATGCGATGGCGGCGGCCAGCAGGAGAGCGGCCTTCAGCTGCCGGGGGCTGAACCCGGAAGCGGTTTCGGGTTTTTCCGGCTCTTTTCCATGGGGCATGCGGGTTCCGGTCCGGGAGGTTATCCGGCCTCCTCCTCGCGGTCCAGGCCGAATGCGGTGTGCAGCACCTGCACGGCCAACTCCGTATATTTCTCCTCGACCACGCAGGAGATGCGGATTTCGGAGGTGCTGATCATCATGATGTTGATGCGCTCCTTGGCCAACGTATTGAACATGATGGCCGCCACGCCGGAGTGATTGCGCATGCCCACGCCGATGACAGACACCTTGGCGATATCCGGATCGCCGAAGACGTCCTCGGCGCCGATGGCTTGCGCCACCTCCTTCTGAATCTGCAGCGCGCGCTTGAAATCCGCTTTGGGCACGGTAAAGGTCAGGTCGGTTTGACCGCCGGCTCGGGTGTTCTGGATGATCATGTCTACCACGATTCCGGAGTCTGCGATGGGCCCGAAAATTTTGGCCGCAATACCGGGCTGATCCGGAACCTTTTTCAACGTGATGCGGGCCTGATCCTTGTCATGGCTGACCGCGGAAACTGCCACGCTTTCCATCCCCTCGTGTTCGCTGATGACCATGGTGCCCTCCTCGCGCGAAAATGAAGACCGTACATGCACGGGAATGTTGTATTTTTTGGCGAAGCCCACCGAGCGGATCTGGAGTACCTTGGCGCCCAGACTGGCCATGTTGAGCATTTCGTCGTAGGAAATCTCCTTGAGTTTTCGGGCCCGCGGGCACACGTTCGGGTCGGCGGTGTAGATGCCGTCCACGTCGGTGTAGATTTCACAGATGTCGGCGCGGATCGCCGAGGCAATGGCCACCGCGGATGTATCCGACCCGCCGCGTCCCAGGGTGGTGATGTCTCCGTTGAGATCGTGGCCCTGGAAGCCCGCCACCACGACGATATTCCGCTCCCGCAGCAGGGCTTGGATCCGCCGCGCACCGATTTCGATGATTCGTGCATTGCCGTACGAACGGTCCGTAACCACGTCGGCCTGATACCCCAGCAGGGAACGGGTCGGGTAGCCCATTCCTCTCAGGGTCAGGGCCAGTAGCGAGGCGGTGGTCTGTTCCCCGGTGGCCAGCAGTACGTCCAGCTCCCTCCGATCGGGATTTTCCATGGCCTCCTTGGCCATCTGGATCAACCTGTCGGTCACACCGGACATGGCCGAGACCACCACGACGAGGTCGTTGTCCTGATCGTAGGTTTCCGCCACTCGCTGGGCGACACTGCGGATGCGCTCCTGATTGGCGACGGAGGTTCCACCGAATTTTTGTACGATCAACGCCATGCATTCTCTCCCACCGTAAGCAGCGGATCGAAAACGCCGATGACGGACGAGGACCCGGGGTCGTCGTTTCAACTGGGCATCTCACGATCCGCGATGGTTTTTGCGGGAAATTTCGAATCTCCTTAGCAAATCGCAGGCGGCAAGTCCATACGCATGTATCTCCATGAGCCGGCGGTCGTCCATAAAAGACATTCGAATCTCCAGCCGCTGCTCCGGCTGTTCATTGCCGAGCCGTTCGGCCCACTCGATGGCCACCACCGACGGGCGTTCCAAAATCTCGAACAGGCCGATATCCTCGAATGCGGAAGGAGATTCCAATCGGTAGAGATCCACGTGCACCAGCGGAAGTCTGCCGGGGTACTCGTGGATCAGGGCAAAGGTGGGGCTCGTGACGACGATGTGCTCGGGTACCTCCAGGCCGCGGGCCAGTCCCTTGACGAAGCACGTCTTCCCACATCCCAGCCCTCCGATCAGTGAGATGACGAGCGGTTCGGCAAGGGCCTCTCCGATCCGGCGGCCCGTCTGGAGGGTTTCTGTATCGGAGTCGCTGGTAAGCCGGTATCTGCGGGTTTCGATGGCCATGATGGGTTGACTTCAAACCGGGTGCTTTGCACCGGGTACCAACCGCAACGACTTGAGCACTGAGGAGCCACCCGCTTTGCGGGCGGCCGTTGACTCGGATTGCGGTTGCCGCAAGGGGCGCTGGCGCCTCCTTCACGACGGGGCGTCAATCTGCGTCGGCATGCGATCGGGCCGAAGGCATACGGCGCACGTGTTCCAACAACTCTTCGCTTTTATCCTCCATGCGTCTGGCCTGCTCGGGTTCGTTCACATGATCGTAGCCGAACAGGTGCAGGATGCCGTGCACCAGCAGTTGGTCGAAACGTTCCCCGAATGCGATGCCGCCTTCCTTCGCCTCCCGTTGGGCCGTGTCCACGCAGATGACCACGTCGCCCAGCAGGTTGGGGGTGATATCGGGAAATTCGCCCTCCTGCATGGGAAACGCAATGACGTTGGTGGTCCCCTCCCGTTGCAGATACTCCCGGTTGAGGGCGGCCATCTCCCGATCGTCCACCAGCAGGATGGACAGTTCTCCCTCAGGACAGTCCAAGGCGCCTAAGATGACGCGGGCTTTGCGGCGAAGAACGGCCTCCTTGATCCGAATTCGATGCTGACGGTTTTCGATCAGGACGCTCATTGCGTTCCCTTCCCTCTCCGGCGGTTCTCTGATCCGGGTACTCGATGCGGTGGTGGTGAATGCCGTACAGCATCTTGTTGAAGCTGCGAGCGATCTTGTGGAGGTCCTTGAGGGTCAGTTCGCACTCGTCCAGCTGGCCGTCGGAGAAGACTTTATTGACAAGCGTTTGCACCAGCCCTTGGATGCGGGAGGGGGTCGGGTTTTCCAGTGTCCGCGATGCCGCCTCCACGATATCGGCCAGCATGACCAGACCGGCTTCCCGGGTCTGCGGCTTGGGCCCCGGGTAGCGGAAGTCGGCCGGATCCACCGTATCCTCTCCCTTCAGCTTTTTGGCCTTTTCGAAAAAAAAGGAGATCAGGCTGGTTCCGTGGGACTGGCGAATGATGTCGACGATTCGTTGGCCCAACCGGTGCTGCTGGGCGATTTCCACACCCTCTTTGACATGGGCCACGAGAATCCTCTTGGACATGGAAGGGGCGAGCTTGTCGTGCTTGTTTTTTCCGTGCGTTTGGTTTTCGATGAAATACAGTGGCTTGTTCAGTTTCCCGATATCGTGATAGTAGCCGCTGACCTTGGCCAGCAGGGGGTTCGCCCCGATTTCCGAGGCTGCCGCTTCCACCAGCGAGCCGACGATGACGGAGTGGTGGTAGGTGCCCGGAGCCTCGAGCATCAAACGGCGCAATATGGGGCGATCCAGATTGGCCAGCTCCAGCAGTTTGATGTCGGTGGTGTAGTCGAAGGCGATCTCCACCAGCGGTGCCAGACCTGCCGTGACGATGCCGCATCCGATGCCGCCGACAAAGGCGAAAGAGCAGTCCCACAGCAGCTTGAACCCGGAGAAATCCGCCGTGTACACGTCCAGCGCCGCGACCATGAGCAGGTTCAGGGCCCCGATCTTCAACCCGGCCTTGATGAAAACCGCCCGTTCGCGGCAGTCCTGCATCCAGTAGGCCCCCATGGAACAGCTCACCAGAAAGTACGCGAAAAGATCCAGACGATTTTGAAAGAGGATGGCCGTTCCGAGGGCCAGAACCACCGCCATGGGTATCGATATCCGCAGTCCGAAAAAGAGACAGAAAATCATGGTGGCCGAGGCCATGGGGATACCGTAGACCAGCGATGCGCCCGAAAAGAAAGCCGGAGCGTTCTGGGTGAGCGCGTGGGTCAGCCACAGGGTGATGCGGGCCAGGAAAAAAAAGAAAACGATGATGCAGGCCGCGCAGACCATGTTCCGGTTGCGGTTGTCCATGAAAATCCCGTCGGATTTCAGAAACACGGCGTACATGGCCGCCATAACCGCCAACAGGACGGCGGCGGCACCGAGGCCGTTTGCGATGCGCTGTTTTTCCTGGCTCTGCTCGGCCAGCGCCTTCAACTTCAGATGCTGAAGCTGGGAGACGCGTTCGCCTTCCCGCAGCAGCATCTCCCCGGCCTTGATCTGGTAGAGAATCGGCTTGATCTCGGCGGCGGCCTTTTCTTTTCTTTCCTGGGTTTCGCTGCGGTTTAGGGTGATGTTCGGCTGCACGAGCTGTTGCACCATGTCGACGATCAGGTTCCGGAGGTTGTAGCTCAAATCCTTCAGCAGCGGTTGGCCCACCACCCGCACCATGGATTTGGCCTGATCTAGACCGTAAAACGGCTCCAGGTTTCGCACTCGCTTTTCGACACCGCTGCCGATGCTGCGCAGAACGATACCCTCTTCGGACTCCCGAAGCAGCACTTCCTTGTTGGCCACCACGCCGCTTTGCAGAATCTCCTCCAGGATCCGAGTGATCCGTTCCTCGATTCTCCGGGAAAACGCATTGGCCTTGAGAAGTTGGTAGGCGCCTTGGCTGACCGAGATGCCCAGTGCGGCATCGAATTCCGGTTTCATTTTGTCCACTTGGCGGTCGAGCGCATTCAAGTCCCCCTGCCCAAAGGCCGGACCTTCAGCAGGGGTATCTCCGGGATCGATCCACATCAGTTCCCGGGAGTCCTCGTAGATGCGCCGGATCCGTTCGAAAGCATCACTCACCTGACGGGTAAGCCGGGTCGCCAAGGCGACGTCGTGGTCGTAAACGGTGTGGACACTCTCCACGGCCTGTCTGCGCCGGGCCTCCGTTGCAGCGATATCCTCGATGAAAAAGTCCTTGGGTGCCTTGATGTCGGATTCGGCGATATCCCCCACCGCATGGGTTGGATGTGTGGCCACCAGGGAGGGGTAGAGCAGCACCGTGAAGGCGACTACCACCAGAAACAACAGGAGAGCGGGCAGTGCCGCATCGGCGGAACGCAGCTTTGGGGATCGATTTTTATCTGTTATTTTACGCATCGGACCTGCGCCTGCATTTTCTGCCTTTGAGCAGACATTACGATGAGGAAAACTCCGGGTCGCCGTCTCCGGTCGAATCAGCCCGGTCTTCCTGAAGTTTTTTTCGGTCTTCCAGCCTTTCGTAGGCTTCGATGATGTCTTGCACCAGTCGGTGGCGTACCACGTCCGCTTTGGAGAAAAACACGAACTGGATGCCGTCGATCCCTTGCAGGATTTCCCTGGCCTCCACCAGACCGGACAACCTTCCCTCCGGGAGGTCGGTCTGCGTGACGTCGCCGGTGACCACCGTCTTGGAACTGAACCCGATCCGCGTGAGAAACATCTTCATCTGCTCCGAGGTCGTGTTCTGGGCCTCGTCCAAGATAACGAAGGCTTCATTGAGCGTCCGCCCCCGCATGAAGGCCAGGGGCGCCACCTCGATGATGCCCTGTTCCAGCAAGGCCGCCGCTTTTTCGAAGCGGACCATGTCGTGGAGTGCATCATACAGGGGCCGAAGGTAGGGATCCACCTTCTCCGCCAGATCACCGGGTAAAAAGCCGAGCGCCTCCCCCGCCTCCACCGCGGGGCGCGTCAGGATGATTCTGCGCACAAGCCCCTTGGTCAGGGCATCCACCGCCATGGCCATGGCGAGGTAGGTTTTCCCGGTCCCGGCCGGACCGATCCCGAACACCATGTCTCGGGCTCGGATGGCCTCGATGTATTTTTTCTGTGTGGGGCTTTTGGGCGTGATCGGCCGCTTCTGCGCGTTGATATACACCGTGTCGAGGAAGATGTTTTTGAGGTCGAACCGGTGGTCCTCGCTCAACACGCGCACGGCATGCTCGATGTCGTTGGCGTACACCGGATATCCGTCTTTGATCAGGCCGTACAACTGCTTGAGGATGTTCTGCGCCAGCTGAACCGATATGGCGTCACCGCGCACCGATACCGTGTTGCCCCGTGCATCGATCTCCACCCCCACCAGTCGGCCGATCTTGCGCAGATGGCGGTGGTGATCGCCGAAGAGTTGACGCGCCAATCCGATGTCGGAAAACGTCAGCCGGGCATGCAGGGTGTCCGACGACTCGTTTTGCTGCACTTCGATGGCTTTTCCCCCTTAAGCGCACCGGCCGCCCCCGATCGCTATCGAAGGCGGCGGCCTGAAACCTGCGCACTGAGCGGCAGAGGATCTTCTTACCATCAGGTCGGTCCGTGCCTGAGGCCGGTTACGGAAAAACGACCTGGAAAAAACCCTATCACAGGTTTTCCGGAGAAAGCAAACGGCATTTCCCATCGGGAGAATCCTCTTGACGGGCAGGGGTACCTCTGGTAATTCAACTGCCCGTCACGCTTGAGAATATTCATCTCTGATCCATCGATACCGTACGCCTTTGAGGGAAGGCATCCGCTGGGAAAACAGCGAACCGGAAAGCCCGCCCATTATGAACGCCCTGGACATCGTCATCGCCGTAATCCTCGCCTACTGTCTGATCCGCGGCATCTTCCGGGGCCTCGTCAAGGAGGTCTCCTCCATTGTTGGCGTGCTCGCCGGTTTCTATGCGGCCTACACCTACTATCCACAGGTGGCACAACTGATTTCGCGGTGGATTTTCGATCCCGCCATCCGAAGCATCCTCAGTTTCTTCCTCCTTTTCTGCCTGGTGTTCGCTCTGGTGAGCCTGCTCGGGGTCCTTCTCAAGCATCTGCTGCAGGTGGCGTATCTGGGTTGGGTGGACCGCATCTGCGGCGGCGGATTCGGCACCGTCAAAGGCCTCCTGATATCGGCGGTCATCGTCGTGGCCCTCACCGCCTTTTTGCAAAGGGGCACCCCTCTGGTTCGGGACTCCCTGCTGGCCCCCCATGTCACTGTCCTCTCCGAGCGCATGGCCAAAATCGTCAGCAAAGAAATGAAAGACCAGTTCCGGGTGAAAGCGGCCGCCCTCAAATCCAGCTGGGGGGTTCATCCGTGACCCGCAGCCTTCGTCGCATCTTCGCACTCATCGACGCCCTGCGAGGTGAAAACGGCTGCCCGTGGGACCGGAAGCAGACTTCCGAGAGCATGGGGCGCTACCTGGTGGAGGAGACGTTCGAACTGCTCGACGCCATTCAATCCGGATCTTCCCGAAGGGTGAGGGAGGAACTCGGAGACGTTCTGTTCCAGGTTTTTTTTATCGCCGAGCTGGAGCAGGACAACGGCCACTTTCGTATCGAGGACGTGGTGAATACCATTGTGGAAAAAATGATTCGGCGCCATCCCCACGTATTCGGCGGCGAAACCGCAGACGATACCGACCGCATCCGGCGCCGATGGCACCAGATCAAAAAGGAGGAGAAGAAGTCCGGGGATGCGGATTCGGTGCTGGATTCGATTCCTGCCAACCTTCCGGCCCTGCTGCGGGCATACCGTGTGTCCGAAAGAGCGGCAAGGTCGGGATTTGACTGGGACGATATGGACGGGGTCCTGCGGAAAACCGAGGAGGAGTGGGGGGAATTCAAACGGGAAATCGACCGATTCGGGGAAGAGGACGCCGCGGACCGCGCATCCACGGAATTCGGCGACATCCTCTTCACGCTGGTCAACGTTGCGCGCTTTGCCGGGATCCATCCGGAGACGGCCCTGGGAAGGTCCATTCAGAAATTCCAGCGGCGGTTCCATCACATGGAACGGGCCGCCCGGCTGCAGGGAGTGGAGCTGGAATCCATGGAGCGGCAGGCGGTCGAGGCGCTGTGGGAGGAGGCCAAGGCGGACATCCCCTGAGATGCCCGCCCGCAGTGGATAGGGGCTGTTTCTACATTGTCTTTTGGCCCCATCTCGGCGTCGGATCCTCGTCTCCAGTCCTCGAAAACCAGCGGTATTCCTCCGGCTGAAAACTCGGATCCTCCTTGACCTTGAACCCAAAT
>JAJDOA010000070.1 GCA_022340405.1 Desulfobacteraceae bacterium | reverse complement strand
AGATTCTTCCAGAATCGGTTCAGGTTCTGGGCGCCGGGAAACCTTCCGGCCATGCCGATCACCGCGATCACCTCGGTCGCGGGTGTTCGGTGCTCCGTACCCGGAATCGGTTCCGGATGCAGCGGCTTGTCTGCGATCCCTTTCCGGTTTGGCGACCGCATCAGGCGCAGGCCTTGCTCCGGCGAAAGCTGCCGCGCCTGGATCTGCCGGAGGATATCGATTCGTGACCGATCAGTTTTCATTCATCGCTTCCAGCAATTGGTCGGCTTCCTCAAGGTCCATGGTACCCGAATGGACCGCTCTCAGAATTTCCAGCATACCGGCCTGGCCGTCGGTATCCTGCCTGGACAAGCGGCCCGGTGCCGCCGGCTCCTGGACATCCGTCGTTTCAGAGGAATCGGGTATCTCGTCGCCGAACGTCTTTAGGATATGATCCGTCAATTCCCGGATGTTGGGATAGTTGAACAGATCCGTGGTTCTCAGTCGGATGGACAGCGCGTCGTTCAGGAGATTGATGATTTCCACCGACAGGATCGAATCGACGCCGAAATCCGTGAACGCGGCATCCGGATCGAATTCATGGGGCTCGATGTCGAGCACCTGCGAAAGACTCTGCATGAGCCGGCTCCGGACAACCGTTTGTCTGCCGTCTGCCGTTTTCGGAAACGGCATATCGGGGAAGGCTGTTCTTTGGCGTACCGGCTTCGACGGTCTTGCCGGTAACGGCTCGGAAGCCCTCGACGCTTTTTCATTCCACCGGGTTTCCCCGTTGCTTTCTGCCAGGATGATTTCCTGGGAGGATTCCGGATCCCACGTCACGGCCGAATCCGGGAGGCGGACCGGCGTAAATCCCGTCCGTTCCAGAAGGGTCTGCCATTGCTGAAGGCTGAGCAACGGACTCCCCGGCAGCCGGATTGCCTCATCCTCGAAGGCCCACCAGCCGTCCAGCAGTCCGAAGGTGAGCAGGATATGGGTCGGGGCCTGAGTCAATTCGTTACAAACCAGCAACCCGTGGGTCTTGAGCAGCCGTTTGGCGTTTTCCAGCGTTTGGTTCATGTTTTTCGTGGCGTGCAGTACATTGGCCGCCAAGACCAGATCGTAGCCGCCTGGGGTGAAACCCTGCAGGCGGACGTCGGTTTCCACATCGAAGGTACGGAACCGGACGAAGGGGTAGAGATGGCCAAACCGCTGGTGGCCCGTGCGCAGGAGGCCTTTTGAAATGTCCGTATAGTCGTAGTCCACCGGGACGCCAGCGGATTGAACGGCCGGGAGCACGGCCGCCGTGGTGCCGCCGGTTCCGGCACCGACTTCGAGGATTCGGATGCGTTCGTTTGGCCGCAGATGTCGCTTTCTGGCCTGGATGAAGGAGCCGACGGCAGCGGCAACCAACCGGTTGTAATGGTTGGCGGCCGGATTCCCGCTGTAAATTCCCTTGATGAGGTCGGAGGAGGCATTCGGGAACATCACCTCCACGGCCGGAACCGCCCCTTGCAGAATTTCCGGGTATCGGTTCAGGCAGGTCTCAAGCAGGCGAACGTGATCGGCCATCTCCGGAACCTCCCGGTCCGGGATCGCCCGGTCCGTCGCCTCGACGGGGACCGCGACCGTCAGCCGGTCTTCCTCCCGCCGGATCCGTCCGCAACGGGTCAGGATATCGATGAACGTATCGACCAGCCGATTGTACTTTGGAAGGATCCCGAGGTGCGCCTTGAGCTCCGAGACCTCCACCCACGTGTCCGGCGGCGGAAAGGCTCCCATCTCGTGGAGCACGTGGAACAACCGTTTTGCGCCGAGGGCATTCAATTCCTCGAATGCCTGCTGCATCCTTTCCCTATCCCCGCTTCCCGGCGGCGAAACCATGGCATGGTCCGCCGTTTCCGAAAGGATCGATGGAAACAAGGTGGGAAAGGATTGCCAGTACACCCCCGTATCCGCTTGAAGTCTTTCCAGTAGCCGGTCCGCAGCCTTTACGGCCAAAACCTGGGGATGTCCGAGGGAAAGGATGTGTTGGACCGCATCCGCACCTTGATCGTCTTCGATGGCATGGAAGCCCAGGGATCGGATCAGGCCTTTCCGCTCTAGCGGCTGCTCGTCCAGGGCCGTTTTCCAGTATCCCCAGTCGATGCTGATCACCGGAAAGGCGCCCGCCGGGCGCCGGTTTTGCGAGAAGCCGTCCTGAAAAGAGCACCCGGCTGCGTAGGGACCGACACCCCGGTCGCCAATGAGCGCCTGGACGGAAGAGAAGAAGATGAGAAAATCCAGGGGTTCCGAGGCCAACACCCGATACAGGATCAGGCTTCCCCTGATTTTCGGTGCTAGAACGGCCCGAAAGGCCGTTTCATCCATGTCCCGGATCAGTTGCACGTTCTCTTCCATACCGCAGTGGAACGCCCCCTGCAGTCCCCCGTAGTGGGCCTTGGACCGGTCCACTGCGTCGCGCAGCGATTCGTGTTCCGTGACATCGGCTTGAACATAGCGAACCCGGCCGCCGGCGGCTTCGATGCGGGTCATTTCCTCCTGGATGTCGGCAGTCACCTGCCGCCTGCCGATCCAGACGAGACGGGCCTTGACGGCACGGGCCAGGTGGTCGCTCAGAACCCTTCCAATGCGGCCGGCGCCTCCAACGATCAGGTAGACGCCGTTGGGTTTCAAGAGGCCCCGGGTGTCGGCGGACGGCCGGATCGGCTCGAACCGCCGGACATGGATCCGGCCGTTTCGAATCGCCCGTGTCGTGAACCCGTTTCCGGCCGAAACGGTATCGGTGTCCTCCCAGAAGCGGAACAATGCACCGTTTCCGCTCGCGGGCACAGGGATGTCCGCTGCATCCACATCCGTGCAGGAAACGCGCCATTTGGGATGTTCATTGGCAACGGAACGGGCGAATCCGTGGATGGCGGCCGAAAACGGATCCACTTTCCCTCGGTGGAAGGGGTCATGGGCATCGGCGGTGAAGATCTTCCACTCGATGGGGTTGTCGGCCACTCCCCTGTCCTGCAGAGCCTTGACCGCCCGGAACAGCGAGAGCAGTCCGACCTGCTCCCGATTTGCCGATTCCCCCGCTTCGTCGACCCCTTCGGCACCGCACGCAAGGCCGCCCAGGTGATAGACCCTTCCGGGCAGCTTCACATCTTTCAGGCACGCGGCCAAGGCATCCGGGTCGCTGCCGTCTACGGACCAGTGAGCATCGGAGAGACGCTTCGATTCGCGACCCAGCCGAATGTTGAACACCCTCGCCGCCGGATTTGTTCTCTCGATTCCCGACAGCAGCCAGGATCGGGATTCGGGGTACAGGACGAGCACCGGCTCCCTTCCGGCCGCTGACCCCTCCGCATCGAGTGGCTGTGGTGTTTCCTGCGGCGGACCCGGATTCCAGACGGGCCGGTACAGGAAAGGGGAGGCTTTCGGGGTCGACACTCTCAAGTTCACTTCCCGGATCGTCGCGCAAACGGTCCCGGAATCGTCGGTGATCCACAGGTTGAAACGGAGAGGCCCCAGCTTCTTCACATGGGCATACCCGGTTGTCGGAACCCTCCGGAACACCGCCACTTCATCCACCGAAAAGGGCATGACCGGTCCCGGAAACGAAGAGGGCTCCGACATCAGCAGGCCTGCGACGACCTGAAAGGCATTGTCCACGAAAACGGGATGCAGTAAAGACGACTGCATCTCCTGCTGCTCTTCCGGCAGGGAGATCCGCCCTAGGGCTTCATCCGGATTCGTCCACAACATCGAAAGCCCCTGGAAATGGGGTCCGTATCGGATATCGGCCTCCTGGATCGCCCGGTAGAAGTCGTCTCCCGTCATTTCCGCGGAACAGCGGGCCTGGATTTCCCCAATGGGCAGTTGCGGATTGGAGGGCAGGGACGGCCCGTCGAAACGGATCTCTCCCTGGGCGTAGATGACCGATGCATCCCCGCGGCCCTGCCGGACCGCGTAGCGATATCCTGCGGATGGCGATTCCGTGATCTGGATCAGGACATCCTCCCGCTGGTCGCCAAACACCAGGGCGCGCGGCCACACTCCCCGGGCCAGGCGAAAGCGGGCATTCGGGCGGATCGATCGGGCGGCTTCACACGCCATTTCCAGGTAGACGGAACCCGGCAGGATCCGTCGATGGTCCACGGCGTGGTCCCGGATCAGGGGATGGTCCGGATCCAGGGATTTCTCGAACCACACCCCCCGATCCACGCTGAATCCCGGGTGCACCCGATCGAGGAAGGGGGCGATTCCCCTTTCCGATCCCTCCGGAGCAAAAGGGGCTCTCGACAGCCAGTAGCGGTTGCGGGCAAAGGGATAGGTGGGTGCCGAAATCCGCATCGGGTGCCCATGCCGGTACCATTGAGACCAGTCGAAGTCCAAACCCAGGGTCCAAAGTTGCGCCACGCGGTCGAGGTCCCGTTCTTCCAGCAGCATGCGCACAAAGGTTTGGCCGACTCTTCCGCCGGTGAGAAGATCGGGGTTCAAGGACCGTTTGTCGGCGGTGCCCACATGCAGGTGGTCCGGCCTTTCTTCCCCGTTGAGGTAGCTTTCGAGCCCGGTTCGGATTTCCTGGAGATCGTCGGCCACGACGGCCAGCCGGGTCTCCATCGCCTCTCGTCCGATTTGGAAGGTGTAGGCCATGTCGCCCAGCCGGAGGGGAGGGGGATCGGTTTTCAACGCCGCATCCAGGAACCGAACGAGGTTTTGGGCATATTCCCTCAGCCGCTCCTCGTCCTTGGCCGACAGCACGAACAGCCGGGGCTCGCCTTCCCCTCCTCTCCCCTGGTCTTCCGCCGCTGGGCCTTCGCCCCCGTTGTATTCTTCGACGACCATGTGCACGTTGGCACCGCCGGCCCCGAAGGAGCTCACGGCGGCCCGGCGGGGCCCGTCGGCATCCCAGTTCGTGAGGGTCTTCTGCACGTAAAAAGGGGAAGGGTCGAAGTCGATGTGGGGATTCGGCGGATCCGAGTGGATGGAGGGGACCAATTGCCGGTGCTTGAGCTGCAGCATCACCTTGGTCAGTCCGGCGATACCGGCGGCGGATTCCAGATGCCCGATGTTGGATTTAACCGATCCGATGGCGCAATAGGCGGTTTGGGTCGTGCGGGCGCCAAAGGCCTTGCTGAGCCCGCCGACCTCCACCGGATCCCCGAGGGCTGTGCCTGTACCGTGCGCCTCCACGTAGCTGACGGTTTCCGGTTTCACACCTGCCTGTTTCAGGGCCTTTTGGATCAGACGGGCCTGGGCATTGGGGTTGGGAACGGTGTAGCCGCTGGTTTTCCCGCCGGAATTCATGGCGGACCCCAAGATCACGCCATAGATGGAATCCGCATCGGCAACGGCTCGGTCCAGAGGCTTCAACAGCACCGCCCCGACCCCTTCCCCGTCCACGAATCCGTCGGCACCGGCACCGAAACTTCGACATTGCCCTTCCTTGGACAGCATCTGCATGCGACACAGCCGTTCGTAGTGTCTGGGGTGCAGAATCAGGTTTACGCCTCCGGCCAGGGCCATCCGGCATTCGCCCTTTCGGAGGCTTTCGCAGGCCAGGTGGACCGCCGTCAGAGAGGCGGAGCAGGCCGTATCCACGGCGATGCTGGGGCCCTGGAGATTCATGTGGTAAGAGATTCGGTTGGCGATGGACCAGTAGGCCAGATGGGGGTCCACCGCATCGACAGCGGTACCGAGAGCCCCGCTCATCCATTCGTAGTCGCCGTTCATCACCCCGACGAAAACCCCAACCTCCCCTCCGATCCTCTCCGCCTCCATGGCATCCCGGGTGTATCCGGCGTCCTCGAAGACCGACCAGGCACACTCCATAAACAGCCGCTCCTGCGGATCCATGGCCTTGGCTTCCCGGGGGGAGATACGAAAAAACGGAGCGTCGAATTTATCCACGTCCGTGATGAATCCACCCCACTTGCTGTAGATGCCCCGCCTCTTTCCAAATGCAGAGGGATCGAAATGCCGGCGCCAGTCCCACCGCTCTGCCGGTATCTCCTGGACACAGTTCCGACCGTTTTTCAGATTTTCCCAAAATGAATCCAAGGTCTCGGCCATGGGATACCGGCCGCTCATACCGATGACGGCGATATCGGGTGCTGGGGCGGTGACGCGAACGCCTGGGGTCGGTCGGGGCGTTGCAAGGGGATGCGGCTTGTCCTGCTCCGGGTCGGTGTCCTCGAGGGAGGACGTCTCGGGAGGCGGTTGTCCCGAAGCATGCCGTGGTGCCGTGCCGACCATCGCATTCAGCCTCGTTTCGTGCCTGGACAAAAAATAGTCGGCCAGCCGCCGGACCGTCCTGTTTTCAAACAGCAGCGTGGTCGGAAGATTCCCGAAATCCGCTTCGAATCGTTTGTTGATCTCCAGGATCAGCAGGGAGTCGATACCGTACCGTTCAAAGGTGGTGTCGACGTCGATGGCCGATGCCGGCCGTTTCAGCACGCCCCCGATGGCCTTCCGCAGGTAATCCTCCGCATGCTTGCGCAGAAGACCCCCCTCGGGGGCGGGCCTGGTTTCCTCCGACGGCCCGGCCGATGCAACGGCAGCCGTTTTTCCCGGTGCCGCCTTTTCTTGCTGCCGGCAGACCACCTGGCCGTCGCTTTGCCCCACCAGTATGCACTGGCGGGGTTTCTCCGATGCATCCGGCGGGTAGGGATACCGCTTCACGACCTGAAATCCGGAGGCGGCCAGTTCCGCTTCCCACCCGTCCGCCGTCAACAGGGGCGAATGGGGGATGCGGATATCCTCGTCCTCGAACCGCCACCAGCCTTCCGTCAGTCCGAACGTCAGGGTGTTGAATGTCTCGAGATGGGTGACTTCATTGAGAATGAAGAGCCCGTTTGCCTTGAGAAGCCGCTTGATCCGGTGGAGGGTTCCGGGGATGCGCCGTGTGGCATGGACCACGTTGGCGCCGAATACCAAATCCACGCTGTCCGCCTCGAATCCCTGCGCGAGGGGGTTCTGTTCGATATCCAGCGGAATGCAGGAGATAAAGGGATACCGCCGCCCCAGTCGCTCTCTGCCGTGCTCGGTGAAGCTCTTGGACACATCGGTGTAGAGGTAGCGGAGATTTCGAGCGTAGCCCGCAACGGCCTGGAGTACGGCCTCACTGGTTCCGCCGGTTCCGGCCCCGATCTCCAGCAGGGTGATATCGGCTTCCGGATCCCGTCGGAGCCGATGCTCTACATATGCCTGGATCACGGATGCGGTGATGCGGTTGCAGGCGTCTACGATCGGGCTGCCCTGGTAGATGGAGGCCACCAGCGATTTCGATCCCCCGGGGAAGAGGACTGCCAGAGGATCTCGGGAGCCGTCGAGAAGTGCGG
>JAJDOA010000110.1 GCA_022340405.1 Desulfobacteraceae bacterium | reverse complement strand
TGGAGAATTTGTGGCAGGTGGCCGGAGAGGGCATCACGGACCCGACGGACGCGGCCATCTATCTCGTAAGGTTCGGTGACACGGCCGCCCTTGTCGACGCAGGTACGGGGGTTGCACACCGGCAGGTCCACACCAGCATCTCCACCTGCCTGCCCGATACGGTTCAGCTGGACTACCTGTTCCTCACCCATTGTCACTACGATCACACCGGCGGTGCGGCGGCCGTCCGGGACGCCTTTGGGTGCCGGATCGTCCTTCACGAAAGAGAGGCCGATTTTTTGGAAGAGGGGGATTCAGTGGTCACCGCGGCCAACTGGTACGGGGCCGCCATGGCGCCTGTTTCCGTGGATATCCGGATCCGGGGCGAGGGAGGGCGGTTCACCGTCGGCAGCGGGGAAATCACCGCCTATCATTGCCCCGGCCACTCCCCCGGTTCCGTGGTCTATTTGTCGGAAATCGACGGCAAACGGGTTCTTTTCGGACAGGACGTGCACGGGCCGTTGCACCCCTCGCTGCTTTCCGACCGCAACGCGTATCTCCGGTCTCTCCGGAAGCTGCTGGACATGGAGGCCGATATTCTCTGCGAAGGCCATTACGGCATTTTCCGGGGAAAAAACGCCGTGAGACGATTTATCGGCTCGTTTCTGCAGGGGACGTGAGGGACCGATCCTTGCGGCTCACTGCCCTTCCAACCTTCCGAACTTCTCAGCTTCTCACCTTCTTGCCGGCTATGCCTACGGCTCACGGCTTGCCTCCGTCCGCCCCCTGCGCCGCCGAGGCGCTGGACTCGGGACGGTTGGTGAGGTAGACCCCGCAGACCACCAGTGCCCCGCCCGCAACCAGCGACGGCGTGACCGGCTCTCCCAGCAGCAGGAAGGCCAGCACGATGGCGCTGACGGGTACGAAGTTGATGAACTGACTGGCGCGTATGGCACCGATTTTCCGAATTCCTTGATAGTACCAAACAAAGCCCAGCACCGTCCCGCAGACGCCCAGATAGGCCAGGTTGAGCCAGTCCACCGCCCGGTAAGCGAAAAGTGCCTTCGGCATCCCCTCCATCCAGGCCGGGACGGCCAGGGCCGCGGCCCCGATCAGTGATGCATAGGATACGGCCTCCAGCGGCGGGATTTCGCGCATCACGACCTTTCCTACCAATGAGTAGGTGACCCAGCTTGCCACGCAGCCGAAGATATAGATTTCCCCCCAACCGAAGCCGCCGGACAGCAGCGCGGCAAACTCACCGCGCGTGATGACCACCAAGGCCCCGAACACCGACAGCACGACCCCCATAGCCTTGGATGGCCGAAGGGGTTCCCGGAAGAGGATTGCCGAAAACAGCGCGATAAAAACAGGATTGTTGGCAATGATCACGGAAGCCCGCCCGGCTTCGATCAGGCTGAGTCCTTTGAAAAACAAAACATTGTAGCTGAACACCCCGGTCATACCCAATACCACCAGCGGCAGCCACTGCCGGGAGCCGGGCATCGGCAGGCGGCCCTCCCTGTGCCAGGTGACGGCCACCAGGCAAATGGAGGCGATGACAAAGCGGAAGAAGGCGGCGGAGAAAGGATCCACATGCCCGCCGAGAGACCTGCCCGCAATGAAGGTTCCTCCCCAGAAGACGGCTGTCAGGAATAGTTTCAGGTAGATCATGAGGCCAGCGTCAAAACCGGTTTTTCCGGACCGGAAACCGATAGCCTTTTCTGCCCCGGATAATGAAATCCCGGGGGCGGTCCCAGTGGCAGGCGAGAATGAAGGGCAGGGAAACGACCCACTCCAGAAGATATCCGGCCACCATCAACAGAAAGAGACAGGGAAGCTTGAGGAGATACCACTTCAGCGATGTTCCAAGCCGCCTCATCTCTGTTTTCCCGTTTTCCATGGTTTCCCCGGTCCGGCAATGCGCGCTGCGTCGTACAGACGCGCCGGTGTCTACCACAAAGCCGGCCCGGGGGCAACGACCCCGGCGGCACCGAAACGGTCGTCCCTCTGGCGGTCGGTAACCGAAACGCCTTGCCGCAGCGGTAGAGTTTTCGGAATGGAATGGAAAAGAAGTTGAAATATCAAATGATTTATCATAAAAAAAACCATTCCGGCCCCCCCACTTGTTTTTTTCGAAAGGATGCCGATATGTCCACCGAAGAGTCGATGCTCGATCTCCCGTTTTTCCAGAATTTCTCGGAACAGGAAAAGAAGATGTTTTCCGAGATGAAGTACTCCACTCTCGGATACAAAAAAGGAGATCTGATCATCCAAGAGGGCGATGCCGATCGTTCGATTTTTTTATTGCTCACCGGAAGCTGCCTCATCACCAAGAATGAGGAGGGTGCGAATATCCGCTTGGCCAAAATCGGCCCGGGGGAGGTGTTCGGGGAAATGTCCCGTTTTTCGAACAGGCCGAGACGAAGCAATGTGGTTGCCAACGAGGATGTCCTCACATTGAAGATGGGAAAGGATTTCTTTGAAAAAGTGACACCGGAGCTGGGCAACAAAATCAAGGACTATCTGATCGACCTCCTGTGCCGCCGCCTCGACACCATGAATCAGGCCATCATGCGGATATCCAAGCTGATGCGGACCCCGTGACGACCGCCGGGCGGCCCTTTCACCCTCGGCCAAATCAATCGAGAACGTTCCCCTGGAGAAGGCAATGAGCGATGCAGACTGGAATGACCGGTCCGCTGAGGAGATCGATTGGGAGAACCGACGGCTTTGCAGCGATGAAAGCTGTATCGGTGTCATCGGACCGGACGGCCGCTGCAAGGAGTGCGGAAGGCCCTATGATGGGCCCGACGGTGATTTCGAGACCCCGGAGCCGCCCACACCGGCCAAGGAAGCACCGAGCACCCCATCGGAGGACATCGCCGCCGCCCCCCCGGCCGCAGCCGGCGAAGGTGCCGGGGATGAATATGAAGAAGACAGCGACTGGGAGAACCGGCGGCTTTGCAGCGATGACAACTGCATCGGGGTTATCGGACCAGACGGCCGCTGCAAGGAGTGCGGAAAACCCGGATAATCCTATCCTAGTGTTCTGTCCCACAAGTTACGGGCATAAGGATACGGTCTCGTGTTGCGTCAAGCCAAAGGCGTCGATCCACAAAGCACGAAATTCGAATATCGAAATTCGAAACAATATCGAATGACCGAAATTCGGATATTCCAAACCATGGAATTCACCGATTTGATTTTTATCCTATAATTTACTGCCAGCCGTTTGGGTCATTGGATCATTCGCGCTTTGGCGGTTCGGACCGGTTTCGGTATTGGTGCTCTGAATGTCCGGGCTATTCTCCGTCACCCCGAAAAGACGGCATGTGTTCTTCCACACCACCTCAGCAAGCGCCTCCGGCTCTGCCTGCCGTGCCTCCGCCAGCTTGAGCAGAACCGATCGTACGAAAGCGGGCTCGTTGCGCCGGTGCCGGTTGCGCTCGGGCACCGGGGTCAAATAGGGGGCGTCGGTTTCCACCAGGAGGCGTTCCTCCGGTATTTGCCGGACCAGTTCCCGAAGCGCCGCTCCTCTGCCCCGCACCGTGATGATCCCAGTGACGCCGATGTGCAACCCCATGTCGAGGTAGGCATCGAGCTCGGAGCGGTTGCCGCTGAAGCAGTGAACCACCCCCTCCACACCGTCGGGGCTATGTGCGCGCAACAGTTCGAGAAACCTTCCACCGCTATCTCGTTCGTGAAAAATCACCGGAAGGTCGAGGGAGCGGGCGGCGTCCAGCTGGTTTGCCATCCATGTTTCCTGCGTTTTTTTCGGGGAATACATCCGGTTGTAGTCCAAACCGATTTCACCCCAGGCTTTCACCTTTGCGCCTTCGGCAAGGCGCCGCAGCCGATCGACGACCCTGTGGCTGCAGCTATCGGCATCGTGGGGGTGCACGCCCACGGAGGCGAAAAGTCCCTGGAAATCCTCCGCGCGCCGGAGGGCCTTTCGAGAGCTTTCTTCGTTCACACCGACCACAACGGCACAATGTACCCCCACTTTTCGCATCCGGGAGACCACGGCCTGGAAATCTCCGTCAAAGACGGCATCGTCCAGATGGCAGTGGCTGTCGAAGAGTTTCATCCGGGCTTCCTCCCCGTTTTCGCTTTGTGGCCGGGCAACACGAACGAGGACGGCGATGTACCACATTATTGGTAAATGAGGCAATGTTTGCCATTGATTTCGCTGTGGCTCTGTGATTAAAAATATGTTCTGTTCATTCGGACATTCGCCGGATCTCCGGCATCGTCCCACCACTTTGAGGAAATACCCGTAATACGGAGGCTGCCATGTTCAAAATCGTCCATCGGGAGGAAATGGCCGACGCAACGGTCATACTCAATGAAATCGAAGCGCCGTTGATTGCCAGAAAGGCCAAGCCCGGCCAGTTCGTGATCCTCAAGGCCAACGAGGAGGGAGAACGGATTCCCCTCACCATGGCCGAAGCCAACGTCGAAAAGGGCACCCTTACGGTGATCTACATGGTGGTCGGGAAATCCACTGCGCTGTTCAAAACCCTGCAGGTCGGAGATGGGTATCAGGACGTTATCGGTCCTCTGGGCAAGCCCACCCACATCGAAAAGGTCGGCAATGTGGTCTGTGTCGGCGGTGGAACCGGCGTGGCCGTGCTGTACCCCATTACCAAGGCAATGAAAGAGGCGGGCAATCACGTGACCGCCATCATCGGCGCCAGGAATAAAGACCTTCTCATTTTGGAGGACAAAATGCGGGAGGCTTCTAACGAACTGATCGTTTGCACCGACGACGGCTCTTACGGACACCACGGATTCGTAACGGACCCGCTGCGGGAGATGTGCGAAAAGGGTAGTTTGAACCAGGCCATTCTTATCGGTCCCGTACCGATGATGAAGTTTGCATCCAAGATCACCGAAGAGTACGACGTGCCCACGCTGGTCAGCCTGAATCCCATCATGGTGGACGGAACGGGAATGTGCGGAGGATGCCGTGTTTCCGTGGGTGGAGAGACCAAATTTGCCTGCGTGGACGGACCTGAATTCGACGGGCACAAGGTGGACTACGACGAGCTGATGCTGCGCCTGCAGGCCTATTGCGAAGAGGAAAAGCAGTGCTACGAGAGCTACTGCACCATTCGGGACGCCGTTTAGTCCATTCGTCAGCGTATTTACCGTAATCGTCCATCGAACCGGCGTCGGCGAGCGCATCCGAATTCGCAGGACTGGTCACTTGGGAAGGGTCCCCGTCGTTTGTCGTAGCCCAGCGGAAATCCCGGAAACCGGGGTGATGGGCTGTCTCATTAGATGCAGGGCAATGAATCCGCCCGCAGAGAAGGTTGACCGGGCGCTCGGTCGAGGATCCCCCCGGTTTGACCGCAGCACGTAGCGGCCGCGGCTGATCGGTGAGGGTGACGGAAACAGATTTCCATGAGAGGGAGGCATGTATGGCAGACAAGCCAGGTAAGAAAAAGACGATTCCCCGGCAGGCAATGGCCGAGCAGGAACCGGAAGTGCGCAGGCGGAATTTCGAGGAGGTGCCGCTGGGATACACGATGGAACAGGCGCAGATGGAGGCCTCCCGCTGTCTGCAATGCCGGAAGCCCGGGTGCACATCGGGCTGCCCGGTGAGCGTGGATATCCCCGGCTTCATCCAATGCATTTTGGAAGGGGATATGACCGCCGCCATTCGAAACCTCTGGGGCAAGAACGCGCTTCCGGCAGTGTGCGGCAGGGTATGCCCCCAGGAGATTCAGTGCGAGGGGGAGTGCATTCTCGGCAAGAAGGGAGATCCGGTGGCCATCGGGAATCTGGAGCGGTTTGCCGCCGATTACGAGCGGGCTCACGGCAGCGGGGAGCTGCCTCCAAAACTGCCTCCTACGGGGAAGAAAGTCGCCGTGGTCGGATCCGGCCCCTCCGGGCTCACCGTGGCCGGCGACCTGATCGCGAAAGGCCACGACGTGACGATCTTCGAGGCCTTCCACAAAGCCGGCGGCGTGCTGGTCTACGGAATCCCCGAGTTTCGTCTTCCCAAAGCGATCGTCGGCCAGGAGGTGCACTTTCTGGAGCGACTCGGTGTGAAGATCGAATGCAATGCCGTGGTCGGCCGCACGGTCAGCCTCGATGAGCTCTTCGAAGAGGGATACGATGCCATCTACTTGGGAGTTGGTGCGGGTCTACCCCGGTTCATGAACATACCCGGGGAGAATTTGGTGGGCATTTTGTCCGCCAACGAATATCTCACCCGGGCCAACCTCATGAAGGCCTACAAGTTCCCGGACGTGGACACGCCCATTCCCATTGGTAAGAACGTCACGGTCCTCGGCGCCGGAAACGTGGCGATGGACTCCGCCCGCACTGCCATGCGGCTGGGCGCCGACAGCGTGAGAATCGTCTACCGGCGATCGCGGCAGGAAATGCCCGCAAGGGCCGCGGAAATTCATCATGCCGAAGAGGAAGGCATCGAGATGATGCTGCTGACCAACCCCACGCGCTACATCGGCGACGAGAAGGGTCGGTTGACCGGCATGGAGTGCATCCAGATGGAACTGGGAGAACCCGATGACAGCGGCCGCCGCCGGCCGGTTCCCATCCCGGGCAGCGAGCTGGAGATCGAATGCGATTTGTGCATCGTCGCCGTCGGCTCCGGCGCCAACCCGCTTCTCACCCAGTCCACCTCCGATCTCCAACTCAACAAGTGGGGCTACATCATGACCGAGCCCAATACCGGCAAGACCTTCAAACGCGGCGTATGGGCCGGTGGAGACATCGTGACCGGTGCGGCAACGGTCATCCTCGCCATGGGAGCCGGTCGGAAGGCCGCAGACTCTATTCACGAATACTTGGTGTATGGATGGTAGCCCTTTCCCTCTGCCCGGTTCCGGCCCGCCGGAGATGATCGCCGGCCGGCCGAAACCGGGTGAAACCCTCAATTCCCTTTCATTTCCCATTTCCCGTTTGCTTGACAAAGCGCTGGCCGTCAGGCATTCTGACGCAGGCTTTCACAACGGCCTGGCGGCCCAACTCTGGTAAAAGGCGTCTCCGACAACCGCCCATGCAACCGATCCTTCATCCCGAAACGCTTTCCCCTTGGCATCCCGGCATTTTTGGACTCGTCGTATTTGCCGCGGCGGTGCTGGTGGTGGCAGTCCTTCTCCTGGTCGTTTCGGCTTGGCTCGGCGAGAAAAAACACCAAAGCAACAAGTTGATACCTTACGAAAGCGGAATCATTCCCACCGGTACGGCCCGTCTGCACTATCCGATTCCTTTTTTTCTGGTCGCCATTTTTTTCCTCATCTTCGACGTGGAGGGGGCCTACATCTTCTCGTGGGCAGTGGCCTGGCAGGGGCTGGGATGGGCGGGCTGGCTGCAGATCACTTTTTTTATCACCGTGCTGATTGCCGGGCTCGTCTACATCTGGCGCAAAGGGGGTTTGGAGTGGGGTCCCAAGTCCACCCGAAAATAGAAATGGGACTCTCTGCCGTGGACACCGTGCTGAACTGGGCGCGGGCCCGCAGCCTTTGGCCCATGTTTTTCGGCCTCAGCTGTTGCTTCGTCGAGGAAGCCACCGTGCTGACCCCGCGCTACGACATCGCCCGTTTCGGTGCCGAGGTGCTGCGGCCCTCACCCCGTCAGGCGGACCTGCTGATCGTGTCCGGAACCGTGTTCAAGAAGATCGCGCCGGTGGTTCTCCGTCTGTACGAACAGATGCCCGAGCCCAAGTGGGTGATCTCGATGGGGTCGTGTTCCAATACCGGCGGCATGTACGATGTCTATAGCGTGGTGCAAGGGGTCAACCAGATCCTGCCGGTGGACCTGTACATTCCGGGTTGCCCCCCGCGGCCGGAGGCCGTGCTGAAATCGTTGGTCATGCTCCAGGAGAAAATTACCGAAGAGCGCCCCGCCCGTTCGATCTTTCACTTGGGCGGGGGGACGCAAGGCACCATCCGTCCCGTTCTCGTGGACGGCAAGACCAAGCGCCGGGACCCGCGCGGACCCGGAATGGAAGGTACGGCCATCCGGGGGACTTCCACCACACCTCATTTTTTCGATAGTCGCACGGAAGGAATGTGGGCGCCGCCGGCAGCCCGCATCGAGCTCGGCCGGCGGGAGATCGAACTCTCCGACGCCGTTCTGGAACGGTTCGGCGATGCGGTCACGCCCATGGACGTCACTTCGGATATGCTCACCCTGCAGGCCGGCCCGGAAACGGTCTCCGATCTGCTCCGCTACCTGAAGGCCGAGGCTTCACCCGCCTTCCGCCGGCTGGAGGATCTCACCGCCGTAGACGAATCCGCCCGCAGGCAGCCGGATCGCTTTCCGGATTACCACCTCGTCTATCACCTGACGTCCTTCGAACCGCCGTCACGGGTCCGAGTGAAGGTTCCGCTTCACGGACCGGATCCGGAAATCCCCAGCATCACCGACATCTGGCCGTCCGCCAACTGGTACGAGCGGGAGGTGTTCGACATGTTCGGGGTTCGGTTTCGGGGCCATCCCGACCTGCGCCGATTGTTGATGCCACATGACTGGGAGGGGCATCCGCTACGCAAGAGCCATCCGGGCCGTGCCACGGAGATGCCGCCGTACACCGAACAGGACGCCCGCCGGAGGCAGCCGCAGGACGGGGCGATGTACGTGAAAAGAACCCGGGAGGACGGAAGGGAAGAGCTGGTTCTCAACGTCGGTCCCCACCATGTCAGCACACACGGTTTGATGCGATACATCGTCACGCTGGACGGCGAGGAAATCACCGGCTTGGACATGGACATCGGCTATCACCACCGGGGAGCGGAGAAAATCGGCGAGCGGCAGACCTGGTACCAGTTCATTCCCTATACGGACCGGGTGGACTACCTGGCCGGCGCGGCCAACAATCTGCCCTATGTCATGGCCGTGGAGCGGCTGGCCGGGATCCGGGTTCCCGATCGGGCGCAGGTCGTCCGCGTGATGCTCAGCGAATTGTACCGCATCAGCAACCACCTGGTGTTTTTCGGCACCTTCGCCCACGATCTCGGCGCCATGACCCCGACCTTTTACACCTTCCGGGAACGCGAGATGGTCCTGGACATCATCGAGCGCATCACAGGGGGGCGGCTGCACGCCTCCTGGTTGCGCATCGGCGGTCTGGCGGCCGATCTGCCGGAGGGCTGGAAAGAGGCCGTGGACGATTTCGTGAAGATCTTCCCGAAACGGATCGACGAATACGAAACGCTGGTGACCCGCAACCCGATCATTAGGGCCCGCGCGGAAGGCGTCGGGAAGATATCCCTGGAGGACGCCGTCGACTGGGGTGTGAGCGGCCCCAACCTGCGGGCCTGCGGGCTCGAATGGGATCTGCGCAAGGCCTTTCCCTATTCGGGGTACGACGCCTTCGACTTCGAGGTGCCCACTGCCGACGGCGGGGACTGCTTCGACCGTTACCGTGTGCGGGTGGAGGAGATGCGGCAGAGCCTGCGGATTATCCAACAGGCCGCACAACAGATGCCCCCCGGCCGATACGTGACCGACGACTACCGATACGTGGTGCCGAAGCGGGAGGATATGCTCCACGATATTGAAACGCTGATCCACCACTTTATCAACGTGACCCGGGGTCCCAAGATACCGCGCGGCGAGGCGTTCGCCGCCTGCGAGATCCCCCGGGGCGAACAAGGCTATTACGTGGTCAGTGACGGGCTCGGCTACGCATACCGGATGCGGATCCGCACGCCCGGATTCCCCAACGTGCAGATCATGCCGCTGCTGGCGCAAGGTTGGTCCATATCGGACCTCATCGCCATCATCGGCTCCATCGATTATATTTTGCCGGACATCGACCGGTGAGGCACTCGGCCGGTGAAGACCATTTGCTGAGGACGGGTCGGGACAATCCCGCATTCGTCGCCACAGGAACCGGATAAGGATATGCTCCCTGCGGACCTTCGGGAAAAACTGGAGCGCACAATTGAAACCGCCGACCATCCACGGGAACTGGCGGTGGACGTGATGATGGCATTGCAGGAGCACTACGGCCACCTGAGTGACGAGGCCGTGGCCGAGGCGGCGCAGCTGTTGGATATGTCCGAAGTGGAGATCGACGAGCTGGCCACTTTCTACACGTTTATCTACCGTGAACCCGTGGGCCGTTACGTGATTCACGTCTGTGACAGCCTGATCTGCTGGATGGACGGCTACGAGAAGCTGCGGGACCATCTGGCCCGCAAGTTGAACATCGCCATGGGGGGGACCACCGACGACGGCCTGTTCACGCTGCTGCCGGTCTGCTGCGTCGGCTACTGCGATCGTTCCCCGGCCATGCTGGTCAACCGCAGGGTGCACGGAAATCTTACGCCGGAAAAAGTGGACGCCATTCTGGACGGGCTCCGCGAATCTGCCCGTTCCGCGGACGAAACGTCGAGCGGATGAATCGATGATGAGTGCAACGCCGAAAAAGGAGTATCCTCAGGTGCTGCTGGCAAACCGGCATCCGGACCGGATCGCCACCTTGGAGGAATACCGCAGCAGCGGGGGGTACCGCGCCCTTGCCGATACCCTCGGCGCCGGCCCGCAGGACTCTCTGAAGGAGACAATAGCGGCCGCCGTGTTGCTGGGCCGCGGCGGTGCGGCGTTTCCGGCCGGCGTCAAATTGAAAACGGTGGCCGACGACGCGCCGTTTCCGCGGTTTCTGATTTGCAATGCCGACGAAATGGAGCCGGGTACCTTCAAGGATCGTGTTTTGATCCACGCCGATCCCCACCAGCTCATCGAGGGCATGGCGCTTACCGCTTACATGGCCTCGGCGGAGAAAGGCATCATCTTCATCCGGCCGGAATACGAGTCGGCGGCACGCATTCTCGAACGCGAGGTGGGCATCGCAAGGGAGGCGGGGTACCTGGGGGAAAACATTCTCGACAGCGGTTTTTCTTTCGACATTGACGTACACCGCAGCGGCGGTCGCTACATCTGCGGCGAGGTGACCGCACAGATCAACGCGTTGATGGGAAAACGCCCCAACCCCGCCCAGCCGCCGCCGTACCCCACCGAGAAAGGACTCTGGGGGCTGCCCACGGTGGTCAACAACGTGGAAACCCTCTGCTGCGTGCCCCATATCCTGAGAAACGGGGCCGACTGGTTTCAAAGCCTGGCCCTTACCGAGTCCGGGGCCGGAACCAAGCTGTACGGGGTCAGCGGCAGGGTGAACCGGCCGGGCTGCTTCGAGCTGCCCATCGGCATCCCGCTAAGCGAGATTATCGAAGACTATGCCGGCGGCATGCGGGACGGCCGCCGCTTCAAGGCCTGTTTGCCGGGCGGAGCATCCACGGGGTTTTTGCCGGTGGAGCACTACCACATTGCCATGGACTTCGATTCCCTCAAGTCGGTGGGCAACCGGCTGGGTACGGCGGCGATCATGGTGTTCGACGAGACCGACTGCCTGGTGGCCGCCACGTGGAATCTGCTGGAGTTTTTCGCCCGCGAATCCTGCGGTTGGTGCACTCCCTGCCGGGAGGGCTTTCCCTATCTGCGCGACCTGTTGTGGCGCATCGAAAACGGACAGGGAGAGCCGGAAATGATCGGGGCGCTGCGGGAGCTGTGCCGGGACATGAGCTACGCCTACTGTGCATTCTCCCCGGGCGGCATCGCGCCGGTGGAGAGCCTGCTGGATCTCTACGAAGAGGAGATCGTCGCCCACATCGAAGGGAAGGGGTGCCCGTTTCGGAAGCGATCGTGACGGCGGCGATCGAACGGCGGGGGCTGGAGAACCAGTGGTGAACAAACGGTAATCAGTAAGCAGTGAGCAGTAATCAGTAAGCAGATGACCGATACATCCGTGGAATCCGTGAAATCCGCGGCAAAAGAAAATGCCGTTGTTCCGGACGCCATTTGCCAATAACCGCAACCGACGAACGCATTTTTATGCCTACACTGACCATCGACAACCGGCGGATCGAAGTTCCCGAGGGAACCAAGGTCATCGAGGCCGCCGAGGCTCTTGGGATCATGATCCCGCGGTTTTGCTACCACCGGGCGCTGGGTTCCGTGGGAGCCTGCCGGGTGTGCGCCGTGAAGATCGTCGATGGGACCCGCAAGGGCGTACAGATGAGCTGCATGCTGGACGTAGAGGAAGGCATGGTGGTTTCCACCGACGATCCGGAAGCCGTCGCCATGCGCCGGCACGTCATCGAGTGGCTCATGCTTCATCATCCCCATGACTGCCCGGTTTGTGACGAGGGCGGCCACTGCCTGCTGCAGGACATGACTGTCTCCGGCGGCCACGGTCTGCGGCGCTACCTGGGCAACAAGCGCACCCACCTCGACCAGTACCTCGGCCCCCGGATCCAGCACGAGATGAATCGCTGCATCCAGTGCTACCGCTGCGTTCGGTATTATCGGGAGTTTTCGGGATACCGGGATCTCGGCGTCACCGGCATCGGAAACCGGGTGTATTTCGGAAGAGAGCGCGAGGGAACCCTGGAAAACCCCTTTTCGGGAAACCTCATCGACATCTGCCCCACCGGCGTTTTCACGGACAAGCCGGCCCGCTATTTCGGACGGCGCTGGGACCTGCAGCGCGGACCTTCGGTATGCATTCACTGTTCCCTGGGCTGTTCGGTCACCGTCGGTGCGCGCTACCGGGAGGTGGCCCGGGTGGAGGCCCGATACGCCAAGGCGGTCAACGGCCATTTCATCTGCGACCGGGGCCGTTGGGGGTTCCCCTATACCAACGAAGCATCGCGGCCCCGCGCGGCCCGGGTCGACGGCGAGGCAACCACCGTCGGCGAGGCCTGCGCCGCTGCACGGAACCGCTTGCTGCACGTTGCGGAAACCGCTGGATCCGAAGCGGTCGCCTGTTTGGGCTCCGAACGCGCCGGCCTAGAGACCCTGAAAGCCGTAGCCGGGATTTGCCGCGCCAACGGCTGGGCGGATCCGCTGTTCTGGCTGGAGCGCCGCGCGCGGGAAAACGTCGCCGCCGCTGTGTCGCTTTTGGGCGATGACCTCGTTCTTTCGCTGCGGGAGCTGGAAGCGGCCGACTGCGTGCTCGTCTTCGGCGCCGATCCATTGGGTGAGGCGCCCATGGCCGCTCTGGCCCTGCGGCAGGCGCGGCGGCAGGGGGCTCCGGTTTTCGTTTTCGATCCCCGGCCGGTGGAGCTGCCGCTGGACTTTCACCATGTTCCGCTTGCGATCGAAGACCTGCCGGAGTGCATCCGATCCCTCGTCGGCGCGGCAGGCGACAGAGAAACGGCCCGTGGCGCGGATCCGACAGTCCGGTCTTTTACCGATCAACTGGCCGAGCCGTCCGTGCCTCCGCCCCCGGAGGCGGTGGCGGCGCTGCGCACCAGCCGCCGCCCCGCCGTTGTCTGCGGTACGGACGTCACGGATGCCGCCGCAATCGGTTTGGCAGCGGACTTCGCCGCTTTGATGAAGGCGCAGGGCCGCAGGGCCGGTCTATTCTACCTTATGCCGGGGGCCAATGGTTTTGGCGCCGCTCTTGCCGGTACGGAAGCCGCTTCCCTGGAAGAACTGCTGCCCCGGATCGAAGGCGGAGAGATCCGGGCCCTTGTCGCCGTCGAAGCGGATCCGTTGGGGCTGTATCCCGACCGGGGCCGGATCGAGGCGGCCATGCGGAAGCTCGACCTGCTGGTGGTGCTGGATTATTTGGACACCGATTCGGCGGCCGCCGCCGATGTCTTTCTTCCCTCGACCACCGTGTTCGAAACCGGCGGGACATGGATCAACCAGGAGGGAAGGATCCAGATCGTGCGGGGAGCACACAGGGGCGGTATTCCCGTATCCCAGACCGGCGGCGGTGGCCATCCCCCGCGGGTTTTCATGGAGGAGGTCCCGGGCGGCCAGGCGGCCGCTTCCGGACAAACGCTCACGCGGCTGAGTCCTGCCGAAGTCAAGGGGGCTTCGGAATGGGTTCGCCTGCCGCCAGACACGGACAAACAAAGCGGAACGCGAGCCGTTCTTCCCGATCCGAGCGCGCTGCGGTTTGCGCCTGAACGAACCGCCCTTTCCGGCGCCGCGGGAGACGAAGCCATGCTGACAGTGATCGCGGTGGATCGCACTTTCGGCACCGAAGTCCTTTCCTCGCGATCTCCCTGGCTGAGCGCGGAGGAGACGGCACCGACGGTTTGGATGCACCCCGAAGAAGCGGGGCGTGTGCCGCTGTCCGACGGCGACCTTTTGGAAATCGATGCCGGCGGCGGAAGCTTGGTCCTGCCGGTGAAGATCGTGGAAAACATGGCGCGCCGAACCCTCGTGATCCCGCGGCATCGGGACGCCGCCTGGCAGCGGCTGGGGGCCACGCGTCTGCGGATCGAGAGGGACTGCATCCGAAAAGCACAACCTGTCGGAGAAAACGCTCCGGTCAAGGAATCGCCCCCGAGATGACGAGAAGCGATCTCAAAATTAGGATTTTGGTTCAAGCTCAAGGAGGAGGACCCGACGCCGAGATGGGGCGAAAAGACAATTTTGAGATGGCTTCGAACCCAAAACCGAGCGGATGCTTGAGATGATCGCCTGGATTGCCGGATTCGCCGTATTGCTGGTCAAGATCGGCCTCGTGCTGGGCGTATTGCTGTTTCTGGCCGCCTATCTGGTGTGGGCGGAACGCAAACTGCTGGGGCGGCTCCAGATTCGGTACGGTCCCAACCGAGCGGGCATTTTCGGCCTTTTACAGCCCATTGCGGACGCCATCAAGATGATGACCAAAGAGGACATCGTACCCGAAGCCGCCGACCGCACCATTTTTCTGCTGGCCCCGGCCGTTGTGGCCGTCACGGCCATGCTCATGGCCGCGGTGGTGCCCTTCGGCCCGACGATCACCCTCTGGGGCCGGCAGGTGCCCATGGTCGTAACGGACCTCAATGTCGGCCTTCTCTTCGTGTTTGCCATGTCCTCGCTGGGTGTTTACGGCGTGGCTCTGGGCGGCTGGGCGTCCAATTCCAAGTTTGCCCTGTTGGGGGGCATCCGGGGTGCCGCCCAGATGATCAGCTACGAGCTGGCGCTGGGACTTTCCATCGTTCCGGTGGTGATGCTGGCCGGATCCCTCAGCTTGGTGGACATCGTGGATGCCCAGGCCTCGTATCCCTTCATTCTGGTGCAGCCGGTGGCCTTCGTGATCTTCGTCGTCAGCGCCATGGCCGAGAGCAAGCGGATTCCCTTCGACCTGCCCGAGGCGGAAAACGAACTGGGAGCCGGCTACCACACGGAGTACAGCGGGATGCGTTTCGGCATGTTCTTCATCGGGGAATACGTGCATATGCAGGTGCTGGGCGCGCTGATCGCCGTATTTTTCTTGGGTGGCTGGAGGGGACCGCTGCTGCCGGGACCGCTGTGGCTGCTGATCAAGATCATCGTCGTGGCGCTGGTCATGATCTGGGTGCGGGGGACGCTTCCCCGGCTGCGCTACGATCAGCTCATGGCCCTGGGGTGGAAGGTGCTCATTCCGGCTGCGCTGGCCAACATCGTGATAACCGGAGCGGTGGTGCTGCTATAGAGAGCGCCTCCCAGCGGTATCAGAAAGCAACGGAAAACGAACAGTGAACCCAGATGAACGACACTACCGGAAGTTGAAACCCGTTCCGCCCCAGCGGTTTCGCACCATTTCCGAGATCGGCGAAGCGCTGAACGCTTTGGGGCAGGGGTTTGTCACCACCTTCCGCCATTTGTTCCGGAAGCCGATCACCGAGGAATACCCGGAGTACAAACGCACGCTGCCCGAGCGCTCCCGGGCCCGCATCGTGCTGACCCGGGATCCGGACGGCAACGAGCGGTGCGTTGCCTGCTATCTTTGTTCGGCTGCATGCCCGGTGAGCTGCATTTCCATGCAGTCGGCCGAAGATGACAACGGACGGCGATACGCCCGGTGGTTCCGAATCAATTTCGGCCGGTGCATCTACTGCGGCCTGTGCGAGGAGGCCTGTCCGACCTCGGCCATCCAGCTGACGCCGCAGTTCGAGCACGTCAAGCGGGAGATCCTCTCCATGGTCTATGAAAAAGAGGACCTTCTGGTGGACCACTCCGGCAAGGACAAAACCTACAATTTCTACCGGTGGGCGGGCATCCGCACCGGAGATCGGGACAAGGGCGAGCACGAACGGGAGGACAAACCGGTCAACGTGCGCAGCAACATGCCCTGATTCCCGGCCGAAACGGCCGGGAATCAGGTTTCAGTGTTCAGTTTTCAGTAAAGAAACCAAATGCTTGCGGCCATCTGAAACCCGAAACCCGAAACCGAAGGCCAGGCAGCGATGAACCTCTACAGTGCCCTATTTTATCTGCTGTCCCTGGTGATCCTGGCCTCGACCGCCCTGGCGATCACCCGGCGCAACCTGGTGCATGCCGTCGTCTATCTGGTGTTGTCTTTTTTCGGCAGCGCCTTGCTGTTTTACCTGTTGGGGGCGCCGCTGCTGGCGGCCCTGGAGGTGATCATCTACGCCGGTGCCATCATGATCCTGTTTTTGTTCATCGTGATGATGCTCAATGTGGAACGGCTCGAGGAACGGTTTTTCCCTGCCCGGCAGTGGGTGCCGGCAGCCGTGCTGGGACTGCTGCTGGCCGTCGTCGGGCTGCTGGCGGTTTCCACCCAGCCTGGAGGCGACCGGTTGCTGAAAACCGCGGTGGCCGCACCCTCGGCCTTCGGGAGTTATGTGTTTCAACGCCACTGGCTCTCCGTGGAAATCGTTTCCCTGCTGTTGCTGATTGCCCTGGCCGGCGTGCTTTTTCTGGGCAGAGACAACGACAAAGGCGTTTCGGAGGAGGACCGATGAGCATCGTGCCGTACAGCCACGTCATGACCCTGGCCACACTGCTGTTCGTTATGGGGGTGGTCTGTCTGGTGGCGCGGCGCAATCTGATCATGATGCTGCTGGGCCTGGAAATTCTCCTCAACGCCGCATCCATCGCCTTCGTGGGGGCCTCTCTGCGGTGGCAGCACATGGACGGACAGGCCCTGGCGCTGTTTATCATGGCCGTGGCCGCCGCCGAGGTGTCCGTCGGCCTGGCGTTGATCGTCGCCGTTTTTCGCAGGACCGGATCGGTGGATCCCGAGGTGCTGGAGCCGGAGCCGAGCACAAGGCAGCGCTGAACCGACGGACCGACGGACGGGCCGAGGAGGAAGATCCGCCCCGAAACGGAATAAGAAGGGCATCGAAAGGAACCCATGACATTCAGTCCCATGACAGAGACGAGTCTTCTGGCGGCGGTATGCTGTTCCGTGTTGCCGCTGGTGGCTTTTGCCGTGGTGATGATCGGCACCCGGAATCGGCGGCGGTTGTCCGCCGGCATTTCCATCGGTGCGGTGGGAGTTTCCCTTCTGTGCTCGGTATTTTTGCTGGTTCGGCACTGGCATGCGGATGAGCCGCTCCGTTTCGTCGGAACGTGGCTGATATCCGGCGAGATCACCGTGCCCATCGGTGTCCTCCTGGATCCCACCAGCCTTTTGATGCTCGTGGTCGTCGCCGGGATCTGCTTTTTGGTGCAGGTCTATTCGCTGGGCTACATGGCCGGCGACCCGGGCTTTACACGATACTATGCCTTTATGTCCCTTTTCGCCTGGGCGATGATCAGCCTGACCCTTTCGCCCACCCTGCTGCAGTTGTATGTGTTCTGGGAACTGGTGGGCTTGTCTTCCTATCTGCTCATCGGTTTCTGGTACGAGAAGTTTTCCGCCTCGGAGGCGGGGAAGAAGGCCTTTGTCATGACCCGGCTGGGGGATGTGGCCTTTTTGCTGGGCCTGCTGGTGGTGCTGGTGGAATTCGGCAATTTGGACATCCTCGAGCTCAACAGCCTGGCGCCCCTGCAGCGGATGGATCCGGCGGTCATCACCCTTTCAGCCCTGCTGATCTTCGGCGGCATCGTAGGCAAGAGCGCCCAGTTCCCATTGCTGACGTGGCTTCCCGACGCCATGGAGGGTCCAACACCGGTCAGCGCCCTGCTGCACTCGGCCACCATGGTGGCGGCCGGTGTTTTTCTGTTCGCGCGGATTTTCCCCTTTTTCCGCTTGTCTTCCACGGCGATGACGGTATTTCTGCTCATCGGGACGGTGAGCATGTTGCTCTCCTCCACCATGGCCATGGTGGCAAGGGACATCAAGCAGGTCTGGGCCTACTCCACCGTCAGCCAGCTCGGCTTCATGATCATGGGTCTCGCCGCCGGAAGCTTTTTTTCCGGAGTGTTCCATCTGACCACCCACGCCGGTTTCAAGGCGCTCCTGTTTCTTTGTTCGGGAGTGTTCATCCACGCGTTCGGGACCAACGATATGTTCGAGATCGGCCGCCGGGGAGGGCGCGGTCTGCACATTCCGATGGTGTGCATGGTGATCGCCGCTGCGGCTCTGTCGGGAATCCCGCCGCTGTCGGGTTTTTTCAGCAAGGAGGCCATCCTCGGAGCGTTGGCGGAGCTGGACAATCCGGTGTGGCTGGCAGCCGGCTTGCTGGGCGCTTTCCTGACCGCGTACTACACGTTTCGGCTCCTTTTCATCGTCCTATTCCCGCGGCGGCAGGAGCCGGAGGGCGACGGAGACGGCAAGGACGGCGGACACGGAGCTCACGATCCCCACGCCCACCGCCAGGAGTACCGGGCCATGGCGGGGCCCCTGCTGGTGCTGGCTGCCGTCACATTGGTTCTGGGCTTTGCACACGGACCCCTGGAGCGTTTTCTCCACTTCGAAGGCGCGGCAGCAGGGGGACACGGCCCGCATTGGCTGCTGTATGCCGCGCTGGGACTGGCCAGTGCCGGCGTGGCGCTGGCCTACCTGGAGTTCGGCCTGCCCGGAGCCGCCCAAGTGGGGTTCGTCGAGCGCATGCCCGCTCTGAAAAAACTTTTTGCCGAACGGTGGTACCTGGATCGGATGTATCGATGGCTGCTGGACCGGATCGTATACGGTATGGTGTCCAGGGCCTGCAGCTTCAACGACCGGAAGGTCATCGACGGGGGGCTGGACGGCCTGAGCCGGGGCACCATCGCCTCCGGACGAAGACTTTCCTCCCTGCATGGCGAGATGATTCAATACCGGATTCTGGTGGTGTTTGCCGTTGTGGCATTGTTGGTACTCCACTTTTTCCTGCAATAGGGTGACCGATGTACGTCGAATACGCTGATTTTCCATATCTCTCCACGATCCTGCTGAGCTGCGTTGCGGGCCTGCTGGTCATTTTGTTTCTGCCGCGCGAGCGAACCCGCGAGATCAAATGGGTATCGGCCATATTCTCGGGCATCACCCTCATCATTTCCCTGTACCTGTTTGTCGCGTACGACAAAGGTCAGGCAGGATTTCAATTCGCCGAAAAGATCGACTGGGTGCCGTCCCTCGGCATCACCTACTTCAACGCGGTGGACGGCTTCAGTATGCCGATGCTGCTGCTGACGGGCATCGTATTCTTCACCGGGGTGCTCACCATGTGGGAGCTGGAAAACAGGGTCAAAGAGTTTTTTGCCCTGACGTTTCTGCTGGTGACCGGCGTTTTCGGCCTCTTCATGGGGCTGGATCTTTTTTTCATTTTCGTATGGTACGACGTGTCGCTGTTTCCCATGTACCTGCTGATCGCCGTGTGGGGCTCCACCCGCAAGGAATACGCAGCCATGAAGCTGACACTGTACCTGCTGGCGGGCAGCGCCCTGATTCTGCCGGCCATCGTCTACCTGGTGGTAACTGCGGGACTGGGCAGCTTCGATTTGCTGGCACTGACGGAGCCGAACCTGTTTACCGCCGATCAGCAGAAATTCGCCTTTTTGCTGCTGTACATCGGATTCGGGATTCTCGCCGGCGTCTGGCCCTTCCACACCTGGTCCCCGGTGGGGCACGTGGCGGCCCCGACGGCGGTGAGCATGATTCACGCCGGGGTGCTGATGAAGATCGGCGCCTTCGGCGTGCTGCGCCTGGGCATGTACATGTGCCCGGAGGGTTGGCAGTACTGGGCGCCCTTGATGGCTCTGCTGGCCGTGGTGGGCATCGTGTACGGCGTGTTCGTCGGTCTGCAGCAGACGGATTTGAAATACGTCATCGGTTACTCCAGCGTGTCCCACATGGGCATCGTCGGCCTGGGCCTGGCAACCGTCAGCGTGGACGGCCTGAATGGAGCCGTATTTCAGATGTTCGCTCACGGGGTGATGACCGCACTGTTTTTCTCGGCCGTGGGGTACATCTATGATCGAACCCACACCAAGGCCATTGCGGAACTGGGGGGGCTGAGCCGGGCCATGCCCGTGGCCTCCGGGTACTTTATCCTGGCCGCGCTCACCGGCGTAGGGGTTCCCTGCCTGGCCAGTTTCTGGGCCGAGCTGATGGTTTTTATCTCGGCATTCAAAGTGTACCCCTTGTACGGAACCCTGGCGGTCTGCGCGCTGGTGGTCTCCGCGCTTTTCATGCTTCGGGTGGTGCAGCGGGCCTGTTATGGTCCGGAGAACCACCGTTTTTCGGGACTCGAGGATGTTTCTTTCCGCTTGGGTCTGCCGCGAATGATTCTTGCCGGTGTGATCGTTCTGTTCGGTCTGTTTCCATCGTTGATGTTCGACATGATCCGGACGGCCTCTTTGCCGTTCGTTGCGGGACTGCCCTGACATGCGCGACTATCTCATCTTCATACCGGAGCTTTACACGCTGGCTGTTGCGCTGGTGTTCCTCGGGCTGGCCATGGCACGCCCGGATCACCGCCGGGACCAGACGGTGGCCGTGCTGGCCGCCGGTGTCGGGGTCCTCGTCTGCCTGACGGGAGTGTTCTTTCGCGGCGAGCTGTTTTTCGACACCTATCGCGTGGACCTGTTCAGCCAGGTTTTCAAGGTGATGCTTCTGACGGGCCTGTTCTTCGTCCTGGTGATGTGCAAGGAGTTGGAGGGGGTGGCGGAGTCGTTCCGATCGGAGTTCTACCTGCTGTTGTTCGTGTGCACGCTCTCCATGATGATGCTGGTCAGCAGCGTCCACCTGCTTACCGTGTATGTCGCCCTGGAACTCAGCAGCTATTCCCTCTACATTCTCGTGTTTCTGCGAAAGGAAAGGGAACTTGGAGCCCCTGCCGGTATCCAATATTTTCTGATGGGCGCCACCGCTTCGGCCATCATGCTTTTCGGGATGGCCTTTCTCTATGCGGCCGCCGGGTCCGCCTATCTCTCCGAATTGATCCGTGTGCTGCCCGGTATCATCGACCAGCCGTGGGTGACGCTGGGACTTCTGATGACCCTTTGCGGTTTCTTCTTCAAGCTGGCGCTTTTTCCGTTTCATTTTTGGGCGCCGGTCGCGTATTATGCGGCCCCCAATCAGACGGCGGCCTACATCGCCACCGCTTCCAAGGTGGCGGCCATTGGCGTTCTGGTGCGTTTTACAGCCTTTGGAGCCGGAAGCGAATATCTCGTGCACGTGCTGGTGGTGCTGTCCGTTGCCTCCATGACCGTCGGCAATCTCGCCGCCCTCGTGCAAAAAGATTTCAAGAAACTGCTGGCCTACTCTTCCGTGGCCCATGCCGGATACGTTTTGATCGGAGTGGTGAGCCTGAGCCCGGAAGGGTATGCTTCCGTTCTGTATTACGCCGCCGCCGTTCTGGTCATGAAATTTACCTGCTTTCTCGTCTTGATTCAGGCCAGCCCGGACGGGGGCAATCTCCCCCTTTCCGGACTGGCCGGACTGCATCGACGTTCGCCGCTGCTGGCCATGGCGCTGATGCTGGCCCTGTTCGGGTTGGCCGGCATTCCCCCCACCATCGGTTTCACCGCCAAACTGCTGGTGTTTTTGGCCGCCATGGACAAGGGGCTTTTGGTCCTGGTGATCATCGCCATGATCAACGTGACGGTCTCCCTGTACTATTATTTGCTGGTTGTCAAGGCCGCCTACCTCGATGAACCTCCCGAGACGCCCGCCCC
>JAJDOA010000036.1 GCA_022340405.1 Desulfobacteraceae bacterium | reverse complement strand
CGCTGCGGCGCCGCTGTCTCTTTCCGCCCCGGATCCCGCAGCGGGCGTACGACGATACCGGAATGTATACCACTCTCGGCCGGTGGCCACATCGAAACGATCCGAATGCGGATACTGGATGTTGCCGAATCCCAGATTCCCTTCTTCGTTTTTCCAGACGATATAGGACGGGCCGACGTCACCGACAACTTCCGGAACACTCCTCCCCGTTTCCGAAACGAACCGTGTTTCCGTCCGTCGGGGTCCGCTTCCGGCCCCTTTCAGCTGTCGAGGGGTTATTTTCAGGATTTTCAGGCTGGGCGGCGCCTCCAGCAGGCCTTCGGGTTCGTCCTTTCCCATGGATCTCGGGAGCGTGGATATTCCTCCTTTAGAGGCCTTGACGGTGCCAGGGTTGATTTTCTCCCATCCGGAGCCGAAGTAAATGGCCTCCAGTCCCTGAAAGCTTGGATAGTCGGTGTTCCCGAACCCGATATTGCCGTCGCTGTCGCGCCAGACCAGGTAGCTGCCTGCCGCTGCCTTGGGCACCCTGTCGTCGCCCGGCACCGGAGAGGCCGCTGTGGCCTCGGCAGGAGGGGAAATGCGCTCGGCTGCAGCCCGTATCTGGACGGACTGCCACTGCTGCGGCGTGGCGATCTCAAGCTCGGGCTCGGCACGTTTCGGATAGGCAACGTTGCCGATGCCGACCTGACCACTGTCATCCCTCCAAACGAGAAAGTTGCGGCTGATCTCCGAGTAGGAGTCCATGCCGGTATCGTCACCCGTGTCGGCATCGGCGGACGACGGCGGTCCGAATTCCAAATCCGACTGCTGATAGCGGACCGAAAACCATTTCCGATCGGCGGCCATCTCGAATCGCTCCGCACGGGGGTACTGGATATTGCCGAAACCAAGTTGACCATCCTCGTTCTTCCAGACGAGATAAGCCCGGCTGACATCGGCGGCGAATGCAGGCGGCTTCTCCTCTGTTTCCTGGATGAACCGTGTTTCGGTCCGAAGCGGTCCGAGCCCCACACCCTGCGGCTGCTCGGGCTCGAATTCAGGGGCCTTCATGCGGGCCAGCAGCTCCAAGCCTCTTTTCAATCGGGCGGCTTTGTCCCTGTCGGTCTCCGCTGCGGCGACCGCCTCTCCCCGCGCGGCCGCTGCAATGCCGCCTTCGGTGCTGATCTTCAGGCTGTTGTTGGTGCTGGCGACCATTGTCCTTTTGCCTACCGTTACACTTTTGGACAGAGAAAAATCGCTCCCGGACGGCTGGTAGTCCCACTGAACCTGGTCGAGAAAAGGCTTGTACGGAATGTAGTTGGGGTATAGGGCCTGCAAACTCGAGGGAAAGCTTCCGGTATCCGCCTTGTACTTCTGAATGATCTTGGCCATCTGCACCATCCCGGCATCGGGGATGGTATTGGCCGCCTGCGTCATCCGCTCGAAGGCGTCGGACCGGTGCGCCTGGATGTCTTCCTTTCCCTTGAAATGCCGCCACCCGAAAAAAGCCACGGCCGCAACGAGAACCACCGCCAGCGCGATATAGATGTTTTTGCTATCCATGGCGTCGTCCTACATTTTGGTGGGAGCCGGGCCGCCCTCAGGACTGCTCCTTTTCCCGTGAATGATAAACCCCTACACCCAGTACGGCTATCTTCATATAGATTTAGGACATTTACCACCCGTTTGTCAAGCATCATGGGGTTGGGCCCAGGTCACCCGCAACACTTCCTGATAGGTGGTCTTCCCCTCGAGGAGTTTCCGGGCGGCATTTTCCCGAAGCGTCACCATGCCCTCCGCCCGCGCCTGGTGCTGGATGGCGGCCATGTCGGCGCCTTCGGTGGTCAGCTTCCGAAGGGCCTCCGTATAGGGCAGCACCTCGAAAACCGCAGATCGCCCGAGGTGCCCGGTGCCACGGCAACGCTGACATCCTTTGCCCCGGAACAGGGTCAGTGTCTCCTCGGCATCCACCGTCAGTCCCATGGATCGCAACTCCCGCGGGTCCATGGGAAACGACTCCTTGCAATGGGGGCAGATCAGACGAACCAGGCGTTGGGCGAGAATGCCGATCAGGGTGGCCTGAATGAGAAAATGAGGGATGCCGATGTCCAGAAGGCGCGTGATGGAGGATGGCGCGTCGTTGGTGTGCAGCGTCGACAGCACGAGGTGCCCGGTGAGTGCCGCCTGCACTGCGTTCTGGGCCGTCTCCAGATCCCGCATCTCCCCGATCATGATGATGTCCGGATCCTGGCGCAGGATGTTGCGGAGGATGCCGCCGAAGGTGACCCCCGCCTTCGGTTGGACGGCGATTTGATTGAAGTCTTCGTGCACCATCTCGATGGGGTCTTCCACGGTGGTGACGTTCACCCCCGGGTCGTACAGGTCCCGCAGCGTGGAATAGAGGGTCGTGGATTTTCCGCTTCCCGTGGGGCCGCAGACCAGAGCGATGCCGTGGGGCATCCGAATGTACTGGTTGTAGCGGATGAGATCGGTGTCGGTGAAGCCGAGTTCCTCGAGGTCCTGAAGCAGGATGTCGGGGTCCATCAGACGCATGACCACCTTTTCGCCAAAAGCCACGGGGACTGTGGAGATGCGGATCTCCACCTCTTTTCCCGCCTTTTCGGTCTTGATGCGCCCGTCCTGGGGCCTGCGCTTTTCCGCCATGTCCATGCGGGACATGGCCTTGATGCGGCTGACGATGGCCGAGTGCACCGTCTTGGGCAAACGGTGCACCGTGTGCAGCACTCCGTCGATGCGAAGCCGCACCAGGCTCTCGTTTCGCTTCGGTTCGATGTGGATGTCGCTCGCCCGCTGATCGAAGGCATAGCCCAGCAGGTGGTTGACGGCGTTGACCACATGCTGATCGTTGGAGGGAAGTTCGTCGCTGGACTGCAGGCGCACGTACTGCTCCAGATTGCCCAGGTCCACACCGGATTCGCCGAACAGATTCTCGGCAGCTGCGATGGAGCGCTTGAAGCCGAAAAATTCGTGGATGAGTTTCAGGATTTCGTACCGGGCGCTGACCACCGGCCGAATGCGCATGTGGGTGGCGCGTTCGATGTCCTCCATGGCCTCCCGGTTGAACGGATCGGCCGTGGCCACGGTGAGCTGCCCGTCGCCGACGGCGATGGGCAGCATGGCATGCCGCACGGCGAAACTGCGAGGGATGGTGGTCGTCACCAGGTTGAGGTTGAGTTTGAGGGGGTCCACTTTCTTGTACGCGAACCCCCAGGCCTTGGCCAGGGCCTGGTAGACGGCCTCCTCGTCGAGGAGCTGATCGGGGAGATCGTGGCGATGCAGCTGCAGGTCCAGGATGACGTCGATGATCGTCACCGGCTGCTGGATCGAAGCGGCGCCCGATGCCTTTTTCCGGTCGACCTCCAGTCGGCGGCGCACCGCCTCCTTTTTGGACTGGATCTGCCGCGCCTGCACCGGCGAAAGCATACCGGCCTTGACCAGTGCCTGCAGCACGGTTTTGGAGGAAAAGGGATGGTGGTCTTCTGCCCGCATGGCAATCGAATCCGGCCGCCTGTGAAACGGACGGTGCCGATTCCTTTCCTGCTTGGGTGTGGGGCGGGCCGAATCCCCGCCCGCGGCGGCGTGCCGCCGATGCTTGCCCGGTTCTCGTCAGCGACACTATACATCGCTTTCACACCCATGGAAAGGGGCGATTCTGTCTGCATCCGGATCCGGGATACGGATCAGTATACCTCCTTCCAGGCATTCAGTTCGACGTCGATGCCGGGCAGATTGACGGCCAGTCCTTTCAATCCTTCGCCGGTGGTCGTTACGAACAGCGTCGACTTGTGGAGGACCGGATAGGACCCCTGCCCTTCGCCGACGAAGATCCCCGCCGGCACATACAGGTCGCCGTTGGCGTCTTCCGCGTAGTCCTGGTCGTTGACCACTCCGTCGCCGTTGAGGTCGAACACCGGCTCGTCCAGGGCCTGCCCGGACTCGAAGTCCACCGCGTACACCCAGGTCTCCCCGTTTCCGGCGCAGATGTCCGTGTCCGGAATGAACGTGGTGAAGAACACCACACCGGCCACGACCAGCGGCTGCTGGATGACCCGCTCGCTGCCCAGGAGCCCGGCACTGCTGGCATCCAGTTTGATGGCCCAGCTGTTGAGATTGGGATTGGTCCCGGTAATGATGCGGGCATCGGCCCCGCTGACCACGTCCGTCAGGGTGCCGGCGGTCAGGGTCGCCTGGACGTCCGCACCCAACAGGAGCTCTTCGGTGCTCGAATCGAAGGTGTAGGCATCCGTCGAGGCCAGATCGTCCTTCAACCCGAAAAACCACTGCTGGTTGAGGTTGGTCTTGTCCGTCTGCTGCTCGTACCGCCCGGTTCCGAAGTACACCCAGATTCCGCCGGAGGCGTTGCGGTAGGCGAACTCGGCCTGGGCCCGGATCGGGTTGACGTTGACGGCGGTGATGGCGGGATCGAACTCCAACAGCTTGGTGATGGAGGGGGTCTCCCCCTTGCCGATGCTGTCGAACCGGTACTCGGTACCGTAGAGATTGCCAGCGTAGATGCGGTCGGCAAAGTGGTTGAAATCCAGATCCACGGTCAGCGGCGAGGACAGTATGTCGTCGACGCGTCCGTCGACCTGTGCGCCGTCGGCGGTGGCCGACCCCCCGGCCGATGTGATCAGCTCGTTATCCTGAAAGTCGCCGGAGAGGTTTTTCAGCACCAACGACCCGGTGTTGGCATCGGTCTGCCGGACGTCCAAAATTTCGCCCGTGGCGCCGGAGGTGTCACCCGTGACGGTCTCCCCTCCAGTGAAATCGGCGGTTTTGGCGTCATAGTACAGCGTGGAAAATTCGCTGCCCGTGACCGCCACTTTGTTGGTGGCCGTTCCGCCGTCGTCCCACAGCGCCGATTTGTCGTCGGCAACGATGCCGTATAGGTAGGCGATCTTGTTGTCCTGGTCGGTGGCCGAAGGACCGGATCCGAAAAAGACCGCCCACTCGGAACCGCCGCCGTCGGTGACCCGGCTGATTGCCGGTGTGGACCAGGCCTGGCCCAGGTCGGTGTCGGTGAACTCCCACAGATACTCCGCCTGGTCTCCGGGCCCGTTGAAAAAGGGCTCGCCGGCGGTCACGTCCACTGCGAAGTAGGCCTCACCCCCCTCCCGGAGCCCGGTGAGCACAATCGTCTTCCAGTCGGTCCCGTCGAAAATGTCGGCGGCCACGGGGGAGCCGTCCACGTAGAACTGGTGGCAGTATTCACCCATGTCGCACATGTCGAAGGTGGGATTGTCGGCCTGGTTGATCCGATCCTGCAGGAATTCGGGCAAGAAGGCCCATTGCTCCACGCCGTCGGCCAGGTAGAAGGCGTGCAGCAGGCCGTCGTTGGAACCGATGTAGATGATGGGGTCACGGTCAATGCTCCGAGCCCATGCCGGATATCCGTCGAACGGGTAGAAGTTCGGCGGAGATCCCACCACCAGCGGCGTGGAGTTGATGATGTCGCCGATGTCCTTGCACAGATAGTTGTCGTTGGGCAGGGTGGTGCTGGCATAGTCCACCACGGTGGTGTGGTCGGTGTCGTCGATGGTGAACACGTTGCGGATAAACGGGATGTTTTCGCTGGCTTTCCACAGCACTACGTCGAACTCTCCGGTGGCGGCGTTTTTGCCCAGTGCCTCCAACTCGCCGCTCCATTCGGAAGCGTCGAAGCTGGCCACCAGCACCGTGTCGCCCAGGTCGGCGGAGGTGGTGGGCGCCGGTGCCGAACCGAAGAAGATCGCCGCCTTGATGCTCTCGGTGATCTTTCGCAGCGCGGCGACCAGCTCGTCCTTGTTGTTGGCCAGGAACGGCTGAGCCACGCCGGCGATTTCATCGTGCAGGGCGAAGACGTCGTCGTCGTCGGAGGCACCGCCCAGGTTGTTGCTGACCTCGGCCATCTTGAACAGCTGGGTGGCGTCGTCGATGCCGAAGCCCACGGCGATTCCCGTGACGTCGTTGTTGAGCAGGTTGGTGGTTTCCGTCTCCACGCCGGCCAGGGTGGTGCCGGTGTTGCCCAATCCGTCGGTGATGGTGATCAGGAACTTGGGCTGACAGTCGATGCTGGTGTCGAAGTATTCCCCGGCTCCGTCGTCGTCCTTTTTCTGGCCCAGAAAGTACTCTCGGGCGGCCACCAACTGCGGCTGCAGCGGGGTGTTGCCGCCCTCGGAGGCGTTGTCGATGGCGGTCTTCAGCTCCGTCTCGTGTGCGGCGGAGTAGAGTTCCACCCCCACGTGCACCTTGGTGTAGTCGATGCTGGAGCTGTAGTTGCCGGTCCAGGTGCCGAACCCCCAGGAGACGCTCTCGTCTTCGATGAGCTCCTTCATGGCGTCCTTTGCGATCTCGATGCGCTTCTGCTGTGTCGGTGCGGTCCACGCGCCCGGGCTCCAGGCCACCGAAGCGGTGGTCTTGGTGCGGTTGCTGATGTTGTTGTCGTTGTTGCCGAAGGTGGCCGGTTCGTCCAGATCCTCCCCCCAGATGGTCCAGGAGGCGGCCTCGTCGTCGGCCTCGTCAACGGTGAACTGGAGGTAGGCGCTGGTGATGGTGGCCCCTTGGGGGATGCTCACGTCCTGAAACCGCAACCCTATTATTTCCTGGGAATCCTGGTCGAGCTCCAGGTCGGAGCTGGTCAGCGTCATGTCGCCGTTGCTCGCCTCCTCGGCGTCGTCGGTGCTGGCGATCACCCGGCTCTCGTAGGTCCCCGGCGTGCCGCCGGAGGTATACTCCACGTGCAGCAGCGGGGCGGAGGACGAAAGCTGGTCGTAGGACACGGCCACGCGGGTGCCGGTTCCCTCCAGGATGAACACCATCGGATTGTTCGCGGTCCACGTGTCGCGATCCACGATCTCCTGGACGATGGTGGAAAGGTCCGGGGTCATGGGGTCGCTGCCCGCGCTGGAGACGGTCATCAGCGTCCTCATGCTGCCCGACACGTCCATCAGGATCAGAATGGCCGGGCTGACCAGGTTTTCCGTGTACACCGGCACGTCACCGCAATTGGTGGAGGCGGGCAGGTCGTTGAGGGTTGCGCTCAGATCCACCTCGTAAACGCTGTTGGGCGCGTTGGCGTCGGTGATGAACAGCGTGGCGTCGTAGGTCCCGGTGGCCAGCGACGACGTAAAATAGGTCACCGTAACGGTCACCGACGCACCGGGCGACAGGGTGCCCGAAGTCGGCGACACCGACACCCAGTCGATGCCTCCGGAGACGGCGTCGTCGGTGATGGTGTAGTTCAGGTCCGCCGAACCGGTGTTGGTCAGCTCGAAGGTGGCCGATGGCGCGTTGCTTCCCGTGTAGGTGGAGGCGCCCAGCACGGTCTCGCTGGTGGAGATGAAGGGCACCGGGTCTTCCGAGTACTCGATGTGCAGCAGCGGCGCGTACGCGCCGTCGAAGGACTCCGCGACACGGGTGCCGGAGACCTCCTCGATGATGAATACCATGGACTGGCCCGTGGCCCAGCCGCCGCGGCCGGCGATCTCCTGGACGATGGCGCTCAAATCCAGGGTCTGGTACTTGTTTCCGGTAGTCCAGGGGGGAATGGAGTCCCAGGTGACCGAGGCCGAGGTGGGGGTGCGGGATCCGATGTTATTGTCACCGGTGGTGAAGGTGGGCGGATTGTCCGCGTCCTGACCCCGGATCACCCATTCGGTGTCCTCGCTGTCGCTCTCGTCGGCCTGGAACTGAATGTAGGCGCTGGTGATCACCGCACCCTGGGGCACCTGCACGTTCTGAAACCGGATCCCCACCATGTTGTACCCGTCCTGGAACATGTCCAGGTCTCCGCTGGTGGTGTTGACGTCCTGGTCGCTCGCTTCCTGTTCGGCGTCGTCACTGCTCTGGGATACCTGCACATCCACCACCGTGGAGGTGTACTCGATGTGCAGCAGCGGGTAGCGGCCGGCGTCCCCGTCGCGGGACTCGGCCACCCGTTCGAAGTCGTGAATGCCGTCAAGATCGGTGTCGATGATGGCCACGTCCGGGTTGCGCTTGATGATGATCACGATGTTGTTGCCCGAGCTCCAGCTGCCGGGGTTGGCGCCCTCGCCACGGTTGACGATCTCCTGGACGATGGCGGAGATGTCCGGGGTCTGGTACTCGTCTCCCTGGTCCCAGTCGTTGGTAATGTCCCAGTCCACGGAAGCGGTGGTAAGGTTCCGGGGTGTGATCTCGTCGGTGGTGTTCCCGTTGAAGTCGTCGGGGTTGTCCTCGGCCTCTCCGTAGATCCGGAGGTTGACGGTGCCGCTGTCGCTCTCGTCGGCGTAAAACCGGACATAGGCGTTGGTGATGGTGGCCCCGCGGGGGATGGTGATGTTCTTGAAACGCATGCCCACCGCGGCGTTGTTGTCGCCGTCAAAAGCATCGTACATCAAGTCGAGATCCCCGCTGCCGGTGGTCAGCGTGCCGCCGGTGTCCTCCTCGGCTTCCTCGTCGCTGCCGTCGGGTATCACATCCACGGTTCCGGTCGCGCACCAGACGTGGGGGGCGGTCGCGAACAGCAGGGCCGCCGCGAGAAAGAAAACGGTTCCGTATCGGATCAGAGATGGTCTTCTCATGGAATTGCCTCTCCTAAATGGTGGTACGGCTCAGTAGCCGACCTTGTATACCTTGCTCAATCG
>JAJDOA010000030.1 GCA_022340405.1 Desulfobacteraceae bacterium | reverse complement strand
CCTCATCGAGGAGATGCACAAAAACCGCACCTTTCCCTCCCTGGGCGGAGAGGCCAAGGTGGTCACCGCCTTTTTTACGGACATCCAGAGCTTTTCCACGTTTTCGGAAAAGCTGACCGCCGTGCAGCTGGTGGAACTGCTCAACGAGTACCTTACAGCCATGACCGACATCCTCATCGAGGAAAGCGGAACCCTGGACAAGTACGAAGGAGATGCCATCATCGCTTTTTTCGGCGCCCCCATGGACCTGCCGGATCACGAGTTCCGCGCTTGCCGTGTCGCCGTGAAGATGCAGAAACGGCTTGGGGAGCTGCGGGAAAAGTGGAAAGAGGAAAAGGTGCCCGAGGGGGCTGCGAATCCCAACCGGCGCAACGTTCCAATAGAGCAGTGGGAGCTCGGCGGCCGGTGGCCCAGAATTGTCCATAACATGCGCATGCGCATCGGCATCAACACGGGCGAAATCGTTGTGGGGAACATGGGCAGTTCCATGCGGATGAACTACACCATGATGGGCGACCCGGTGAACCTCGCTGCGCGTCTGGAATCCGCTGCCAAGCAGTACGGCGTATACACCCTGATCAGCGAATACACCCTCGATGTGGAGTTTCTGGACGACGACGGGGAGAGCCGCCGGGTGATGGATCTGGTGGAGGTGCGGTATCTGGACCGCATCACCGTGGTGGGCCGGTCCGAGCCCGTTCGCATCTACGAGCTGTTCGGCATGAAGGGTGATCCTAGCGAGGAGGAGTATGAACTGCTCCGGATTTTCGACGAGGGAATGCAGCACTACCTGCGCATGGAATGGGAGCCGGCTCTGGAGCGCTTCTCCGAGGCCTACAGCCTGGAGCGCTATCCCTACGAAATGACCACCCCCTCGGAGGTGTTCATCCAGCGCTGCCGGACCTTCAGGAACGAACCGCCCGTGCCGCCGGGCGAAACCTGGGACGGCGTGTACCGGTTGAAGGAGAAGTAGGTCGTCGGATGTCGGAGGTCGGAGGTCGGATGTCAGATATCCGATGTTGGATGCCCGATGTCAAAGAACGGCCGGAGTGCCGGGCGTCCGGTTGGACGGTCAGACAGTCGGACGGTGAGCGAACCGGAGCGTATCGGTCATGGCCTGTAGGGGAGGGGTTTATCCCCTCCCGTTTCGGCGAAACGGAGTACCTTAGGGCGTCCGGGTTGTGGCGGTCGGACGGTTCTTCGCCGATGCCAGGAAAAACAGTAAACCGAAAGCAGTAAACAGGAACGGCAGCGGTACGGCACCTTCGACAACAAGCCAATCCGCGGAATCTGCGAAATCCGTGGCAAAAACAGCAGATCACAATCAGACAAAACAAAACAACCCAACACACTATAAGGAGATGACGATGAGCAACGGATGGAGGCGTTTGATGGGCTCGAGAGGTATCGTTGTCGTGGCCTTGCTCGCGATGGTGGTGGCCGGATGCGCGTCCACTCGGAAGGGAGCGCAGATGGAAGGCAGTACCAAAGACGAGCGCAACAAGCCGCTGTATTACGATTTCGGCGACGTTCTGATCCCCAGCGAACTGAAGCTCGACCGGGAAGCGTCCTTCGTGTTTCAGACCCCCGCCATGACCGCCGGCGTTTTGTCCATGAGGGGTCGCGTGACCATGCCCTCCCTGATTCAATTTTTCGAATCCAACATGCGCAAAGACAACTGGCAACCGGTCAGTTCCTTCAAATCCGTGCGCACCATCATGTTGTATCAGAAGGAAAACCGCTGGTGCGTGATCAACATTTCCGAAGGCGCCTACAACACCTTGGTGGAGGTATGGGTCGCGCCCACCACCCACGAACCCACCAGCTTCAGAGGTGGAATGAGCGGGGACCTCAGCGAGGGGAGCCTGTTGAAGTAGAAAAAAGCCAGTAAGCAGTGAGCAGTAAGCAGGAACGGCCGGTGGGCCGGTTGGACGGTCGGATGGTGAGACGGTCGAACGGTAAACGAACCGATGCGTATCGGTCTTGGCCTGTAGGGGAGGGGTTTATCCCCTCCCGTTTCGGCGAAACGGATTGCCCAGGCATTTGGGTTGCTGGCGGCCTGATGCCCGATGTCAGAAATCGGATGACAGAATACAGAGGACAGACGAAAGAGAGCGAGGGAGCGAAAGTTGTTGCCTACAAAAACTGCGAAATCTGCGACATCCGTGGCAATAAAACGCCGTTCGCGATTCGGTTCACGGCTTACGGCTCACCGCTCACGTCGTCGTTTTCACAATCAGACAAACCCAACAAACCATTAAACCCAATTCCCCATGAGCTTCCTTCTAGAAGGTAAACAAATCGTCCTCGGTGTGAGCGGGGGAATCGCCGCTTACAAGAGCGCGGAACTCGTCCGGCTGTTGACAGGGGCGGGTGCGGGCGTGCGGGTCGTGATGACCGAAAACGCCGGCTGGTTCATCGGGGCCACGACCTTCGAGGCGCTGAGCAGCAATCCGGTGTGCACCAGCCTGTTCGAAAGAGGCAGCGATGCCGCCATGCGGCACATTGACTGGGCCCAGTCCGCCGATGCCATGGTGGTGGCACCGGCCACCGCGAACATCGTCGGCAAAATGGCCGGCGGCATCGCCGACGACGCCCTCAGCACCTTTCTGACCGCCGTGACCTGCCCGGTGCTGCTGTGCCCGGCCATGAACACCCACATGTTCGAAAGCCGCGCCGTTCAGAGAAACCTGGATACCTTGCGGGCCGACGGCGTGAACGTGCTGACGCCGGGTTCCGGGGAATTGGCATGCGGCACGGTGGGCCCGGGACGCCTGCCGGATCCCGCGGATATCCTCGATCGGTTGGCCCGTCTGCTTTGCCCCAAGGACCTGGTGGGGCGCCGGGTTCTCGTTACGGCCGGCCCCACCCACGAATTCCTGGATCCGGTGCGCTATATCACCAATCCCTCCACCGGCAAAATGGGATTCGCCGTGGCCCGAGCCGCCGAATACCGAGGCGCCGACGTGATTCTCGTCAGCGGGCCCGCCCACATGCCGGATCCTGCCAACATGACCGTGGAGCGGGTGACTACGGCGGAAGACATGGCCGAAGCCGTTTTCCGGCATGTGGAAGGTGCGGACATTGTGGTGAAGACTGCCGCCGTATCCGACTACCGCCCGAAATCCACTGCCGGCCAGAAGATTAAAAAGGGCGCCTCCGGGGTGACTCTGGAAATGGTGCAAAACACGGATATCCTCCTGGAGCTGGGCAGGAGAAAGCGGCACCCCTTTTTGGTGGGATTTGCCGCTGAGACCGAAAACCTGGACGAATACGCA
>JAJDOA010000027.1 GCA_022340405.1 Desulfobacteraceae bacterium | reverse complement strand
CAGTGAATCAGAGCGAAATACAACAGGAGATATTTAACAAGGTGCGAATACCAGTCATGGAGGCTGTTTTCCACGTCGAGGGAAAGGAAAACCCCTGCGAACGCCCATCCGAGGAGCAGCAAGAGGGGCAGTGAAAGCGGTGTGCGAAAAGAGATGGAACGCTTTGTGCCGACAGTGATCACCCCGAACATAGCGACGCCGGCGTAGAAAAAGATTTCCTTGATGGAGGTGATCCGAGGAAAAGGGCTGGTGAAGAGAAAAAAACCCAGAAAAATGCCTGCCGCCTGTCGGACCCTGTCCCATTTTCTTCGGGCGGCATCTGTTCTATAGGATTCCATCTTCGGTAACCGGAGCCTTTTCTCAGACTGTTTCCGGCGCGTAGAGCTTGTCACCGGGGATTTGGGAAAGAACCGGGTAGCCGGCGTCTTTCGGGGAAAGGGACTCCGGCTGCAACGGCCATTCGATGCCGATCTCCGGATCCGACCACAGGATCCCCCCTTCGTCCTCCGGATGATACAACTGCGAGCACTTGTAAAGGAAATGTGCCGATTCACTCAGCACGACGAAGCCGTGGGCGAATCCCTCCGGTATGAAAAGCTGCCGTCCGGTACGGCCCGCCAACCGGACTCCCGTCCACTTTCCAAATGTCGGGGAGCCCGGTCGAATATCCACGGCGACATCAAAAGCTTCTCCGGAGATAACCTGAACGAGTTTGGCCTGCGGGTGGGTGATCTGGAAATGGAGGCCCCTCAGACACCCTTTGGTGGAAAACGACAGGTTGTCCTGTACAAAACGCCTATCGATGCCGATCTCCCGGTAGCGTTCTTGATGATAGGTTTCCATGAAATACCCTCGGTCGTCGCCGTATACATTGGCTTCGATCACGAGAACGTCTTCCAGGGATGTTTTCGTCACCTGCATGAGTGCATCACCTTTCTTTAACATAGAAACTTAATATATTTAATTAATTATCTTATTTACTTTGATGTATCGCATCAATGGTAAAGATGCGGTCAAAAACGCAGGGCTTCTGCAATGCTCCGCTGCTGTTCTTCGTCCAGGTAGGGATGCATGGGAAGGCTGAAGATCCGCTCCGCCGCGTCTTCGCTGACCGGGAAGTGTCCCTTCCGGTAGCCGAGCTTCCGGAAGGCGGACTGGAGATGCAGGGGCATCGGATAATAGACCGCCGTCGGAATATCGGCATGTTGCAGCCGCTCCCTGCGCTTCCGTCGGTCGGCCTCGTTGCCGGCCAGCACGGAGTACTGGGCCCAGGCGCTGACGGTTCCAGCAGGGACCGTGGGTGGAACCAACCCGGGTATATCCGCCAGCAGCGCGTGGTAACGGTCGGCCGCCTCCTGCCGCTGGTTCATCTCGTTCGGAAATATTTCGAATTTGGCCAGCAGAACGGCTGCCTGTATCGTGTCCAGACGTCCGTTGATACCGATGCGAATGTTTTCATATTGGTGCGCCCCCATACCGTGAATGCGGACAGAGCGCATGGTTTCAAACAGCTCCTCGTCCTGCGTAAAGCACATCCCCCCGTCACCATAACCCGCAAGCGGCTTGGAGGGGAAAAAGGAAGTGCAGCCGATGTGTGCCAGATTGCAGGCCATTTTGCCATTTTGCACGGCCCCGAACGATTGTGCGGCATCCTCTACAACGAACAGTCCATACGACTTGGCTACGGCGCCAATCCGGTCGTAGTCGGCCGGAATTCCGAAAAGATCCACTCCAATGATCCCCCGCGGCGTCAGTTTCCCTTCGCGCCCGGTCTCATCGCAAAAAGGGGCAAGCCCCTCCTCGGCCACCGAGTGCACGGCCTCTTGCAGCCTTTCCGGATTCAGGTTGAACGTTACAGGGTCGATATCCACGAAAACCGGAGTCGCTCCCAGCAACGCCACTACCTCCGCCGTAGCGACGAATGTGAACGGTGTCGTGAATATCGCATCGCCCGGTCCCACCCCGTAGGCCATCAGGGCCATCAAGAGGGCATCGGTGCCCGACGAGCAGGCCAGGGCATACCGCGTCCCCGTGAAATCTGCCAGTTTCTCTTCCAGATCCCCGATTTCCGGACCCATCACATACTGGCCGTGGTCCAGGACCTTTCCAATGCGCTCTTCGATGTTGCTGCGTATTCTTTGCTGCTGGGCATGCAAATCGACAAATTTCATTCGTATTCCTCTGCCTTGGTTGCCATCCGGTTGCGCGGACTTGTTATTCCGGCATCACGACGATTTCCTCGGAGACTCCCTGCTGGGCCAGTTGTTCGATCAGTTTGTCCCGCTGCTCCACCGCTGTCACCAATACCCGGTCAAATCTCAACTTCCGGATTTCGGTCAGCGGCCGTACACGCCCCCAGATATAGCGTCGGTCGTCTCCGCACAGATCCACCACGGCGGTCAGACGGATGGGCGTCTCCTGCAGGGAAAGGTAGGCGATCTCGGTCAAATCGTCCGCTCCGCAGAACACGATATGACGCACGTTTTCGCTGGTGAGCCGTTGAAACAGATCCCGAAGCTTGTTGCGGGCACTTTTGTAGAATTCGAGGGAGTGCTGTATGTAAAGGTATGTCAGGCGGGTCTTTTCGGCAGCGCCCTGGGGGGTGAGGATGTAGCGAAGCCGGTTCTTGGGAACGGTCGTGATTTTGAAATAGCCCTTGTGGGCGAGCCGCTTGATAAAGGAATTGACCAGGCCGAGGGATACGTTCAGTCGGCGGGCCATCTCCCTTTGACTGGGAAGCGGATCCGTCTCGATGGCCTCGAGGATCCGAAGGGTTCTCAGTTCCTGCCTGTTCATCTCCCTGGTTTCGACAAAGCTCCGCTCGGTGAATTCCAGAAAACGATCCGGAATTCTCCTTCTCAAACAACTGAATTTATTGCAAAGCTTGAACTGATGACAAGCATCGACTCAAGCGTTCACGGTTTGAACACATTTCCGGGATGGTGTCAAGGGAGAAACGGCATGCAGGGAGTCCAACCGGGGCGGGGGTCGTGTTTCCGGGAAGGGAAAATGGGGAGGTAGACAGAGCCGTCGGTAAAACAATGATTGAATATTTGAAATTCGTGAACTGTCGGTCGGATATTTGGATCCAACCAATAAAGTTTGAGATGGGTTTTCGTCAGATGGCTCCGGCCCCGCGCCGGCACGGCAGCGGGTGCCCGTTTCCGCTGCAGCGAATCCACCCCGGATCGAGAAACGGCGCGGGACCGGATAAGAAGCTGTCTCAAAATTAGGATTTTCGCTCAACGTCAAGGAGGATCCAAGTTTCCAGCCACAGGAATACTGCTGGTTTTCGAGGACTGGAAACGAGGACCCGACGCCGAGATGTGGCGAAAAGGCAATTTTGAGATGGCTTCAAGTGAACCGACCCGTTACTCCACGGAAATTCGGTCTACATTCACCTCGAATGTCCGCGCTCCGATACCGGGTACTTGCTGAATTTCCTCCGGTGTCTGGAAAGGACCGTTTTCTATCCGATACTGCACGATAGCTTCGGCGTACTTCTGACCCACGCCCTTCAATTGGACCAATTCTTCCACCGTGGCCTTGTTGATGTTGACTTTTACGCCATCCTCCGCCCAAACGGGGGGCACTGCCAGAACCGCTGCCAAAATCACGCATACTGACACAATACCGACCATCCGCTTCATTTCTGCCTCCTTCCACATTGGAGATGAATGGGTTCAGCGGCGGACGATCCTCGGAGTCGGCATGACCCGAACGACCGCCGCTCATGCCGATCCATTCCAAAAACCGTGCCATGATCCCCGATCCTTTCCCCAGAAGTCGGAATTGCCCTCCATGATCCGGATGGGTGCAGTCAACAGGCCGATATCTTTTGTTTTTCAGAAATATTTTCCGCATGGGCGGGAAGACCTGTCGGACGAGCCATAGCCGAGGATATCCTGTGGATATCGATCCATCCACGGCCGATGCCCGAATGTTGCTGCATGGGCATCGGGTTTTGTGCATAATGTGAACGGATACAAATACAAACGCGGGAGGAAAACATTGTCCAACGAAATTCGGGTCAACGTGGTGCTGGAATTGAAACCGGAAACGATCCAGGCCGTGGTTTCCAATGCAAAACGTATGGTTGGAAAGGACGAGAAGGGGCGCTACCGGGTGGACACGGCGGATCTGTTGGGAGTGATGATCTCTGAGTTCCTCAGAGACAGAGACTTCGAGGCCTTCGTCAGCGACCCCGCCAACTATCCGGATCCGGATTGATCGGCCATAGGGAAGGGATCTCCCTTTTTCGGCCGTTTCCGATCAAAGGGGCACCGAAGCCAGATAGATCATCGCCTCGCCCTGGATCCGATATCCCGGACAGGCGGCAGGGACGATGAAAGAATTCCCCCTCACCAGAGAAAGGACCCGTTGACCGGACAGCTCCGTCAGATCCGCTTTCCCGTCGACACATAGGCCGATTTGCACACTGCGACGCTCGGGGGAGCGATACGGGCTTTTTCCATCCAAGGCAATCACGGAAAGGCGGAATTCCTCCGCAGGGGTATCGTAGACCCGTTCGCCCGCATGCCCTGCACGGCCCGTGATTACCTGCGGAGAGCGGGGCCGGAAACGAAGAACCCGCATCAGCTCCGGTACGTCGACGTGTTTCCCGGTGAGGCCTCCCCGCAGGACGTTGTCGGAGTTGGCCATGAGCTCCATCCCCACCCCTTCCAGGTAGGCGTGGGGTTCTCCCGCCGGGAGATACAGGGCCTGCCCCGGTGAAAGGCAAATGAGATTCAGCATCAGCGGTGACAGCACGCCCACATCGTCGGGGTATGCCTCCAAAAGGCGAGCCACCCATCGGCAGACGGCGTCTTCGTGCCGGCGCTCCCTGCAATGGGCCCCGGCACGGTCGAGCAGTTGCGATCGCTGCCGGGGGGCGAGGGACAGGAGCATCCCGAACAGCTGCCGCAATGCCTCTTCCTGGGGCTGCGCATCCATGGCGGCCAGCCCGGACATGATCCAGTCGATGCCTGAAAACACCGCGGCAAAGGACCGGGCGATTTCCCCGGTTGTCCTGAACCCGCACAAGCCCCAAAAGGGCGTGAGTGCGCAGAGGCACTCCGGCTTGTGGTTGGGATCCCGGTAGTTGCGGTTCGGCGCATCCATGGGAATCCCCTGTGCCTGTTCGCGGGCAAAGCCCCGGCGTGCCTGCTCCGGGTCCGGGTGCGCCTGAATGGACAGGGGTTCAGCGGCGGCCAGCACCTTGAAAAGAAAGGGAAGCGTTCCCTGGTAGGTTTTCGCCACACCCGTGCCGAGAACGGCTTCGGGATCCGAGGCGATCCAGTCCGCCAACGAAGTGCGATGCCCTTCTGATACGATCGACGAGGGCGCCTTCGGATGCGCCCCCATCCACATCTCCGCCTGGGGCGCTTTCGGATCGGACTGTCTTCCCAACAGTTTCGGGATCGCAGTGGTGGATCCCCATGGATAGGGCATGATGGGATTGTCGAGTCGGTGGACGGACCTTGTGGACGGAGCGGTGGCGTTCATTGGGTTTGTTGAGTTTGTTGGGTTCGTTGGCTTTGTTGGGTTGATGGTTTCGCTTCTTTGGGGACGGCAATACTCATACCACATTCTCCACGGGACGAGCAATTGACAGGGAT
>JAJDOA010000017.1 GCA_022340405.1 Desulfobacteraceae bacterium | reverse complement strand
CGCACTTCGAGCACCCGCATTTCACTGCGGCGAATCGATTCGTCGGCGATGTCATATCGGAGGAATGGGACGCTGATAGAGTCGGACGATTGGACTCGTCCCAACGCGGATATGACCGGGGGACGGCGTCCGTTGCACCGTGGATCAAAGACCTCAAGCGCGAGTTGAGCAACTCCCGGATCGTTGCCCTGGGCCTGGAAATGACCCCTGTGCGCTGGTTGATCGGAAACAAGGTGTACGAACCAGAGAAAATCCGGGTTTTTCTGGAGGCGATGTGGAAACGCGTCGCCGTGCTGGAAAAACGCGGTGCCGTCGGAACCGACACGGATGCAGTGGAGAGGCTCGTCGCCGGGGCCGGGAAGATCACCGCTCGGCTGCGAAGTATCAAGCAACGCCTGGACGACGGCGAGGACACCCGCAGGGAGGCCGCCCGGATGTTTTCGCTGTTGAATCGCTGCACCACCGACTTTCTCGACATGTACTATCAGAGCATTTGTGAACCCGGATGAAACCGCAGGAGTCGACATTGGAGAGCACCACTGGCCAACCCCGTCTGCGAAGCGGCGGATCGTCCCGACACCGAAAGGATCTGTCCCTTACATCCCGCTTGCCCCGTGCGGCCCTGAACATCTGGATCGTACTGGGCATCGGCGCGCTGGTGTTGTGGCTCGCCGCATCGAAACCGTTGCCGGCAGCCGCAGCAGCGGTGCCGGAAAACTCCTGGTTCGTGGACATGAACCGCTTTGCCGCCTCCGCTCACGCATCGTTTTCTTGCGAGGAATGCCACGGCACCATGCTGGAAGACGGGGGCCGTCACCCCGACCCGCAGCACCCCCAGTTTCTGCGGCAGCAGGCCAGCCGAAGCTACGACTACGAGCGCTGCGGGAAATGCCACCGTCTGTCCCACGAACGGTACAAGAAGGGCGCGCACGCCAAGGCCCTGGAAAAGGAAAAGAAGGCGGAGCAGGAGGGACAGGCGAATCCGAATCCGCAGAAAGAAAGCCTGATGGCGCCCACCTGCGGGGAGTGCCACTCCTCCCATTACGACGTTTCCGGACGATCCAGGGTGGCGCTGGGCAAGCGCCAGGTGGAAGTCTGCGGGTCGTGCCACCCGCGGTATACCGAAAGTTACATGAAAAACATCCACGGCAGGACGGGTGTCGATCTGGGCAACGAGCAGTCGGCGTACTGCACGGACTGCCACGGCGCTCACAGCGTGGCCTCGCTTGCCAAAGGCGAGGAGGCGCTGCCGGTCTGCCTCCGGTGCCATCCCCAGGCAGGGCCGGAGTTCGCTAACGTGGTGATCCACGAACTGGCCTCCGTGACGGAGCCTCCCGAGGAGCCGGCCCCCAAGGACGCGGCCACGCTGTGGATCCAGCGCGTTCGCATCGCAGCCATCGCCGTGGTCGTCCTGTCCCTGGTCTTCTTTTTCGGCCACAGTGCGCTGTGGCTGCTGCGGGAACTGCACGAAAAGCTGAGGAAACACTGATATGCCGTCAAACGCGCAGCGATCAGAGGAATTCATCCGCTTCTCCCCACTGGACCGTCTGCTCCACATGGTGGTGATGATCGGTTTTACCGGGCTGGCCGTCACCGGACTGTCCATCGGGCTGAGCTCCACTGCACCGGCCCGGCTGCTCATCGCGCTGGTGGGCGGCGCCGAACACGCAGCCTGGCTCCATCGTTTTTTCGCGGTCATCACCTACTTGTGTGTGGTGGTGCACGGCCTGTGGTTTCTCTACTACCGCCTGGTGCTGGGCGGCAGGCTCACCGGCCCCCACTCGGTAGCTCCGTCCCTCAAGGACTTGCGGGATTTTCGGGAAAACTTGGACTACTTCCTGGGCCGGCGCAGCGCCCCTCCGGAATTCGACCGTTTCACCTACATGGAAAAGATCGACTACTGGGCGATCTTCATCGGGATGAACACCATGGGCATCACGGGGCTCGTGCTGTGGTTCCCGGAATTTTTTACCGGTTTTCTCCCCGGTTTTTTCGTCAACATCGCCCTCGTCCTTCACTTTTTCGAAGCCGTTCTGGCCGTCCTGGTGAAGTTTTTCCTGCACATCGGGCTGGCCCATTTCCGGCCGGCGGTGTACCCGGCCGACACGAGCATTTTCACCGGCCGCACCACACGGGAAAAAATGATGGAGGAGCACCCCGGTCAGTGGCGCTCCATCTCCGGTAGCGAAAAACCCACCGGCAAACCCTGATCCGCCGGGCACACGGACGGCCCGCTTCGCCGGGCGCCCGCCGGGGCACGGCCGTCACACCAGAGAGGAAACTGAGCGTTCATGAGTGGAAAAGGCTGGATAGGACTGGGACTCGCCGCCGGTGTCATCCTTCTGCTGGCCGTCGTCAAGGCACCCTTGACGACGCCACAGCAGAAACCGTCCGGGACGACTCCGGACAAACTGGTCTGTCTGGACTGCCACCGGCAGGCGAACATCCACACCAACGAGGGGGTGGCGACCTCCAGGCAATTCTGCAACCAGTGCCATGAAAAGGAGGACACCCGAAGAATGGTGGACGGAACGGCGGTATCGCTGCAGGTTCCCGCCGCTTCGTTTGCGGACAGCCCGCATCGGTTCGATGCATGCATCCACTGCCATACCGACGTGGCCCGCTCGCCGCATCGAACCGAAACCGGTGCACAGTGCCGCGGCTGCCATTCGGTCCACGGGGAGGGGGACGCCCGATCGCCGCATCTGCGGGTGGACTGCCAGGCGTGCCACTTTCCATCGGAATTCGTCCGCATGGACAAGGCGGCCGGCCGCGTCCGATTGGACCGCAGGGACGATCGGGGACGCCCCATCGCGCTGGTAACCCACGGGCTCGCCGACGTCTCTTCCGAGTCGTCCTGCGGCCGCTGCCACCATGCGGAAAACACTGTTGGGGCCCCGGCCTCGGTGCTGCCGGCCAAAAGCGCCCTGTGCGTACTGTGCCACCCGTCAGCCCTGACCGTCGGGCATCCGATCTTCTGGGCTGCGCTGCTCGTCCTCGTCGCGGGCCTTCTGCTGATGCTGCGGTTCTGGTTTCTCGGACGAGTCCAGGGCGAGGAGCACGCGTTGCACCGGAAGATCAGCCTGAGCGCGGATGCGCTCTGGCTGACCCTGTTTTCCAGGCGCTTCTTCACAGCGGCGCGGGTACTGATCCTGGACATCGTTCTCCAGCGACGCATTCTGAAGGAAAGCGTACAGCGATGGTCCATGCACTCGTTGATCTTTTTGGCCATCCTGGCGCGGCTCGGGCTGAGTCTGTTCACCGGGCTTGTGTTCGCCTTCCACCCCGACGGTGACCTGGCCCTGGCCCTCATCGACAAAAACCACCCCTTCACCGCGTTCGTATACGACTTTCTGGGCTTGTGCATCCTACTCGGCGTGCTCTGGGCCGCTGTCCAGCGCTTCTGGGTCCGGCCCGCCCACGTCAAGACGGAAATCGAGGACAATGTGGCCCTTTGGCTGGTGGGCGCTCTGGCCCTGGCGGGTTTTCTGACCACCGGTGCCCGCCTGCTTCTCACCGGGGTGCCAGCGGAGACGGCCGTCCATTCGTTCATCGGGTATCCGGTCTCCCGGGTGCTGTCGACCCTGCCCGTGGACTGGCGTTCGGCCTATCCGGTGCTCTGGTACGTGCACGCTCTGCTCGGGGCCGCCCTCATCGCCTATCTGCCCTACGGCAAGCTCAAGCACATGTTCAACGTTCCGCTGACCTACTGGATCGAGGAGGTCTGGGGCCTGAAAAAGCAGCCGCGGGTGTGAGGCCCCGGCCGGGCGGATCCTATTGTTGTTGTTGAAAGCCCATGCAAACCGGAACATGCTTTTGGAAAATGCCATTAGAAGCCATCTCAAAATTAGGATTTTCGTTCAAGGTCAAGGAGGATCCGAGTTTTCAGCCGCAGGAATACCGCCGTATTTCGAGGACTGGAAACGAGGACCCGACGCCGAGATGGGGCGAAAAGACAATTTTGAGATGGCTTCTAGGACAACACCGACCCGTCGGCCGGCGGCAGAAAGAGCCGGAGCACGGGGCATACCATTCAAAACGAACCCCATAGGTTGGGTATCATGACAGAAGAAAAGCGACACACAGTCAAAAACACCGAATCCTCCGATGACGGGGAGGTCCGGGATATACCGCTGCACAGCCTGGACGCAAAACAGCTCATCGCGCTGGACGCCTGCACCCGCTGCGGAGAATGCCTCACCTGGTGTCCGGTGTACGATCAGGACGCCAAGGAGTCCATCATCCCCCGGCGCAAGGTGATCGACTTTTTGCGGATCGCCAAGAACCAGCAGGGCTTCATCGGCAACATCATGCGGAAAGAGAAGATCAGCCCGGGGTTGAAGGGAGTGCTCGGCCGGATTTTCCGGTACCGGAAAATCGGCAGAGAAGAAATCGACGATTTCGTCCGCAACCTCTACGAGTGCTCCACCTGCGGACAATGCGAGGTGGTCTGCCCGGCCCATATCGAAACCGTTTCCCTGTGGGAAGAGCTTCGGCGCATCATCGTTCAGGCGGGGTACGGGCCGCTGGAGGCCCAGAAGGCCCTGGTCAAGAGCGTCAAGTCCTTCGACAACCCGTGGCAGCAGCCAAGGGCCGCCCGGACCAAATGGGCGCGCAAGGCCAAAAAGGACGGCCTGATCCAGGAAATGCCCCGGGAGATCCGCAAAACCAAGGGAAAGGTGCTGTTGTTTTTCGGTTGCACGGCAGCCTACGACGTCAATGTCAAGCAAGTGGCCATCAACACCATCAACATTCTGGAGGCGCTGGACATCGACTACGGCATCCTCGGCAGTGAGGAAAAATGCTGCGCAAGCGTCCTGCTTCGCATGGGCGACCCGGAACACGAACGGGTGTTTAAGGAAAATATCGACCTTTTCAACAGTCTGGGGATCGAAACCCTGATCAGCTCCTGTTCGGGCTGCTTCAAGACCATCATGCAGGATTACCCGCGGATATCCCCCCTGAACTTCGAGGTGCTGCACACCGTCGAATATTTGGCGCGCCTGCTCAAGGAGGGGAAACTTCGCTTCCCTCACCCGGTGGAGCGCACCGTCACCTACCACGACCCCTGCCACCTGGGGCGTGCAGCGGCCGGCTTCGACGCTCCGCGGATGATCATGGAGGCCATTCCCGGCCTCCGGCTGGTGGAAATGCCGAGAAACAGGAAGTACTCCCGGTGCTGCGGGGCCGGCGGCGGGCTCAAAGCCGGATATCCGGATATCCAGAACAAAATGGCCCAGCGCCGCATCCGCGAGGCCGAGGAAACCGGGGCGGATTCGCTGGTATCCTGCTGCCCCTTCTGCTACCAGGGGCTGAACGTGGGGATTACCGCCCTCGAGTCCCAGCTGGTCATGCGGGACATCAGCAGCCTGATCGCGGAGTCGCTTCTGGGCTACGACGTTTTCGAAAGAGCGGCCCGGAAGGCCGAGGCCAAGGCCCGGAAGAAAAACGAGCAAGGAGCCGAGGCTGCGAAGCCGGCTGCAGCGGCGCCCCCACCCACCCCGGCGGATGCCGCCGATGAAAAGGCGGCCAAGAAAGCCGAGCGGGAAAGAAAGCGGGCCGAGCGGCGGGCTGCCCGGGACAAAGACACGAAACAACCGGAAAAAACCTCGCCGGAAGCCGCTCTTTCCGGGGACGGAGCCCAATCGGACAAAA
>JAJDOA010000003.1 GCA_022340405.1 Desulfobacteraceae bacterium | reverse complement strand
ATGGAGGCGGGTGCCGTAAATGAGCATCCCGCCCGGACAGTTCATCGGTTTGATGGCGCAAGGGTTGTCGTCGATGGTGGTGGTGTACATGTTTTCGCGATAGTTTTCCCAATGACCGCTGCGCTCCCACAGCGAGCGGTTCAAAATGATCGGCGTCTTGGTCTCGACATATCCGGCGCTACGGTGCTCCTCGCGCCAGTACTCCAGCAGCTCGTTCCACACCACCATCCCCTTGGCATGGAAAAAGGGCATTCCGGGTGCCTCGTCATGGAAGCTGAACAGTTCCATGGCCGTTCCGATTTTGCGGTGGTTCCGCCGCTTGGCCTCTTCCAGGAAGTGCAGGTGCCGCTTGAGGGACTTCTTGTCGAAAAAAGCCGTGCCGTAAATGCGCTGCAACTGCGGGTTGCGGGGATCGGCCCGCCAATAGGCGCCGGAGGTCTTCGTCAACTTGAACGCCTTGATGAAACCGGTGTGGGGTAGATGGGGACCCCTGCACAAATCGGTGAAGTCGTCGTGGGAATAGAAGGAAATCGTACCTTCCTCGAGGTCTGAAATCATTTCCAGCTTGTAGGGTTCGTCGCGATAGAACGCCATCGCCTCCTTCTTGCTCACCTCTTTTCGGACAAAGGGCAGTTTGGCATCGACGGCTTTTTTCATCTCGGCTTCGATCTTCGGGAAGTCGTCCTCGGATATCGGTTCCATGTCGATATCGTAGTAAAAGCCGCCTTCCACCGCCGGGCCGATGGTCAACTTCGCGCCCCGGTACAATTTCAGAATGGCCTGCGCCATGACGTGGGATGCGGAATGCCGAAGAATTTCAATGCCCTCCGGATCTCGAGTGGTGATCAGCCGCACGGAGGCGTCCCGTGTGATGCGGCGGTTCAGATCCACGACCTTGCCGTCCAGTTCCATGGCTACGGTATCTCTGGCGAGCCCCTCGGAGATGCTGCGGGCTACGTCCAGGCCGTTGGGTTCGTCTTCAAAACGCTTTAAGTCCCCGTCGGGAAGTGTTATGGTAATCATCGGTTTTCCTGCCTGCCCGTCGCTGTTTCGAGGGCGTTGTCGTCCGGGATCGGTTCGCCCCGCGGAATGGGCATCCTGAACGTTTGAAAATCCAAAGGTTTAACTAGTGTCCATCCAGACATTATGTATGGGCACTAACTAATAGGTGAAAACAAATCCGGCGGTCAAGGATAAACTGCCCCGGAAGCCCGCGGTTGTTCCGGTTCGACAGCATGTCCCCATCGCCGGCAGACCGACGCTGGCTGCAGCTAGAAACGACCGCGAAGATTGGGGAAACGTCCCCCGGCGAGACCGTTGCCGGGCGAAGTGTTCAGATGCAAGTACAGCGGGTTTGGGAAGGGTCCCCGCCGTGAAACGAGAGAGCGCCTGCACCGAATGGATTACCGGTTGATTGATCGAAATTCCGAGCTCGTTCGCCTTGTCGAATCCCTTTCGGGCTGTGACCGTCTTGCCTTCGACCTGGAAGCCGATTCCATGTTTCACTTCCGTGAAAGGGTTTGCCTGATCCAGGCGGCATGGGACGGCGGTATCGCCGTCATCGACCCGCTGGCGCTCTCCGATCTTTCCGCCCTGGCCCCCTTGCTGGCGGATCGGCAACGAAAGAAGGTGTTTCACGGCGCGGACTACGATATCCGTTCGCTGTACCGCGACTTCGGTTTCACGCTGCAGGGATTGTTCGACACCGAATTGGCCTGCCGGTATCTGGGTCACACCGAAACCGGACTCGGGGCGACGCTGCGGCAGTATTACGGCATCCGCGTCGACAAGCGCTTCCAAAAGAGAAACTGGTCCAAACGGCCCTTGCCGGATGAAATGCTTGCCTATGCCGCCTCGGACGTCCGTCATCTGCTGCCGCTTTCCGAGCGGTTGGAGGCTGAACTGAAGGAATTGAACCGACTGCATTGGGTGGAAGAAGAATGCCGAATCCTCAGCAGCGTCCGCCCCACCCCCACGGAACAGCGCCCTCTGTTTCTGCGGTTCAAGGGGGCCGGGCGGCTGGGGCGGCGGAACCTGGCCGTCATCGAATCGTTGTTGGATCTCCGTCTTCGATTGGCGGAGCAAAAGGATCGCCCACCCTTCAAGATTTTCAGCAACGAGGTCGTTCTGGGCATCGTCAAGCTCCGGCCGCAGCATCGAAAAGCCCTTCATAACAGCGGCATTCTCAGCCAAAAGCAGATGAAAATGTACGGCAGCCAAATCCTCGAGGCCGTTGCAACCGGACTGTCCATTCCTGAAGCATCCCTTCCGGAATATCCCCGAAAAAAGGCTCCCAAACCCGACCCGGCCGTTCCGGAGAGGATCCAGCAACTGCGGCGCTGGCGCGATGCGAAAGCACGGAAACTGAAACTCGACCCGTCGTTGGTGCTGAACAAGGGGCTCATGACGAGCATTGCCAAAACCCTCCCTAAAAGCGGGGATGACCTGAAGCGCGTCGCCGATCTGCGCCACTGGCAAATCGAGGCCTTCGGTGGCGAAATACTCCACGCTCTGTCACGCAACCGATAGCCGAGGGCGAACCCCGCTGCCGCCGCATCGAACCCATCCCCCCAAGCCCCGTTACCGGGTTGTCCGCTCCGCTCCCTCAGGCGGGGATCCACCCTGCCCCTATCAAGAGGCGAGAAAAGGACCCTTGCTTCCGAACACACTCTTAAAAAATTCTCCAACCTCCATTGTTTGATGTTTTTTTCTTCATAATTTTAGACGCTTCTCGACAAAATTGCGCGCGAACCCTATCGGATTCCAAAAGTTGTGCGATATACAGAGTCGAGGAATTGCGCTTCTTCATGTTCTTTTTCAGGGGTCCTTCTAAAGTCTACTGACTGTGGCACAGTTTATGCTTTTCACCCAGACATGAACGGCCGATTCCCAATGTTCCATCCAAATCGGCAAGGAAAGCACGGTTCCTGAGCGCAATAGAAAGGGGTGGGCAATGACAGGTCCAATCATGGAAATCCTGATGCAATGGATGGAAGTGATGCTGGTATTTTCCGGTATGGCCGGCGTGTTCCTATCTTTGATGCTGTTGTGTATGCCCGAGCGGATGCGCAGCTGGAATCATCGATTTGACCGGTATTACGACACAGAGGGCCCCCTCCGCTTTCTGGATGTGAGTTTGCCGACGGACATCTGGGTGTATCGGCACACGATGGCCTCCGGGTCGATTCTGCTGTTGGGTTCTCTCGTCTTCATGTTCTTTCTTTTTGCACGGCTGGATGCCGGCCGGTTCTCCTCTGTTTTCATGGGCACTCCTGTGCTATCGCCCTTTCAGGAAGTGATCTACCGGACAGTGGTGATTTTTCTCAAACTCGCTTCCTTTGCCGGGGCAATCGTGGGCGTTTTCCTTCTGTTTGCCGCGGAAAAGGTCCGTCAGATCGACACCCGGATGACCAAAGTGCTGCCCACCGACCCGATCATCCACCGTCTCAACCAGAGCTACCGCATCGTGGATCGCATCTTTCTGAGCCATCCCAGGCTGTTCGGCGCCACCGGACTGGCCGCCTCCGCAAGCTTGACCTGGGTGACGGCACATTATCTTCTGCAGGGCTGACCCGCATCCATTCTTTTCGACCCATCTTCGCAAACCGCCGAAAACGGCGGTTTCTGGCAGTTCCTGTCCCTTACTTTTTCTTTGACAACCAAAGAGGGGTCCGGTAGAGTATTACCGGTCGCCAGCGCTCGGATGTTGGGGAATCGACGCTCAAACCGGACGACACAGGAGTTCTGGCGCTCTCTAACGGGAAAATCCCGCTTCCCGGGCTTTACAGGTTCCATTCCACCGATCGTTTCGAATGACTGCTCGCAACCAAATGAACTGCCTTGCCCGTTGCGCCCAGGAGCATCGGTATTCATGAAACGACGTACCTTCCTAAAAATGGCCGGAGTAAGCGGCCTGTCGGTTGCGGCAGGCTGTACCGCCGATCCGGAAAACCACCTGTATTCACTCGTTGTTGCACCCGATGACATGGTCGCCGGTCGTGCTACAATGTATGCCACCACCTGCCGGGAGTGCCCTGCCGGTTGCGGTGTGATCGCCAGCAACCACGAGGGAAAAGTGACCAAGCTGGAAGGGAACCCGAACCATCCGGTCAACAGGGGCGCTCTGTGCATGCGGGGACAGGCGGCACTGCAGGGCCTTTACGATCCGGATCGCCTTCGCCGGCCGCTGCTCAAAGACGGCGACGGCTGGAAGCCCATTGGATGGCAGGCGGCACGAAAGCTGCTCGCTGGCAAAATCGAGGCGGCGGCGGACAACGGAAAAAACCGGGTGCATTTGATCACCGAGGTGGTCGGTCAGACCCTACTCACCCTGTACGAAGAGGTCCTCGAACAGTACAGCTCCAGGCCCCCGCTGGTGTTCGAGGCATTCCCCTATGATGCATTGAAGTCGGCCAACGGAGCCGTTTTCGGCGTACCGGGATTACCCACCTACCGTCTGGAGAAGACGGACGTGCTCCTCACTTTCGGCGCCGATTTTTTGGAGACCTGGTTGTCTCCGGTGGAGTACGCCCGGAAGTTCAAGGCCATGCATGCGCTCCATGGCGACAGCAAGGGAATATTTTTCCAGGTCAGCCCTTTTCAATCCCTCACCGGCGCCAATGCCGACCAATGGTTCTCCTGCCGACCCGGGGGCGAGTACGCCGTTGCCCTGGGACTTTTGCGCATGTTGTTGGCCTCCGACCGCCCGCCGAACCTTTCCGGCAAGCTTCTGTCCCGCATCCGGGAGTTGGCAGATCCCTACACGGTCGAGGAGGTCGCCGCCGTATCGGGCATGGACAAGGAATCCTTTTCGGCCATCGGCCGCCGCCTCCGGCAAGCCAGGCATCCCCTGGTGTTGGGAGCACCGGAGTCTGCGGTCAATGCGCCGCAAACC
>JAJDOA010000105.1 GCA_022340405.1 Desulfobacteraceae bacterium | reverse complement strand
CCCATAGAAGATGCGCTCCCAGGTGCCAAAATCGAGGCGGCCATTCGTCACGGCGATCACAACCTCGCGGCCCATGATCTGCCGCTTCATATGGGCATCCGCATTGTCTTCGCCGACGTTGTGACGGTATTGAGAGACCGGTTCGTGGGGCGCGAGTTTCTCCAACCATACATCGTAGTCATGATGCAAGCCCGATTCGTCGTCGTTGATGAACACCGATGCCGTTATGTGCATGGCGTTGCAAAGCACCAGCCCTTCGGTGATGCCGCTTTCGTCCACGCATTGCTGCACATCGGGTGTGATATTGATGAACGCGCGGCGGGTCGGCACTTCGAAAAACAATTCTTTTCGATAGCTCTTCATTTCGGCTCCGAACATCCTGCATCAGGTGATCGCCAGCGGGCGATGAGCCCATCATAAACATTTCCTGTGCTGGACAATAAGCACTAACTGTGCCGGTATCAAATGAAAGGACGGCCGCCGGCCCATCACGGCCATCGTCACCGCGTTATCCCTTCGACGAGCCCCCTGACGGAGTCTCCCGCTTTCCCTTCCGGTTGAATTTTGGGCCGATATTGTTCATAGTAGCCCGACTTTCACCCAAACCTCAACGAAGTTCGCCGGATCGATCCGCAGTGACACATACCCTGATCCAAACCGTCCGATCCCTCGCCGGTAGCGCCATGTGCGCAGATCGCATCGACGCGCTCTCGGAACTGGAGAGGATTCCGGCAACGGAAATGGAAACACCGGGTCCGGGCGTCCGCCGAAAGCTTCAACGGCGGAAGCGGATACTGGAGGCTTCCGTACGGCGCCGGCAGCACCGCCGCGACGGGATTCCGCTCCCGAGCATGGATCCGCCGCTTCCCATCCGCGAAAAACGCGAGACGATCGTCGAGGCGATCCGCCGTCACCCTGTGGTGGTGATATCCGGTGAGACCGGATCCGGAAAGACGACCCAGATCCCCAAATACTGCCTGGAAGCCGGCTGCGGGGCGGCTGGAAAGGTGGGCTGCACGCAACCCAGACGCATCGCCGCCACCACGGTTGCGCAGCGGATCGCGGAAGAGCTTGGAGAATCCATTGGCCAAAGCGTAGGCTACAAAATTCGTTTTCAGAATCGGACTTCAAAGGATGCGTACATCAAGGTGATGACCGACGGCATTCTGCTGGCGGAGGCGCAAACGGATCCCTATCTGGGCGAATACGATTGCTTGATCATCGACGAGGCTCACGAGCGCAGCCTCAACATCGATTTCTCTCTGGGCCTGCTCCTAAAGTTGTTGGAGAAACGAACGGACCTGCGGGTCGTCATCACCTCGGCCACCATCGACACAGAAAAATTTTCGAAAGCTTTCGGTGACGCGCCCATCATCGAGGTGTCCGGACGGCTCTACCCGGTGGAAGTGCGCTATCGACCCGCCGGCGATGAATCTGCCGGAAGCGAGGAAATCCACTACGTCGAGGCCGCTGTTGCGGCGGTGGACCGTCTCCGCAGGCGGGGGGGCGAGGGCGACATTCTCGTTTTCATGCCCACCGAGCAGGACATTCGCGACACCTGCACGGCCTTGTCGGGCAAGCACTATGCCCGAACGCACATCCTCCCCCTTTTCGCCAGGCTCCCGGCGACCGAACAGTCCCGGGTCTTCTCTCGTGCACCGGGGTGCAAGATCGTCGTTGCAACCAATGTCGCGGAAACCTCCATCACCATCCCCGGCATCCGGTATGTGGTCGACACCGGCCTGGCCCGCATTTCCTCCTACAGTCCGCGTTCTCGCACCACCTCTCTTCCCGTCATGCCGATTTCGCGAAGCAGCGCGGACCAGCGAACGGGGCGCTGCGGCCGTGTGCGAGAGGGCATTTGCATTCGCCTGTACTCCGAAGATGACTATCTCGGCCGGCCGCTGTACACCCCTCCTGAGATATTGCGGACGAACCTGGCCGAGATCATTCTTCGGATGCTGGCACTGAAGCTCGGAGATGTCACATCCTTCCCATTCGTCGACTCCCCCGCACATGGCAGCATCCGGGACGGATATCGACTGCTGGAGGAACTGGACGCGGTCCGGCGGACGCCAGGAATAGAAGATGCCAAGAAGCCTTCTGGACGGAACGCCGAAACCTTTTCCCTCACTTCGTACGGGCGGAAAATGGCACGGATTCCCCTGGATCCCCGCCTCTCCCGCATGCTCTTGGAGGCTACCCGGCTCGGTTGCCGGCGGGATGTGGCCATACTGGCCGCGGCGCTGAGCATCCGCGATCCGCGTGAACGGCCGGCCGACAGGACCGAGGAAGCCGACAGGGCACACGCGATCTTCGCCGACGGCGACAGCGATTTTCTGACCCTGCTCGCCATATGGAAAGCGTTCCGCCGGGAGCGTCGGAAAAAAACCGGCGGCGGCATCCGCCGCTTCTGCAGGAGTCGGTTCCTCTCCTACAATCGGATGCGGGAGTGGGAAGACATTCATGAACAGATCGGCATCCTTCTGGACGAAATCGGCGAAAGCGGACCGTCCACTCCGGCGAAAGCGGCCGGCAAGGGCGCACGCTATTCACCCCGCTACGCAGCCCTTCACAAGTCCATTTTGGCCGGATTTCTTTCCAATGTCGCCGTCCGACGCGAGGGCAATCTGTTCCGGGCCACCAAGGGCAGGGAAGCCATGATTTTCCCCGGTTCGGCTCTGTTCGACAAGGCGGGGGCCTGGATCGTCTGTGCGGAGATGGTGGAAACCTCTCGCCTTTTCGCCCGATTGGCAGCCAACATCGAAAGCGCCTGGATCGAGGAAGTCGGACAATCCCTGTGCCGAACCACCTACACGAATCCCCGCTGGGACCGACAACGCGGAGAGGTGGTGGCGGACGAGCGGGTGACGCTTTTCGGCCTCGTGCTCGTCGAAGGCCGCAAGGTCCCCTACGGACGAATCCATCCGGAGGAGGCCTCCCTCGTTTTCATTCGCGGTGCGCTGGTCGACGGCGACATGGAACGCCCCTTCGGCTTCATGGAGAAAAACCGAAAGCGGATGGAGGCAATTCGGGATATGGAAAACCGCCTGCGCACAAGGGGACTCATGGTGGACAGGCAGGGCGTTGAGCGCTTTTATGCAAAAAGACTTCCTGGGGTGGTTGACATTGCATCCATGCGGCGGGTCATACGGAAAAGGGGCGGGCAGCGATTTCTGCATATGCAGGAGGAGGATCTCGTTCTGCAGCAACCCGAAACAGATGCTCTGAAAGGTTTTCCCGACAAGCTTCGGCTGGGAGACGAGCTGTTTGCCCTGTCCTATCGGTTTGCACCCGGCGACCCTGCGGACGGTGCGACCGTGCGAATCCCTGCCGATCAGGCTTCAACGGTTGCAGCCGAGTCGCTGGACTGGCCGGTTCCGGGTCTGCTGCGGGAAAAAATTGAGGCTCTGCTCAAAAACCTCCCCAAGGACCTGCGCAAGCGGCTCGTTCCCCTTTCGGAGACGGTGGATACCATCCTGTCGGAAATGCGTACGAACGAGCCATCGCTGCTGAACACCCTGGCACGATTCCTGTCTGAACGATTCGGAGTGGAGGTGCCGTCCGCGGCATGGGGGGAGGAACGTCTCCCGGACCACCTCAGGACCCGCATCGCCCTGGTGGATCCGAGTGGCCGCGAACTCCGTGCCGGGCGAGACAGGGCGATCCTGGCCGGGGCTGCAACCCGGCAGAAACGGGATGACCGCTGGGAGGCCGCCTGCCTGCAGTGGGAGATGGAAGATGTCCAGCAGTGGCCGTTGGAGGAGATCCCCGCCAGCATCGTGGTGTCGGGCAGCGGAAAGGGGGAACGGCTGGCTTACCTCGCACTGGTGGCCGACGCGCAGGGGCAGGAGACGGTCAGCCTGCGCCTGATGACCAGCCGGGAGGATGCCGTGGTGTCCCATCGCCGCGGTGTAGCGGCCTTGTTGGAGAAAGCGTTGGGCCGGGAAATGAAATTCCTGCAGAAAACCCTTCGCCTTTCGGCGGATCTGCGGCCGGCCGCGAAGGCATTCGGCGGACCGGCTTCCGTACAGGGCCAGTTGCTGGCCCGGATCCGGACGGATCTGCTGGAGCGCAACATCCGCACCCGTAAAGCCTTCGAGGAGCACGCGGAAAGCGTGTATCACGAGTTGCTGCCGCTCGGTCGCCGGCTTGCCGAATCGGCGGCGAACGTTCTGAGAGCCCATGCCGAATGGATGGAGGCCCTGCAACAACTGCAGCGGACACACCGGGCCAACCGGAGCGCACAGACCCTGTTTGCGGAAATGGAAAAAGGGATCCGGCGTCTGGTTCCCGATCATTTTCTACAGCTGTATGACAGCGAACGCCTGGAGGATCTGGTGCGCTACATTGCTGCGGCTCGCCTCCGCGCAGAGAGGGCTCCGCTGGACCTGGAAAAGGATCGGCGGAAATCCCTTCCGGTACGAAAGTTTACCGAGGCGCTGCAGGACCTGCTCGCCGGAATCTCCCCGACGACCACCGAAGAAAAAAGACGCGAGGTAGAAACGTTTTTCTGGATGATCGAAGAGTTCAAGATCTCCATCTTCGCCCAGGAGCTGGGCACCCGCATGCCGGTCTCGGAAAAGCGGCTGGAGAACAAGCTAATGGAGATCCGTCGGATGGTGTAGCGGTGCGGAAACGGCTTAGAGCATTTGTCAAAAGTATGTTCCAATTGGAACGGCCTTTTCTTGCTTTTCGTAGGGGCGGGGTTGATCCCCGCCCGTTCGGGGTAGGTGATCCCATCAGCGGGAGGGGATAAACCCCTCCCCTACGGTTCAAGCGAAAAGCATGCTGGAAACGGAACAGAATTCTGACAATCGCTATA
>JAJDOA010000369.1 GCA_022340405.1 Desulfobacteraceae bacterium | reverse complement strand
CCGGGGCTGCGCCTCCGCTGGAAGGGGTTTCCAATGCGGTTTGAAACAGAGGACCTCGGCGGCGGCCGATGGGGCGACCGCAGGCGCAGCCTGGCTACGTCGAGGATCGACCCGAGGCGAGAGGCCCTCCTTCTGCTTTGTACGATCCGTTGTGTCATCCCGCCATGCGGGAGACGCCGTATCAAGGCGGGAAGCGCCGTTTATCCACAGCCGTTCGTCCCTTTCGGGGTCCGCAGTTGCCGGCGGGCGATCCTGGCTGGATTCCGGCAGCCAGTAGCGGTCTCGGGAAAAGGGATAGGTGGGAAGAGACACCCGAAACGGGAGGCTCGACCCATGGAATAGCGACCAGTCCATCGCCGCACCGTCCACCCACATCCGGGCCAGCTGCTCCAGTTTTCTTTCCCGGATTCGGCCGCGAATGTCGATTTGCCCACCTTTTCCGTCCACCCCGGAATCGAGATCGTCCCGGTCCGGCCGGACACGTCCTGAAAAACACCCCTCCACACCGGTTTCGCCGAGGGCGTATCGCTTCAGCTTGTCCGCCAGTTCCGCCGGACTCGAGACAACGAGGGCCAATCGCTCTTCCATGGCCTGGCGGCCGACCTGGAGAGTGTAGGCGATATTCGCGATGAGGGACAGGGAACTCGGCCGGCCGGATTCCCGATCTTGGAGGAAGTCGGCCATCCGCTCGGCGTATTCGCGCAGGCGCCGCCCGTTTTTCGCCGACAGCACGGCCAGCTGCGGTTCCGCCTCGGAACGCTCCCCCCCCGGCAGCCCCGCTTCCGCTCCTTCCCCTTCGGTTTCTGCGCCGCGCCCGGCGCCGCCTGCGTCGAATTCTTCGACGACGACGTGGGCGTTGGCCCCGCCGAATCCGAAAGAGCTGATCCCGGCCCGCCGGGGAACGGGGTTGCCTTCCGGGTCCGTAAGCCGATGCCAGGGCCGGGTGGAACCGACAATGTAAAAAGGCGTACCCTCCAATGAGATCAATGGATTGACTTCTTCGACGTGCAGTGTTGCCGGTAGCTTTCCGTGCTGCATGGCAAGGATGATTTTCATCAACCCGGAGATTCCCGCTGCCGGTTCCAGGTGCCCGATATTGGATTTCACCGACCCCAGGCCGCAGGTGTGCCCGGACCCCGGCGCGGTCGCCCCTCCTTTGCACAGGCGGGCAAACCCCTTTTGGATGCCGTCCACCTCGACCGGATCCCCCAGTTCGGTGCCGGTACCGTGCAGCTCCAGACAAGTGACGGTGGACGCATCCACACCCGCGCGCCGGTAGGCGGCGTGGAGAAGCGCGGCCTGGGCTTCGCTGTTGGGGGCCGTCAGTGAGGTGGCTTTGCCGCCGTGATTGACCGCCGATCCCCGGATCACCGCGTAGATGTGGTCATGATCGGCGATGGCCCGGTGCAGGGGTTTCATCAATACGGCCCCGACTCCTTCGCCCTTGACATACCCGTCGGCGTTCCGGTCCAGGGTCCGGCATCGGCCCTGCGCTGAAAGGACCCCGAGTTTACCGGCCCCGATGGTGGACGCCGGCGAGAGCATGAGGCTCACCCCGCCGGCGACGGCCATCTCGCACTCTCCGGATTGAACGGACCGGACGGCCCGGTGAACGGCCACCAGACTTCCGGAGCAGGCCGTATCGATGGACTCGCTCGGCCCGTGCCAATTCATCAGAAAGGAGACGCGGTTGGTGAGCATGGCGCTGGCCGTTCCCGTGGACATCTGTGCGTCACCGCCGGATACGGCCAACAGCATTTGCTGGTAATCGTTGAACTGCAGACCGGCGAATACGCCGATGCGCCTTCCGGAAAGGGCGTCCGCATCGTATCCCGCGTCTTCCAGGGTATGCCAGACCTCCTGGAGAAAGAGGCGATGCTGGGGATCCATTAATTCGGCCTCCCGGGGGGAAATCTTGAAAAACGCGGCATCGAAACGGTCCACGTCCGCGATAAATCCGCCCCACTTGGCCCAGGCCCGCCGGCTGCCGGTCCCGGGATCCACGGCGACATCCTCCCAGCGCCATCGTTCCCGGGGCACCTCCCGGACCAGATGGCGGCCGGCCTCCAGGTGCTTCCAGAACTCCGTCAGGTCCCTGGATTCCGGAAAGCGGCCGGACGCCCCGATGATGGCGACCCCGGCATCGGCGTCCGTCCATCCCCGCGTCTCGTCCGGGACGAAGGCCGCGGGCGCCCTGCCCACCGAAACAGGGTCTTCCGAAATGGCCCGAGAGGTCTTCGGCTCTCCGGCCGAAAGAGAGGCGATCTTCTCCCCGAAAGCATCCATCAAATACCCAGCCAGACTGCGGATCGTACCGTGGGCGAAAAAGATGGAGGCAGGCAGTTCGATGGCCAGACGCTTTCCGATCCGATCGCTCAATTGTTTGAGAAAGATGGAGTCGAAACCGAGCAGCCCGAGGCTTTGGGTGGGATCCATTCGATGGATATCGAGTTTGACGATCTCGGCGGCCATCTGCCGAATCTCGGACTCCAGCCGCCTCTCGACGGGCTCCGGAGTCGAACCCCATAGGGGGGCCGGTTCGGAAAATCCCCCGACAGCCGGCAACGGAAGGGAGGGTTTCCCGGCGGACGGGGCGGTATCGGGAGAGGAGGGCCGGGCCGTCTCCGGTGCCGTCGGCAGCCAGTACCGCTCGGGGGCGAAGGGGTAAGTCGGCAGGGGGATCCGGCGTCTTGCGGCCGTGTCGTGAAGGCGGATCCAGTCGATATCCACGCCCGACACCCAGAGCTGTCCCAGAGTGTGGATCTCGCAATTTTCGACGGCCCTCTCCATGAAGGCCTTTCCGGCCTCCCCCCGGGTCAGGAGATCCCGGCTCAAGGGTAAGGTCCGGGCATTCCCGTGCCAGAAATCCTTGGCGCCGGCCTCGCGGGACCCCGCGGCAAACCCGCGCAGTTTCGCTGCGGCATCCTCCGGGGATTCGGCCACCAGGGCCAGTCGCTCCTCCATGGCCTCCCGTCCGACTTGGAGAGTGTAGGCAATGGGGGCCAGACTCCATAACGGAGGCCCCGACGGCGGAACGGAATCCAGAAAGTGCGCCAGTTTTTCGGCATAGGCCCTGAGCCGGTCTTCCGTTTTGGCCGACAAAACAATCAACTGCTCTTGAACGGGGCCGTTCGGGGGGGCAACGGCGAAATCCGGCTTCGGAAACTCTTCCAGCACGACATGCGCATTGGCCCCGCCGAATCCAAAGGAGCTGACCCCTGCCCGCCGGGGCAGACGGGTTCCGTTTTCGTCGACGGGCTCTTCCCATTCCCGCTTTTCGGCAACGACGAAAAAGGGGCTTCCGGCCAGATCGATGTAGGGATTCAGCGCATCGAAGTGGAGGGTCGGCGGCAGTTGTCCGTGTTTCAGGGCCAGCAGCACCTTGATGACGCCCGCGATGCCGGCGGCGGTTTCCAGGTGGCCGATATTGGTCTTCACGGATCCCAGGCCGCAGGTGGGGGTATCGGGCATGGCTCGGCCTGCGGTTTCGTATAGCTGGGAAAAGGCTTTCTTGAGGGCGTTGACTTCGATGGGATCGCCCAGGGATGTTCCCGTGCCGTGCGCTTCGACGTAGCCGACGGTGTGGAGGGGAACCCGTGCCCGCTCGTATGCGTCGACCAGCAGCCTGGCCTGGGCCTTGGGGTTCGGGGCGGTAAGGGAATTGGCCTTCCCGCCGTGGTTGATCGCGGTCGACCGGATCACCGCGTAGATCCAGTCCCCGTCCGCCAGGGCCCTGTCCAGCGGTTTGAGCAGCACCGCGCCCACCCCCTCTCCCCGTACATATCCGTCGGCCTTCTCATCGAAGGTCTTGCAGCGGCCGTCCGGGCTCAACATCCCGGCTTTGTCGAAGGAGATGGTGGCCGTGGGAGTAAGGATCAGGTTCACTCCTCCGGCAATGGCCATGTCGCAGGTCCGGCTCCGGATCGCCTCCACGGCCCTGTGGACGGCTACCAGCGAACTGGAGCAGGCCGTATCGATGGGTTCGCTGGGGCCGTGGATGTCCAGCAGGTAGGAGATCCGGTTCGGCAGCAGGGCATGGGACATGCCCGTGGCGGTCTGCGCTTCGATGGCGGATGCGCACCGCCCCAGCAGTTCCGCGTAGTCGTTGGACGACACCCCGACGAACAGGCCCGTATCGGTACCGGCGATATCCGAGGCCCGATAGCCCGCGTCCTCGATGGTCTTCCACACGGTCTCGAGAAACAGCCGCTGCTGGGGATCCATGAGTTCCGCCTCTTTGGGCGATATCCCGAAGAACAGGGGATCGAAGCGGTCCACATCCGTCAGGAAGCCGCCCCATTTGGCACGGGTCCGGTTCGGCTCCGTGCTCGGATCCCCGTGCAGGGCCCGCCAGTCCCAACGGTCCGCCGGGACTTCGCGGATGAGATCTTCGCCTTCGATCAGATGCCGCCAGAATTCCGTCGTATTCCCGGATCCGGGCATACGGGCATCCATGCCGATGACGGCGATTGGAGAATCGCCCGGAATCGCCGGGACCTCCGGGACCGGCGCCGGGATTCGGAAACGGCTTTTTCCCGGTGCTGCCGGTTTGCCCCCCGGACGGGACGGCGGCCGTTCCATCCCGAAAAGGCCTGCCAGGGAATCAGAGAAGGCGGAACACAAAAAGGCGGCGAGATCCCGCAGGTTCGTGTATTCGAAAAAGAGCGCCGGCGTGATCTCCAGTCCGAACCGGTCGTTGATCCGCTCGGCAAGCTCGGTGAAGCCGATGGAGTCGAGTCCGTACGCGCTCAGTTCTTCGTCCGGAGCAACGGCACTCCGCTCGATTTTGAGCATCTCGGACACCATGCCGCGGAGCGCTTCCGCCACGGCCTCCCTCAGCTCCGGATCCCGGCTGTGGGGGATATTCCGGGGTCGGGCCCCGGCCGGCCGTGCCGATGCCTCCGCAGGCCGTTGCCGGACTCCCTTGAAAAACACGAAGTAAGGGAGCCCCGTCGCCAATCCCGCCTCGAACACCTTCAAACCCTCATCTGCATGCAGGGGGGCCACCGACCACGTCTTTTCCAGAAAGGCTTTCGTTTTCGGATCCACCCGCATGCCCCCGTCCCGCCACAGGGGCCATCCGATGGAGAGGGTCTTGCCGGATCGTTTGCCCGCCTCGCGCATGGCATCGCGCCAGAGCGCGTAGTGGTCCATGAAACTGTTGGCGAATGCATAGTCACACTGACCCGGATTTCCCGTTTCAGCCGCCGCCGAGGAGAACAGCACGAAAAAATCCAGGGGTTCGTCCCGGAATGCCTCGTCCAGGCAGACCGTACCGAGCACTTTGGGTGCGGTCACCACGGCGAGATCCGCCGGATCCTTCCGGACGAGATAGGCATCTCGGATCAGGCCGGCTGCATGGAGGATGCCGTGGATCCGGCCGAACCGGGATCGGATCTCCTCTTGGAGCCGGGCCAAGGCCCCTTTGTCCGTGATATCGGCTTTCCGGAATAGGATCCGGGCGCCGTCGGCCCGAAGGGCTTCGATCCGGCGGGCCCGCTCCGGATCCGGATCCGAGCGCCCTGTCAGGACGAGCCGGGCGCCCACCCTTGCGTAGAGGTGCTCCGCAAAGATCAATCCGAGGCCGCCGGCACCGCCGGTGATGAGGTATACGCCGTTTTCTCGCAGCGGACAAACAGGCTCGGCGCCCGGTTCCAGGTCGAATTCCACAAGGCGACGCACCCTGCGCTGCCGGCCCCGGTACTGGACCTCCCGGTCCGCCTCCGAGCCGCTGCCGCCCCTCAGTTCCTCCGCCGCGGCATCCGCCAGGGGCCGGCCTCCGGACACGGCCACCGTGCGGCACACGAGTTTCATGTTTTCCGAACCCAGGGTGCGGGCAAAGCCCGACATGGCCGCGTACAGGGGATGCCCCCCCTCCGATGGACGGTCCTTGTAGAAGTAGAGGATCTCGGTCCTCTCCTCGATTCCCTGGCCGATGAGAGCCTTCGTCATGTGGAAGAGGGAATGGAGGCCGTGGGCCATCTGTCGGTCGAGATCCTTTCCATCCGCTGAAAACGCGTCTCCGGACAACAGGTGAACGATGCGCTGCGGCAGGGTTCCGGATTTTTTCAGCGCGGCGAACAGGCGCTCGTACCCCTTGGGATCTTCTGGGTCGACGACGTAGGTCCGGTCATCGTGCTTCCGGTAGGCCCCGCCCGACCGGACCCGCACCCCATGGGCACCGAATCGTTCCCAAAGGACATCCCCTCCCTCGCCGCCCCCCTCATCCAGCAGCAGCACGCGTGCGGGCGTCCGGCCGGATCGGGCCGGAATGGATTTTTCTTCCCATCGCGGTCGAAAAAAGGTCTTTTTCGCGGCATCCGTGACCCGTGTTGCCGCCCGCAGGGTAACGGCGGCGATGCGCACGACGGGTTGGCCGGCATCGTCCGTCAGGTCGATGTCGAAGGTCAGACCGCCGGCACCCGCGCCCTCCGTGGGATAGGCATGGGCATATCCTTTTCTCCCCAAGGGCTTCACCCATTCCACCTTGCCGACCGCGTAGGGCAGATAGGGTCCGGATGTGTCTTTTGCCCGGTCCATGATGCCGAGAACGGTCTGGAGTGCGCCGTCCATGACGGACGGGTGCAGGACGAAGGATTCGAAGCCGGCGGCGCGGGTTTCCGGGATCACCCAGCGGGACAGCGCTTCCCGCCCGTTTCCGTACAAGGTTTCGACCACCTGGAATCCCGGGCCGTATTCGATCCCGGCGGATCGAAACATCCGGTAGCAGTCCCGGCCGGTCAGCGTTTCCGGGCACCGGGCCCTGACGGCGTCCACATCGATGGACGGCAGGGATTCCGGGTCGAGGTCGCCGGTCCTGTCGGGAATTTTTCCGGTGGCGTGGATCTGCTCGGCTCCGGAAGGATTCGTGCTGAATACGACGAAATCGATGCCGCTTTTCCCGGGTTCCAGGCGGATGTGGACCGGTTCCGGCCCATGGGCCAGCACCAGGGGTCGCACCCAGACCACCCGGGACAGACGGCCGCCGTCCGCTGCGCCCGAAAGGGCCGCCGCGGCACGGGCCATTTCGAGGTAGACCACACCCGGCAGGGTCTTGTTTCCGGCCACCACGTGGTCCTTCAGGTAGAATTCGTCTCCGGTGAGCAGGGTGGTAAACCGCTGTTGGCTCAAGGTGGAGGTGTTTCTCTCCAGCAGGGGATGCAGACGGGCTTCCTTTCCGAGAGAGGGCGCTCCCGCTTGAGGGGCTCGGGATGCGGCGTCCGCCGCCGGCAGCCAGTACCGGTCCTTCGCGAACGGGTAGGTGGGCAGGGAGAGTCGCATCGGCCGGTCTTTCGGATACAGTGCCATCCAGTCCACGTCCCGTCCCGTCACCCAGAGTCGTGCGATCGCGTCCAGATCCCGCTCCTGGAGGAGGCGGCCCACGGCATCGTCCAGGTCGCCGCCCGCCTCCGGCCGACCCGTTTCCGCGGGTTTCTTTTCGGCGCGGCCCAGATGGATTCCGTCTCCCGGTTTCCGGGTCCGGACGAATCGCGCCAGTTTCCCGTGGAAGTCTTCAATGGAAGACGCCTCCACTGCCATGCGATGGGCCATGGCGTCCCGGCCCGTCTGGAGCGTGTAGGCCATGTCGGTCAGGGAAATGCCGAAATCACTCGGTTTCCCGGTTCCGGATTGTTCCTTTCGAAGGTTCACGATGTGCCGGCTCAACTGATGAAGGGTGGCCCATTCGGCGAAGGTCCGGGGGGACAGATCGGTTTCGTATTCCGCGTTGATCTTTTCCGCCAGGGCGGAAAGCCCCACCGGATCCAGGCCGAGGGAGGAAAAGGATTCGTTCGGGTCCAGGTCGCCCGCCGCCACCCCGAGCACGGCCCCTGTCAGTCGGGAAATGCGGCTGGAAACCGCTTCCAGCTCTTCGCCGTCACCCGATGCCGCGCTTGCCGCGGCTTCCTCCACGAAAGTTAGCAGCGACGCGGTGTAGGCATGGAGACGCTCCTCGGTTCTGGCCGACAACACGATGAGCCGGGGTTCCCGTCCCTGCCGGCCGGGGTTGGAGGGCCGCCGGCCGGCTGCATCTTCGTTGTCGAATTCTTCGACGATCACGTGCGCATTCGCCCCGCCGAATCCGAAGGAGCTGATCCCGGCACGGTAGGGGATGGGACGACCGCGTTCATCGGTCCGGCGCTTCCAGGGCGTCGCCCGCCGCACCACGAAAAAGGGGGTGTTTTCGATCTCGATATAGGGATTCAGTTCTTCCAGGTGCGGTGTTCCGGGAAGAAGGCCGTGCTTCATGCTGAGCAGCACTTTCATCAAACCGGCGATTCCCGATGCCGGTTCCAGATGCCCGATGTTGGTCTTGACGGCACCCAGTCCGCAGAAACGGGTCTGCCGGATGGGTCGTCCGCTCCGCGTTTCGAGATCCCGAAA
>JAJDOA010000366.1 GCA_022340405.1 Desulfobacteraceae bacterium | reverse complement strand
CCGGGGGATCTTCTTCCGCATTCCATTTCTTGTCAGGATGTCGACCGCCGTCGTTGACCCAGTACCTCTCCCGGGCGAAGGGATAGGTCGGCAGGGAGATGCGGCGGCGGAAGGCTTTTCCCCGTGCCCCCCCTTTCCAGTCGATATCGGCCCCCGCCACCCATTGGGCGGCCAGGTCGTGCGCGGCACCGGCCGCCGCATCGAAATCGCGGTTGTTCGGACCCTTGGGGATCCTTCCCGAAAACAGCCGTGGAACCGCCCGGTCTCCGGCCAGAAAGCGCTCCAGCTTTTCCTTCAGTTCCCGCAGGTCGGAGGCCACCGCCGCCAGACGCCACTCCATGGGCTGGCGCCCCACCTGCAGTGTGTAGGCGATATCCTGGAGGGCCGCCCTTCGACTTTCGATTACCGGGGCGGGGCCGGATCGCCGATCCTCCTGCATCTCCCCGATCCATTCCGCCAACCGGCGGATGCTCGGATACTCCCTCAGGTGGGACGGGGACAGGGCCAGGCCGTGGCGTTCATTGATCCGGGCGGCCAAGGCGCTGATTTGCACCGGGTCCAATCCCAGGGACTCGAAGGACTCGTCCGGATCCAGATCGCTGGCATCCACTGCAAGCAGTTCCCCCACACGTTCGGACACCGTCGCAACGGCCTCTTCCGGCACCGGTGATTCTGTTTCGCTATTCCCGGACCCTTCGGGGATCTCGATGAAGGCGAGCAGCGATGCGGCGTACGCCTTCAACCGGTCCTCGGTTTTCGCCGAGAGGACGATGATCTGCGGGTCGCTTCCGGATACCGGGCTTCGAACACGGGATTCCGGATCTGCGGCGGGTTCTTTCGTCGGGTCTCCCGCTCCCTGCTCGATTCCCTCAGTGCCCCGGGCTGCTTCGTCGAATTCTTCGAAAACCAAATGTGCGTTGGTGCCGCTGAACCCGAAGGAACTCACGGCGGCCCGTCGGCGCACTCCGGACGGCGGCATCCACGGCCGCAGCCGGGTGTTGACGTAAAATGGACTCGCTGCAAAATCGATGTGGCGGTTTGCGGTTTCGAAATGCAGCGACGGGGGGATCGCCTTGTTTTTCAAGGCGTACAGCACCTTGATCACCGATGCGATGCCCGCAGCGCTTCCGGTATGTCCGATATTCGTTTTTACGGAGCCCAGCGCACAATATTGGGTTTTGTTCGTAAACCTCCTGAACGCCTGGGTCAGTGCGTCCACTTCGATGGGATCCCCCAACCGGGTCCCGGTGCCGTGGGCCTCCACGTAAGTGAGGGTGTCCGGATGGATCCCGAACCGCCGGTAGACGGAAACCTCCAGTTCGGTCTGGGACCGGCTGCTGGGGGCCGTGATGTCCATCGTTTTTCCATCCTGGTTGATGCCGCAGCCGAGGATGACGCCGTAGATGGGGTCTCCTTCCGCCTTGGCCGCCGCCAGCGGTTTCAACACCACCGCCCCCGCCCCTTCCCCCGGCACGAAACCGTCGGCAGCGTCGTCGAATGCCCGGCATCGGCCGGAAGCGGAAAGCATCCCGCTGTTGCTGGCGAGGATATGGAACCTGGGCGTCGTGCAGGCAAAGACCCCTCCGGCCAGGGCCATGTCGCACTCGCCGCTGAGAAGGCTCTGGCAGGCGAGATGGATCGCCACCAGGGACGACGAACAGGCCGTGTCCACGGCCATGCTGGGCCCCTTCAGGTTGAGAAAGTAGGAGATGCGCGCGGCCAGTATCGAATCGGCGTTACCCCAGAACGCGTGGGCCTCCGGATCGACGCCCGCCTGATCCATCAAGAACTGGTAATCCCCCCGTCCCACTCCGACATAGACACCGCACCGCTTCTCGGAAACCGACGTCTGTGCATATCCGGCATCCTCGAGGGCGGCCCAGCAGACTTCCAAAAAGAGGCGCTGCTGGGGATCCATCATTTCGGCCTCTTTACCGGATAAATTGAAAAAGAGCGGATCAAACCGGTCGATGGAATCGAGGAACCCGCCCCATGGGCAGTGGGTCGTTTTCCGGTTGTCCGGATCCGGATCATAATGGGCCGCCATGGACCACCGGTCCCCCGGAACCTCGGTGACCGCACAGCGCGATGCGGCGATGTTGTCCCAGAAAGACCGGGCATCCGGAGCTTTTGGAAAACGACCGGCAACCCCGACGACGGCGATGTCCATGCTGCCGGCACCCGGAGCCCGGCGGACCGTCTCGATGGCATCCGCTGCTTCCGCCGCCGGTTGTTCGGGGTGGGTCACCACGACCTTCCCGATATTTTTCCGATCTCTCAGATAGGCATAGGCATCCGCAATCCGGGAGAAGGGAAAGACTTTTCCCACTGTGGGCCGGATGGCGTCCGCTTCGAGGGTCTCGGCCATGGCCAGCAAGTCCCGGGACATCCGGTCCGGCTGACGGAGGTAGAGCTTCCTGAGGTCGACACTGAAAAATGCCTGGTTGTCGGTCATCTTCCTCAGATCGAAACGGCCGGCGCTTTTCATCCCGGTCATGGCGATTTCCACATAGCGGCCCCCGGGGGCCAGGCAGTCGATTCCTTTTTGGATGGCGTCTCCGGACAGGGTGTTGATGACCACATCCGCGCCGTATCCTCCTGTCAGGGCCATGAGGCGCCGGGCAAAATCGGTTTCCCGGTAGTTGATGAGATGGGGGACGCCCATCTCTTTCAGATGGTCCAGTTTTTCCCGGGAACCGGCCGTGGCGAAGATTTCGGCGCCGCATCGGCGGGCCATCTGAACGGCGATCAGCCCCACACCGCCTGCGGCCGTCTGGATCAAGATCTTCTCCCCCTGCTGGACCCGGGCCAATTCAAAGACGTGATGGGCGGTGAGAAACACCACCGGAAAGGCGCATGCCGTTTCAAATGAAATGGACTCCGGCTTTTTCACCAACTGCATTTCATCCAGGGTCACCTGCTCGGCATGACCTCCCATGGCGGTTCCGGTCAGGGCGATGACCGAGTCCCCCGGCCGAAACCGCTTTGCATCCGGGCCTGTTTTTAAAACGATGCCGGCGACCTCGAAACCGGGCGTGAAAGGATACGGCGGCATGGTGGGGTACAACCCCTGGACACAGAGCCAGTCGCCGAAATTGAGGGAAAAGGCCTGGACCTGGATCTGCACTTCCGTGCCCGCCGGATCCCGGGATGGAACGGAGCGGATCTCCAGGTCCCGGATGCCGCCGGGTCCGGCGACCACGGCGGCCCGGACCCTGCCGCCGGACGGTGCCGGCAGTTCTGCAGCCGCACCGGAGGGAGGGAGGGAGGGAGGGGCATCGCTGGCCTGCGATGGCGGCGGCACCGGCTGTTCCGACGGGCGCTTTTCGGATTCCCCGGATATCCGCCCGTCGAATTGCTCCCTGTGGGCGGAATAGATGTACTCGCAGAGCGCCTGGAGATGGGGATGATCGAAAATCGCCGTGGTCTTGAGCAAAATGCCGAGGCTGTCGTTGACCCGATTGATCAGCTTGACCGCAAGAATGGAATCGACCCCGTACTCGGAAAAGGGCTTTTCATCGCTGAAATCCGCCTCGTCCACACCCATGGTCTGCAAGAATGCGTATTTGACCTTGTCCTCCACAACCGCTTTGGCATTTTCCGGATCCGGATCACCCTTCACGGTTGCGCCATTCGTCCGGGAGCCGAGGCGTGCAGGTGCTTTCTCCGGAGGAATGGGGATGGGACGGCCGAACTCCGGTGACGGTTTCGGCACCTTTTTTCTTACCATGCCATCGCTTTCGGAAACGATCACATGCTGGGCCGATCGGAAGCCGTTGGAGCCGGGCAGTCCCGTGGCAAGGGGCCATCGGAAGCCTTCCTCCAGAAGCAGGCGAAGCCACATGCGCCTGCTGAGCAGCGGGCTTTCCGGAATCCGGAGCTCTTTGTCTTCAAAGCGCCACCAGCCCTCGAGGAACCCGAATGTAAGCGTGGCGAATTCGGAGACATCGGTGGTTTCGTTGAGGATCAGCCAACCGTTGGGCTTCAGAAGGTCCTTGAGATGCTGCAGGGACTCCCGGAGGTTCCGGGTGGCGTGGAGCACGTTGGCGGCGATCACCACGTCGACACTGCCGGGCGAAAATCCCTGTGTTCGAATGTCTTCCTCGATATTCAGCCGCTTGAATTCGGTAAAGCCGTAACGACCGAACCGGTCTCGGCCGTGGGTGACGAACCGTTCGGCAATGTCGGTGTACGTGTACCGGACCCTGTCGCTGTTTGCGGAAAGAACGCTCAAGAGTCGGCTGCTGGTTCCCCCGGTACCGGCGCCCACCTCCATGACATGAAACGTTTCCCCAGGTGAAAGGGTCGGACGCCTCGATTCGACGTAGGTGCCGAGCGCTGCGGCCGTAAGCGTGTTGAAATGATCGGAAACGAGGTTGTTTCGGTAGACGCCCTCCACCAGTTCCACCGAGGCGTCCGGAAAGATCACGTCCGCAGCCGGGGCGTCACCGCTCAGGATGTCCGGTGCATGCGCCATGCAGGTTCGAAGCAGGGCTGCATGCGCCGTCATATCCGGGTGGTTCCGATCCAGGTCGTCTCCCGATAGGTCCCCGCCCGATACGGATTCCGGCAGGGGCAGTTCTTCGGTGGTTTCATAGCCCCCGTTCCGCTCCCGGATCCAGCCCCGGGCCGCCAGAATATGGAGCATGGCGTCCAACAACCGATCGTATCGGGGGATGATCCCGAGGGTTTCCCGAACCTTCGTCCGGTCATAAAATGCATTTCGTCTCCGAAACAGGTCCATTCCCTGGTACAACGCCAGGAGCAGGATGCCGGCCCTTTGATTCAAGGCATGGAATCCCTGGATCGCCCGTTCCAGACGCTTCCTGTCAAGGCTTGGCTTCGGAATGCGGCGGGCAGCCCCTTCCAGCAAGGCGGGGGCGGCTGTCGGATGGCGCTCCACCCAACTTTCCCCGTCGATCCCCATCTCCCTCAGCAGATGCGTTTCGGCTTTGAGGGGCATAACTGGCGAGATCCCGTGTCCGAGAACGCGCGCCACCGCATCCATTCCCTCTTCCGGTTCGATGGACACGAGTCCCCTGGCGGCCTGGCGCTTTCTTTGGATCTCGTCGGAAACGACGCCGACGCTGCCCCAGTATCCCCAGTTGATGACATGGACCGGGCAGGAGGCTTCCTCCCGGTCCGCGAATGCGGCATAGGCATCTTCGAAGGCGCTGGCCGCGGCATAGTTGCTCTGCCCGGCATTGCTGAAAAAGGACTGGGCCGAAGAAAAGAACAGCATGAAATCCAGCTGGCTGCCCTTGAATGCCTGATGGAGCAGGAGGCTCCCTTTCACTTTCGGGGCCAGGACGGAGCGGAAATCCTCCTCCGTCATCTTTTCCAGGGACCGGTCGTTGAGTACCAGTGCGGAATGGATCACACCGTCGATTCGCGAAAAGCGTTTTCTCGCGTCGGCCACGGCCTCTTTCAGGCTCTCCGGGCTTTCCGCATCCGCCCGGATATAGACGGCCTCCCCCCCCAGGCTGTGGAGGCGGGCCAGGAATTCTTTCAACCGGTTCGAAAGTTCCCGCCGCCCAACGAGCACCAGCCGGGCATGAACTTCCCGGGCCAGATAACGGCTGAGAGCCATCCCGATACCGCCGCCTCCGCCCAGGATGAAGTAGACACCCTTTTCTCTAAAGGGGAGCGCAGCCGTCGGCGGGAGGCGGAGCCGGTCGAAGGTGCGGTCGTAAACGATGCCGTCCCGGACGGCGGTGATTTCCGCAGGCGCCCGCCCATGGACGAGATCCGAGAGCATATCGAGGGCCGGCCGCTCCGGGTCATCCCACGATTCGGCTCCGCAAACGGACAGATCGATGCAGCCAACG
>JAJDOA010000340.1 GCA_022340405.1 Desulfobacteraceae bacterium | reverse complement strand
TCAAAATTCCTGAAAGCTCTGTTATTTCAAAGCAGTAGGTGCAACATCGCCTTGACAGCACCTATTCGCTTTGGTATCCTTAAATCCCTTGTGGTGAATGCCGTAGCCGGGCCCTTCGATTGCAAAGGGAGATGAAGGATGAACCAGGTTCTCGTCGCCGAGGATCACCCGGATCAATTGCGCAGGATCGTCCATCTTCTCCGTTCATACGAGGATCGTTTCGGCGTGCTTCCGGCCCGCAACGGCCGGGAGGCCATCCAATCGTTGAAAACCCAACCGATCGATCTAGTGGTCACGGATATCCAGATGCCGGAAATCGACGGCATCATTCTGCTGGCATACATCCACACCTACCACCCGGAACTTCCCTGCTTTGTGACCACCGCCTATGGAACATCCCGTCTGCGGGCCAAGCTGCCGGAGGACATTCTCCGCTTTTTCCACAAGCCCTTCGACGTCGACGACTTGGCGCGTGCCATTCTCACGGCTTTGGAGGAACGTCCGAACCACGTCCGGCAAAGGGGCATATCGCTTGCCAAGTTTCTTCACCTGATCGCCATGGAGCAGGGAACCTGTCAGGTGGATGTCGAATCCCATGACAAGGAGGCGGGCTCGCTGTATTTCGAAAATGGAGTGCTGCTGCACGCACACACGGGAGATCTCTCCGGTGAGTCGGCGGCATTGGCGATCCTTTCCAGTCCATACAGCCGCTATAGCATCCAACCTTCACAGGAAGTGCGGAAGTCGCGAACCGTGAAAGCGGATCTTTCCGAGCTGATCCGGAACGTCTACGGTGCTTCGAGCCCCGGCGATACGGCATGAGCCGCCTTCGTTCACGACCTGAAGGATCACACCCCATCGCCAGAGCAAACCGGCATCCTGCACATCCGGCCCACCTGTCGTCTCCCCCTTTCCCGCAGAAGGTCAGGTCTAAGGAAGTGAAGATTCCCCGCCGCCCCGGTGTCCGGGATTCCCGCTTCGCTCCAACAAGCGGCGGGGAATGCGCTCGCTACTAGCGGTTCACAGGGCGCTCATACGCACGGCCACACAGGTCAGATCGTCTGAATGCGCCTTTACTCCGGAAAAAACGCGCACGGCGTCGCACACCCGTTCCACGAGCGCCTCCGGTTCGCAGCCGGCGTTTGCCTCGACGCTCTCCTGCAGCCGATCCTCTCCAAAAAACTCTCCACTTGGATTCTGTGCTTCGGTAATGCCGTCAGAGTAGAACAGCAGCACATCGCCGACTCCAAGGGCTGCTTCCACCGGTTGCAACGCTTCTCCCTCCAGGACCCCCAGTGGGAGATTGTCTCCGCGAATCCACCGGCAGCCCCCTTCCGCCGCCACATAATGCAGGGTCCGGACATGTCCGCAGTCAATCAGCCGGAGCCGCATCCGTGCAAAGTCCAGGCGGGCGTAACACAGGGTAATGAAGGCCTCCAGCTCCATGAGTTCCTCGGTCATTTCCTCGTGGACGATCCCTACGATCGCCTCGGGCGGAACGACCGTACGACTGCCGCAGTCATCGGTGCGAGGCACAAGTCGATGCGCAGCCTGAAGAAATCGGGTTTTTGCTGCCGCACCGAGAAGTGCCGCCGGAACACCCTTGCCCATGACATCGGCAACGAGAATGTCGAGAAGGTCCTCGGCGGGCTGGAAGAAATCATAAAAGTCCCCGTCGATGCGTTGGGAAGGTATGGAAAGGGAGGCCACGCAAGCGCCAGATAGATGTTCGGGCGGCTTGGCACGCAGCAGGGAGCGCTGAATCCGGGCACCAATGTCGGCAATTTCCAGCTCTCTGGCCTTCCGCCGGTCGGTTTCCTTTTTCAGCGTCAGGGCCGATCGGACGCGCGCCAGCAGCTCGGGTTTTTGAAAGGGTTTGGTGATGTAGTCCATGGCGCCTGCATCGAATCCCGCCTGGAGGGATTCGATATCCCCCTTGGCCGTAACCATGATGACGGGCACATCGTGCAGATCCGGAAACCGCTTGATGCGGCGGCAAGCGGTCAGACCGTCCACATCCGGCATGAGAATGTCCATCAGGATGAGGTCCACATCCGTGGCCGGGCCCGCCGCATCGTCGAGCCGCAGCACTCGGTAGGCCTCGGAAGCCGACGCCGCGGATTCAAGATCGGTGTATCCCGCCTTGGTCAGGATGCGCTCGAGAAGCAGGCGGTTGGAATCGGAATCTTCGACAATGAGAATCTTCATGGCACCTTCGTCCTCAGGTGGCGCTCACCCTCACCCGCCGGAGGTAGTCGGACAACTCTCGGATACATGTCTCTACTGTCTCTGCATCGCTGTTTTTTGCGGCAGCTTCCAGGCGGTTGCCGATGTCGCTGATCCCCTGGAATCCGTAGCCTCCGCCAGAGCCTTTCATGTCGTGGCCGACAAACCGGATCTTTTCAAAGTCCCGTCCGGCAAGAGCCTCGGTCAATGTTTCGACATCCTGGCGGCGGTTGTCGAGAAACATCGGAATCAAATCCTCCAGGTCGGGGTCCACTTTCACAACGATTTTCTCTCCGATATCGCGGAAGCTCTCTTCAGCCATGGAGACCTCCTTTTGGATCCATTTGCTTCGCTGCAGTGTCCGGTTTCAGAGTGAAGGCAGCGACCGATTCCAGCAATTCGGCTTTTTTGATAGGCTTGCTCATGTGAGCGTCACAGCCGGCCGCCAGGCTTTTGGTTTCGTCTTCCTTGAATGCGTGGGCCGTCAGTGCGATGATCGGCGTTCGGCTCGCTCCGGATTTCTCTTCCCATTTGCGGATGGCCCGGGCCGCTGCATACCCGTCCATAACCGGCATCTGAACGTCCATGAGAACGAGATCGTAGCTGCCTTCCGTGAATTTGTCCAATGCCTCCCGGCCGTTTTTCGCTTCCACCACCCGATGCCCCGCCTTTTGCAGATAGGTTCTCGCCAGCAGTCGGTTGTCTGCGAAGTCATCCACCAAAAGGATCCTCCGCCCTGCGACCGCCTCCGCATCGGCCGCCGCCGCCTTCCGTCCAGCCGCGGCCTCCGAAGGGGCGCTTTGAGACAGTGTCTTTTGCATCACTGTTTCGAGTTCGGTCTTTTTGACGGGTTTCACCAGATACCCGTTGATGCCCAGGGAGCGGACCTTTCGCGCATCCCCCATCCGGTTGTCGGAAGTGAGCATCATCAGGGCAGTGGCGGCTAGATTCGCGGTATTGCGGATTTCCCGGGCCAATGCGAATCCGTCCATCTCCGGCATCCTCCCGTCGATCAGGACGATGTCGTAGGGTCGGCCCTCGCCTTGAGCGCTGTTCATTTCCGCCAGCGCCTCCCGCCCGGAGGCGGCATCGGTGACCACCATTTCCCACGCGGTGAGAAGCTGAAGAAGGATCATCCGGTTGGTATCGTTGTCGTCCACAACCAGCGCACGCATCCCTTTGAAGCGGGCCCGGGGTTCAGTCTTTTCCGTCTTCGCAGCCGGACCCGGTACCAGAGGCAGGGTGAAGGAAAACTCGCTCCCCTGCCCCTCCCGGCTTTGCACTCGGAGGCGTCCCCCCATCATTTCCACCAGCTTTCGCGAAATGGCCAGGCCCAAGCCCGTCCCTCCATATTTTCGAGTGGTGGAGGCGTCCACCTGACTGAAACGCTCGAAAATCGATTCGATCTTCTCGGGAGGAATGCCGATGCCGGTGTCGGTGACGGAAAAGCGCAAATCCATAGGGCTCAAGCCGTCGGAGACCGTTTTGGATTCTTCTCCGACGGGTTCGATCTTGAGCAGCACCTCCCCGTGCTCGGTGAACTTGACGGCGTTGCCCATGAGGTTGACCAGGATCTGCCGGACACGGACCGGATCACCATAGAGCGAGTCGGGCACCCCCGGTGCAACCCAGCAATTGAGCTCGAGGCCTTTCTCGTGGGCGCGAAGAGCTATGATCTCGCAGATGCCCTCGACCATCTCGCGAAACGGAAACGACACCGTCTCCAGATCAATGCGGCCGGCTTCGATCTTGGAGATATCCAGTATGTCGTTGATGATGGTCAGCAGGTTCTCGCCGGCGCTGTGAAACACCCGGACGTATTTTCGCTGTTCTTCGCTGAGTTCGGTCTCCCCGAGCAGTTCGGCCATGCCGAGGATGGCATTCATGGGGGTGCGGATCTCGTGGCTCATGCTGGCCAGAAAGTCGCTTTTGGCGCGGTTGGCCAGCTCGGCGTCCTCCTTGGCCTGCTGCAGCGCCGCTTCAGTCCGCTTCCGATCGGTGATGTCGCGCAGGATGGCCGTGAACATCTTTCGATCCCCGAGATCCACGACGTTGACCGCCAAATCCAGCGGAAAGAGGGATCCGTCCTTCCGCTGCCCCTGCACCTCTCGACCATAGCCGATGACATTGGCACGACCGGATTGTAGGTATTTTCGAATGTAATCGTCGTGGCGGCTTCGGTGCGGTTCGGGCATCAAGAGCCTTACGTTGCGTCCGCGAACCTCCTCGACCCGGTAACCGAAGATCTTCTCGGCAGCAGGGTTGAAGTGACGAATATTTCCCCGCTCTCCAATGGTGACGATGCCGTCGGCGGCCGTCTCCACGATTGCGCGGATCCGCTCGGCGCGCTCTTTGATTTCGTCCAGCATCTTCCGTCGCTGGGTGGTGTTACGCCCCACGGCATACAAGACCCCCTCGGCGATCACCGGTACGGCCGTCCAGGAAATCCAAAGATAGGTTCCGTCCTTGCGCTGAAACCTGCATTCGAAATCGATGATGTGGGATCCGCGGGAAAGCCGCTTGAGCTCGGTGATGGCAGCATCCCGATCCTCGGGGTGTATGTAGTCGAGGAAGGGTTTTTGGAGGATCTCTGAAGCGGTATACCCCAGGCTTTCTTGAAAGGCGGGGTTGACCCTCTTGAAGTATCCGTCCATTTTTCCGATACACAGAAGGTCGGGCGATAGATTGAAGATGCGGTCTCGCTCCTGCTCCACCCGCCGGATATCGGTGATGTCCCTACCCTCGGGGATAAGGTAGATTACGGTGTCGTTTTCACCGAAAACCGGCTTGACGGAAAAATCCACAAAGCGCGACTCCCCGTCAGGGGTTTTATGGATGGCTTCGAAACGAACGATGTCTCCGTTTGCGGCCTCCGCGACGGCTGCCTTCAGCTTGTCCTGCAATTGCGGATCATGGTGCCACCAGGGCGTCTCCCAAAAGGGCTTTCCAATGACGTCATCGGCCCGGACCCCGACGAACTGCAGCGACGTCTCGTTGGCCTCCAGAAGCATACCCCCTGGCGTAAGCAAACCGATGAACTCGAAACTCTGGTCGAAGATGGCCCGGGCTTTCCGCTCGCTGGCGCTCAGACGCTCCCGCGCCGCTTTTCGGTCGGCCAGTTCCCGCGCCAGCGTGAGGCTGAAAAGGGCCAGGGCCGCAAGGGCGATGGCGCTGCCGGCGTAGACCCCTTCAGAACCAGCGGTGAAAAAGCCGGGTTCCACCATCGTGATGATTTTGCATATGGGCTTGGGCTGCACCTGCGGATCCGCTCCGTCCATCTGCAGCGGGACCGAGCCGGGTCCGAAGGGACCGCGGATATGGCTGTCAATCAAGGGATAGACCGTATCGTAGGTCACCAGGGAACCGTCCACGAACTGTTGACCGGCAGGGCGTTGGATTACGGCTCTCCAGAGCGTCGGATCCTCGGCCGGCAATGTTCGGTGCGATCTTTCCGGAAGCATGTGGCCCCATTCCGCGGAAGGATCGGGACCGAGCAGGTAATATCCGTCCGCATTGGTGAGCAGCAACCTGCAGGAAGGCGCTTCGGCAAGCCGCCGAATCTCCGACAAGAGCCAGTTGGCCTTATAGTTGATGACCAGCAAGCCTTTGCGGTAGCCCTGTGCATCGTTCACCGGTGTTTCATAACGAATCACCGGACGGGGAGGCATCTCCACCTTTTCGTTCTCGACATTCAGCTCGATGGGCGTGATGTGGATCTCCCCCTCTCCGAGGGAGAAACTCTCCAGGAAATAGGGACGATGCCCCTTGAACTGCATCTGGTCTGCGGGCAGGGACCGGGTGCGCCCGTTCCTGTTCTCGATCCGAACAATCTCCATCCCCGTAATGTCGAGAAAACGGATCTGTGCGTAGCGGCCTCGATTTTCGGCGAAAACGAGCCAGTCCGCTTTCAGCGTGGCCAGAGCGGAGGGAGAAAGGTTCTCTGCGGCATTTTTCAGGGAGCTCAGGCGCGACAACAGCCGGATGTCAGCGAGGGCGAGGGTGAGATCCTTCAGGACACGCTGCTTGGCGCGTTCCACGATTTGGAGCTGCCGAAGCTTCTCGACCTGTACGTCATTGTTTCGCCCGAAATATAGCATAAGCCATGCAAAACACAGAACCAGCAGCGCAGTCGGAACAAAAACGTAGAAAAACGGACGGGCGATGGTGTGGGATCGAACTTCGCCGTGCAGCGAATCGGACTCGGATGGGTTCGATTGGGAACGATTCATGGAGGCGGGCTCCCATGGTGCAAGCCAAGATTTTATCGTAGCGTATTTCACAGCCCTTTGCAAAAATCTTGATCACCAAAAGAACGGGTCTCGATATACGTCGAAATACGAAAGAACGCACACGGATTGAGATGGCCGCAATTCGGTCAGCGCAATTGTCAGGATTCTGTTCCGTTTCATTTGGGAAGGCCCGAGCGCATTCAGGAAAGATGTCACTGCAGCCGGCGCAGCCCTTCGCTGATCCGAATCGGATACTTCAGGCGGCGGTCGATGGATTTATAGCGGGCGGGGAGGCAGCCGAAATTGTTATGAAAATGCGCCCGGATTTCCGGAAGAGAGGGGCCGTTTCCGCGGCGCCTGCCGGCCTCCATCACCGGCAACAGCAGGGGCTGGGAATCCGGCAATTCTTCCCCCCGGGCGCCGATGATGTCCTCCTGCCAAAGGCCCGCCGGGTCTGTTCTGCGGAAGACCTGTTTTTCGCCGGCAAGGGTCGCCTTGCCGGAGCTGAATTTGCGCACGTTGCGGTCGCCGTAGCGGACCAGTTTATAGACAATGTCCAGATAGGGGGCGTCGGCGGAAACACCCAGGGCGGTTCCCACGCCAAAGGCATCGATGCGAGCGCCCGCTGCAACGGCCTCTGCGACCTTCCACTCGTCGAAGCTGCCGCTGGCATAGATCTTCACTTCCGGGAGACCGGCTGCGTCCAGAATGTCCCGCACCTTGCGGCTGAGTGTTACCATGTCTCCGCTGTCCAGGCGGACGCCGGTCAAGCGGCGACCCTGTCGCTTCATCCTGCGGCCGACCCGGGCAGCGTGCTCCGCTCCCTGGAGGGTGTCGTAGGTGTCGATAAGGAATACACTGTTGTCGGGAAACATCTCGGCATACGTGGCGAATGCCGTCTCTTCGTCCTCGAAGGCCTGTACGTAGGAGTGGGCCATGGTTCCGGAAATCGGGATTCCGTAGGTGGATCCGGCCAACACGTTGCTGGTGGCATCGAAGCCGGCAATGCAAACGCTGCGGGCCACTTTCATTCCAGCATCCGCAGCCTGGGTGCGCCGGAGGGAAAAATCCACCAGTCCCCGGCCGGCGGCGGCATGCACGCAGCGGGCGGCTTTGGAGGCGATCATCGTCTGAAAACCAATGGTGTTCAACAGATAGGTTTCCAATATCTGGGCCTCCAAAATGGGTGCAACCACTTCCAGGACGGGTTCTTCAGGGAAAAACAGCGTGCCTTCCGGAATGGCCCGCACCGATCCGGAGAACCGAAACCGTTCCAGTCGGGAGATAAAGTCGCCGGTAAAGAGGCCTTGGCCTTTCAGATAGGCCAAATCCTCCTCGGAAAACCGGAAGGATTCCAGGGCCTCCAGCGCGTCCGCCAGCCCAGCCGCAACAAAATAGTTGCGGCCCGGGCAGTCCCGAACGAACATCGAAAAGCAGGCGCTGTCTTCCATACCGCCGGCGTGATAGACGGCGGCCATGGTCAGCTCGTACAGGTCGGTGAACAGTGGGCCGGGTGGTGTGTGCATGTCAGTCCTCCAGAACCGCCCTTTCTCCCAGGTTGCCGTATCGATGGTAGTTGTTGCAAACTGCCTGCTGTTGAAAGTACTGCAGGAGCTCGATTCGCCCCTCCATGGCCACCGGCGAGCGCGCGATGAAAAAACCGCTCTCGGCGGCAGCGGCGGCAACTGCCTCCGGGACCCGATCGGGAGCAGCGTAACGGATGCGATCCACTTGCGGTATCATGTCCACCAGCGCCTTGTCGTGGTGAAACCGGATGGGAACATCCCGCAGGATCTTCCTCCCGTAGCGGCTGTGGAGAAACTCCGTTACCGGACTGCCGAGCCCTGCTGGAATGCTTACCATGGGGTTGCATCCGCTGATTTTTCCAGCGGCGACCCGCGCCAATACTTCAAAGAGGGTGTCGGACTCGTGCACGCGCACCACCACTTCGCCAATGGGCAGATAGCGCAGGATATTGTCCTGTCCCCTGAGATGGAAATAGTCCTCCTCTCGGGAAAATTTACGCTCCACCCAGTAGAGATAGCTCCGTACGGCCGCAATGGTCCTTCGGATGTCTTCACGGAAATCGGAGAGATCGCCCCAGAGGATCTTCAGACGCAGCTCCTGGACTGTTCGCAGAATATCGTATTCTTTTTCGATGACGCCGACCCGGGGAAGTGCGGTCTCCTCGAATTTCATGAATTGTGCCACATAATCCGGGCTGCCCGCTTTCAGACCGGGCCCAAGCGCGGACTTGCCCATACCCCCGAAGGGCTGGCGTAGGGTGACGGCCCCTGTGGTACCCCGATTGATGTACAGGTTTCCGGCCCGGACCTTTTTTTTCCACCGCTCCTGCTCGCGCACATCCAGACTTTCGATTCCGGAGGTCAGCCCATAGCCGGTCTGGTTGACCAGCTCGATGGCATGATCCAGATCCCTGGCGCGCATGACCCCCAGCATAGGACCGAAGAACTCGGTCATGTGGGTGACGCTGCCCGGCTCTATCCCCCATTTGATGCCTGGGGTCCACAGGTACGGGTTGCCGTCGATGTTCTTCGGTTTCAGCGCCCAGGTCTCTCCTTCCTCCAGACGGGTCAGCGCCTGCTTCAGTTCATTTTCGGGCGGGTGAATGAGGAGTCCCATCCGGTTGCGGAACCGCCAGGCCGAACCGGTTGCAAAGCTTTGAGCCGCATCGACCAGCTGCTTTCGAAAGTGCTCGTCCTCGTAGATCTCATCTTCCAGAATGAGCAACGAAGTCGCCGAGCACTTTTGACCGCTGTTGCCGAAAGCCGAGTACAAGACGTTCTTTACGGCCTGGTCTCGATCGGCCAGAGAGGTGACGATGGTGGCGTTTTTCCCTCCCGTTTCGGCCGCGAGGTAGATGCCGGGGCGCTGCTGCAGGATCCGAAGCCCGGTGTCGGTGCCGCCGGTGAGAATGACGAAATCCACATCGGGATGGGCCGTCAACCGTGCGCCTACCGTGGATCCGGAGCACGGGACAAACTGCAGGGTATTGCGCGAGATTCCCGCTCTCCAGAAGCACTGGCACAGAACCCAGGCAACGGCCACTGCGTCCGAAGAAGGTTTAAAAATGACCGTATTGCCGGCCGCCAGAGAGGCGGTGACACCGCCGCAGGGGATCGCCACTGGAAAATTCCATGGGGATATCACGAGCCCGACCCCTTTTCCGGTGGCCTTGACCGTCTGGATATCTTCGTAAGCCCGGACCGTGTACGGATAAAACTCCCCAAAATCCACAGCCTCTGAAACCTCGACGTCGGTTTCGGTGAACACCTTTCCGGTCGTCGCCGCAGCCGATCCGATAAGATCTCCCCGCGCCTTTCGAATCTCCATCGCCGCAAGAGAAAGAATCCGGTGGCGCGCCTCCGCACTTTGTGCCCGCCAGCCGTCCGGATCCGCTTTGGCAACGGCAACGGCCTCTTCGGCGTCGGCCTCCGTTGCAAACGCACATCGGGCGATGCAAATGGACTCCCTGTGTCGGTTGGGATCCATCAGATCCCTGTTCTCTCTTTTGTCGAAGCGCTCCTTTCCACCCACTACCACCGGAATCTTCATCGGCTCCCGGCCGGCGTCGATGCGCCAGCGATTCCGGATTTCTTCGGCCCAGCGCCGATTGGCCGGTAAGCACCAGTCCGTGTCCGGCTCGTTGGTGAACGCATTGTTCCAAAAAGTTCCTGTTTTTTCCGAGAAGACCTCGGTGTTGCGGTTCTGGATCCGATTGGGCCCCAGACGGGCCTGTTCCCGGTATTCGCAGGCCTCGAGGAACTGCTTGTGAAGAAACGCCCACTCCTCGCTTTCCGGGTTCAGCTCCGGGGCGTACCGCAGAAAGTTTTCCGGGCTGGTGTTTTCGTCCAGCCGACGCACCAGGTAGGCGATGGCGTTGATGAATTCCTGGCGGCTGGCCACCGGTGCGTACAGCAGCACGTCTCCGGTTTCGGCCAGGGCCCGGCGCACATGGTCGGCCATTCCTTCCAGCATTTCGAAGTAAAAGTGATCGGTCACCTGAAAGGCCTGGGCCACCTTGTATGCGTAGGCCAGCTCGAACAGATTGTGAGAAGCGACACCGAGATTTACCGCACGGATGTTCTCCGGCTGCATGCCGTATACCACCATTCGCTTGTAATTGGCGTCCACTTCCTTTTTGTTGTCGTAGGGAGCCAGTGGCCAGTTGAACAGCGCCGATTCCAGCTGCTCCATTTCCATGTTAGCGCCCTTGACAATACGGAGTTTGATCGGGGCTCCGCCGTCTGCCACCCGCCGCTTGGCCCACTCGGTGAGCTCCTGCTGGATCAGATGCGCGTCGGGCAGATACGCCTGCAAGACGAGCCCGGCCGAGTAATCGTTGAATTCGTCCTCTTCCAAAGTGCGCACAAAAGCCGCATAGGTGATGTCCATGTCCCGGTATTCTTCCATGTCCAGATTGACGAATTTTGGAACCCGGGTCTCGTCTGCTCGCACGAAGGTGTGGGATTTGGCCACACGGTACAGCGCAGCGAGCCGCTGCTGCAGTACGGCCACCGTATGCTCGAAGGCCAGAGCGCTGATCTGGGAGTAGATCGTGGATATTTTGACCGAGATGTACTCGACGTCCGGATCCTTCAGATCCTCGATATAGGTGTCCAGACGTCGCCGGGCCTCCGCCTCCCCCAGAACGGCCTCGCCCAGGTGGTTGATGTTCATCCGCACCCCCTGCTCTCTTCGCCGTTGCAGGTGGGCATGGAGGGCATCGTATTCGCCGGGGATGATGGCACGGCTGCTGTTGTGCCTCATTTTTTCGATCATTTTGGGAACGGAGATGGAGGGCAAATAGCGCCCCACACCGAGAAACATCTGCGCGAGCAGTTTTTCCACCCGGCTGAGAAAATCCGGCACCCCGTAGCATCGGAGAAGGCTGTTGACCTGATCGGCCACCCGTCGATTGTCGTGTGAGCGGAAACTCTGGTCAATGAGCCGCGTCAGCAGAACCTTGTCCAGCGGATGGGTCAGCAGGCGCTTCATCTGCTCCTGTATCTCCTCCTCCTCGCTGGTGAGCAATTCGTTGGCCCGACGCTGCCAAGCGGCTGCCTGCTCCGCAGCCTCCTGAATGATGGTTCGTTCCTGATGCTCGTCCATGGTACCTCCTGCTGCCTTTCGTCGTTTCCCGTCTCTTTTTCTTTTCCATGTATCGGCTGAACCGGCGCACGTGCTCCCTGGCCAGCCTGCCGGCACGATCTGTGTCGTGCGCCGCTACGGCGTCGACGATATTTTTCAAATCATTGAAGTTTTCTTCCATTTCGTGGTTTCCCACGGAAAGGAACCGGTCATAGTACCGCTGAATGTTGTCGTGGACGCTTCGCAGGATAAGGCAGAAGATGGGGTTATCCGCCACCTCTGCCAGCTTCATGTGCAGCCTTTCGTCGATGCGAACAAATGCCTCCCAACGGGAAACTCCCGTTTTCATCAGCACAGCCGCTCGATCCAGCAGTTTTCTTAGCGCCTGTACATCGGCGGGTGTTGCGCGCCGTGCGGCCATCTTCGTCACCAATCCTTCGACCGCCTCCCTGAATTCTGCCAAATGTGCGAGGGAAACCTTCCGGTGCCGGATCAAAAAAGCCAGACCCTCGCTCACCGCGTCTGCGTTGGCCTCGCGGACAAGCGCCCCTCCGTTGAGCCCCAGGCGAATTTCGATAAGTTTCTTCTCCTCCAATACCCGAAGGGCTTCCCGGAGCGTTCCTCGGCTGACCTCGAACTGCTTTCTCAGCTGCCTCTCGGAAGGAAGACTATCGCCCGGCTGCAATTGGCCGGTAACGATGGCTTCCTGCACCTGATCAACGACATCCTGATAGATGCGATTTTGTTTGGCCGGCTGGAACATGAAAATGAGCATAATGGTTGGACCATTATAAGTCAACCGTATTTCTCTCTTGTATTGGATCGCGTTCTTTCCTTTTTCCGCGACTGAAGAAGCCGGTTTTCCGGAGACCTTTCGTTTTCGAAAATGAAAGGATTGTCGGACGGATCCGGAGACGGAATTCTGGCAAAACGAGGCCTGCAACTTTTGTAGGTATCACCCGAGCAAACGAAAAATCGCCTCTATATTTTGATGAAGAAAATTGGAGCCGGCAGCTCAATAAAATTCAACGATTTGTTTTTATGGAATGTTTATATATGCCAGCTTTCTAAGCATGATTTTTGCATGTATCTTTAGGGAAATATGGCAATCAACTATTGTGAAACGGGACAGGCCGCGCTTTGTCCATCTTGGCAAAGCAACCGAAATGGGGCCCTCTCCCGAAAGAAAGATACAAATCATGCCGAAAATATGGAACAAAATTAAGGAAACCTTTTACGAAAACGGTCGTCATCAAACGCACTCCAATTCGGGTCCCGACCGCGACGAATTGCTTGCCAATCATGAGAGCGGCAATGCAAACGGCCAAAAGCTTCAGGAACCTCCAAGAGAGAACCACAATGCCGATTCCCCCAGGGGTACCATCGAAAAGGAGCGGCTGGGTCGCGCCCTGAAGCGCCACATGCGCAACATCGAGCAGTTCCTGCACCTGGAAAGCGACACGATGACGCAATTGGTGAACATGTGCACACGCGTGCACCTCAGTCTGGATTTGAACGAGGTGCTCACCGTGATCACGGACCAGGCGGTTGCAGTCACCCGCTCCGAAGCCATTCGTACGTTTCTGATGGACGAGGAGGCAGATACACTCGAGGTGGTGGTGCCAGATGCACAAGGCGGTCCGCCCGTGGTGAGCCAGCGGTACGAACGCGGCCGGGGAATTGCCGGTTGGGCGGCCGACAGCGACGCTCTGGTGATGGTCGCCGATGTAAGCCGAGATGCCCGCTTCGACGCAAAAGTCGATGCAGCGGCTGGCGTTTTTGTACGGTCGGTACTGGCCGTACCTCTGCGGGTGAAAAACCAATGCATCGGCGTGATGGAACTGATCAACAAGAACGGCCGGGAGGGATTTTCAGAGGAGGACGCCCTGCTGATATCGTTTTTTGCCGATCAAGCCGCATCCGCTCTTCACAACGCCCGGGTGCATGGGCAGCTGGAGGCCCGTCTCGATCAAAGCAACCGAAGCCGAAAGCAGCTGGTGGAGGAGGAGAAATACCGGGCGCTGGAAGAGCTTAGTGCCGGCGTCTCCCATGATTTCAAGAACTTGCTCAACGCCATTCTCGGCTTTTCGGAGATTGTCTTTCTGGACATCGAGGACGAGACCGCCCGCAAGGACGTTATGGAGATTATCAGCGCCACCAACACGGCCATTCAGCTGGTGGATCAGATCCACACCTTCAGCCGGCGGCACGACCAGCAGAAGATCCGGGTCGGCATTCACCACTTGGTGACACGGAGCCTCAAGCAGTTCCAGGCCGGATTGACCAAGTCCGTCGACATCCGGCGTGATTTCCTGTCTCACGGCGAATGGCTCATGGCCGACGCGTCGCAACTGCACCAGGCGCTGATGAATTTGTTCGAGAACGCCGCCGATGCGCTGCCCGAAGAAGCTGGGACGATTCGAATCGCGGTCGACCGTGTGACGGTGGCCGCAGACGACGCCGCCCACGAGGGCGTCGATCCCGGACCCTATGTGGAGATCATCGTCCGCGACAACGGCCAGGGCATCGAGGCCGACGTGATGGAGCAGATGTTCGAGCCCTATTTCACCACCAAGGCCCGGGGTGTGGGCACCGGGCTCGGGTTGCCTCTGGTGCGGGGGGTCGTCCAAAGCCACGGCGGGGCCGTTTCCGTGGACAGCACACCCGGAAAGGGAACGGCGGTGAGGTTGCTGCTTCCGGCGTTGGTGGAGGACCGTCAAGCCGCGGTGGATGCCTACGAGGGCCTGCCCCGCGGCACCGAGTCCATCCTGTTGGTGGATGACGAAGCCCTGGTGTGCCTGGCCGTGGAGAAGATGCTCAAGCACCTGGGCTACAAGGTTGTCACCTCGGACAGCGCCGAAGACGCATTGAAGACGTACCGACAGCAGGCGGAACACCTGGATTTGGTGATTACGGATTGGAGCCTTCCGGGCATCCGGGGCGACCGCCTGGCGGCCATGATGCTGGAAATCCGCTCCTCGGCCCGGATCATCGTCTATTCCGCCTATGCCGGGAACCTGAAAGAGGAAATACGGATGTCGGAGGGCATCCGGGACGTTCTCCGGAAACCCGTCGATATCCGGGAGCTGGCGCTGAAGGTAAGAAAGGCGCTGGATGGGTAAAACGGCACCGGCTGTCCGCCGACGCCCCCTTCGGAAGACCCCCGCCGCCCCGGTTCCCGGGATCTTTGCTCCGTTGCGGCAAACGGCGGGGCCTGCGTTCGCCACCGCCGCTTCCACTATAGATGAAATGGAGCCGTTGGGCTCTTTCCCACCCTCTTTTCTTTTATCGCCTGCGACTCCGCCATCGCGGAAGGCCTTGAGCCGTCGCATTTTCGGTTCCCGGCCTGCATCGACCCCTTCCCATCGGATGCCATGCTTGGCTGTGTTGGACTTTCTGCGGCCCATTCCAATTCCCATATCGTGATGAAAATGTTATCCCTGCAGCATCTTTTCGTGAGGCATTCAACCCGCATGGGTGCCATATAGGGGAAAATTTTCCAGGATGCGGGGTGAAACGGGTACTCTCTGTGAAAGGTTCGTTTCGAAGCCGACGACGCAGATCGGGGTACCCGGCAGCGCAGGAGGACACAGGCGGCCAAGCCTGCGATGACGCACACCTCCCGCGGCATTCTCCAGGCCTGGCCGGAGGTGCGTATTCTCTACAGGAGAGGAGCTATGACCAAAAATTACTACGAGGAAGCCGATCTCCGGGATTTTCCCAACATCGGCGAACAGGCCCCGGATCAGGCCTCGAAATTTTTCGCCTACTACGAGAGCGCCACCGGTGCGGGATCTCTCAGCGAACGCGAAAAAAGCCTCATCGCCCTGTCCGTGGCGCACGTGAAGAACTGCCCCTACTGCATCGACGCCTACACCAACAAGTGCCTCTCCCTCGGCATCTCGTCCGATGAGATGATGGAGGCGGTGCACGTTGGGGCGGCGATGACCGCGGGTGTGATCCTGGCCCACGCCACACAGATGCGCAAAATCCTCAAAAAGAAGGAGATGTAAGCAGAGGAGACCTCGGATGAGACCAAGCGATCAACTGGACTTGCTGGAGTCCGCCTGCCGCGTTGCGCCGTTTGCAGAAAGACTGCGTTCGACCCTCGCGTTCCCTTTGCATAGTACGGGGATTGAGGTCCTTCAGATGAACGTCGGACGCCGATGCAACATGGCATGCAAACACTGCCATGTAGACGCTGGACCGCAACATCCGGAAGTCATGCCGCGACGCATCTTCCAACGCTGCCTCACCGTTGCCCGAGAAGGCGGTATCGGAACCATCGACATCACCGGCGGTGCGCCGGAGATGAATCCCGTGCTGCGCGAATTTATTACGGCGGCGGCCTCGCCCGACCGACGGCTTATCGTGCGGACCAATCTGACCATCCTCTTGGAAGACGGCTTCCGTGACTACATCGATCTCTATGCACGAAACGGGGTGGAGCTGGTCGCATCCTTTCCCGACACGCACGCCGCCAAAGCCGACCGCCTGCGCGGAAAAGGCTCTTTTGAGCGATCCGTGACGGTTCTGCGGATGCTCAATGAGCGGGGATACGGCAGGGAGGGAACCGGACTCGTTCTCGACCTGATGCACAACGCGGCCGGTGCCTACATACCCGCGCCCCAGTCGGCGCTCGAGGGGCAATACCGTGAGCGTCTCCTGAACGACCACGGCGTCTTCTTTTCCCGGCTGTTCTGCCTGACCAACTGTCCGGTGGGCCGGTATCTGGAGTTTCTGACGCGCACTGACAACCTCTGTGACTACATGCACGAGCTTTCGAGAGCCTACAATCCCGCTGCTGCCCGGAACGTGATGTGCCGGACGACCCTTTCGGTGGGGTGGGACGGCACATTGTACGACTGCGACTTCAACCAGATGCTGCAGCTTCCCGTCAACCACGGCGCGCCTTCACACATCGATGCCTTCGATTTGGAAAAACTGCGCAACCGGGAAATCGTGGTGAACAATCACTGCTACGCTTGCACGGCCGGGGCCGGTTCCTCGTGTCAGGGCAGCTTGGAGGACGGCTCCCTGTCGGCTTAGGGGCTGTTTCTAAATTGTCTTTTGGCCCCATCTCGGCGTCGAGCCCTCCTTGACCTTGGACCAAAATCCTAATTTAGAAGCAGCCCCTATGGTAGTGTCCCGGATGTTTCTTCAAAAAACATAACCCCAGCAGAGCCTCCAGCCCACGACCGAGACGGGCCAAATCCGAATATCGAAATCCGAAACCCGAAACAAATCCAAAGCACGAATGATCCAATGACCCAAACGGCTGGCAGCAAATTCTTGCGATGGGCAAGCGTTCGAAATCGGGATCGAAATCAGTTGTTCAACGGCAATGCTCGATAGCGATTTCGATCCCGATTTCGATAAAAGGACCATCAGGGAAACGGAACAGAATTCTGACAATCGCTATAGGCGTTTCCGCGGCTTCGCACCGGGACGAAAAGATGATTTTTCCCGGATACTTTCGTGAAGGATCGGCGTTACCTTTCGAAAAGAAACGGCAGGAAACCATTTCCGCATTCAACGAAAGGAGACGTCGTCATGATGAAAAAGCTTCGATGGACCCAGTGGATCGTCGTCTGTGCGCTGGCGGGCCTTCTCTTGCAGGGAAACGCTGCCGTCTTCGCCGGGATGAAGATGGAAAAAGACGACATGGTGAAATCCAAGGAAACAATGATGGAAGAAAAGCCGTCCATGGAGAAGG
>JAJDOA010000335.1 GCA_022340405.1 Desulfobacteraceae bacterium | reverse complement strand
GGTTACGGATCAACATGGATGGCTTTCAGGCACGCTGTTCGAGAGAAATCACGACCTTCTCGTTTTTCTGATGATCCTCGATCTCTACGATGGTACCGTTGATTTCCGCACGGGTCGACAGCTGAATGATCTCGTTCAGATCGATGCCCTTCTCCTGCAGCGCAGCGGCCGCCCGCTTGGGAACGAGCTTGCCCGCGATTTGGAGGACCCCGCCGGGAACCGTGATCGTGGTGTCCGGCTGCGGTTTTCCGTTTTTGAAGATTCGAACTTTCAAATCCGCCATGATCGTTTCCCCGCATTGCGAAGTGTACGGCAGGCCCCGGCCGCTGGTCTGTCGAGTTGTACAGTGGTTGCCATAATTGCGTTCCGTTTCAGCAAGCTTTTTGTTTGAACGGTAGGGGCGGGGTTTATCCCCTCCCGCTTGCGGTGTTGGGTTAGGCCGAGACGGACGGACCGCGCCGATCTTGAAAGATTGCCCGGTTCCTGTTCCCGGTCAGGGCAAGATTTCAAACTCGGTGCTGACCTCGGCCACGCCCCGGACCGTGGCGGCCACCGAGCAGTACTTTTCCTGAGACAGTTGGATGGCCTGGGAAACGGCCTTTTCGGTAAGATTGTCACCGCTCACAAAGTATTTCAGGTGGATGCTGCGATAGGGCCATGGCGGTTCCGGGTCGTTCTCGCCGCTGGCGATGATCTCCAAATATGTCAAAGGCTTTCGCTTTTTCTCCATGATTTCCAGCACGTCGTAGGCCGTGCAGGCCGCCAGCCCGATGAGCAGCATCTGGGACGGTTTCACGCCCCGGGCCGGTTTGTCGCCTGACATCACCACGGTGTGGTTGTCAGAATCGATTCCCACAAATTGCTTGTCCTGGACCCAGCGTACGGTTGTGGTAGGCATCGGCGTCCTCCTTTGGGCAAGAGGGGTTCGCAGGTTCTGGATTCCGGCTTCTGGATTCCGGGTTTCACATCGTCGGGACCAGCATAACGAAGCCGGCGTGGGAGGTCCAGTACGATTCCCGACATTGGCCGGGTTCTCTACTACCGTTCCATCGAAATCCATGGCGGAAACGGAGCATCATTCACATAACTGCCATCGCCCTTCGTTTTACGCCTTCGGGAAACCGCTGCACTCCTGCGTCCGGAAACGCGAATCCTCCTTGACCTTGAGAGAAAGTCCCTCAATTGAGACGAGTTTTACAGAAACTGCAAAAAATAGCGAATTCTGCGCTCATGGAAGGCCAGCAGGTCGGCGGCGTCCGAACGGCGCAACAAAGGTGTGAAAAAGGAAAGGGCGTTTTCCAGGTTGAAGCGGGTGAGCGCCTCTTCGCACTCGATGGCGCCCTTGCGAAGCTGAGCCGCCGCCGCAGAGCGCAGTTTCCGCGTGGACGGCGGATCCTTTTCCGTCCGTATGGCCAGATACCCGGCGGTAACCGCATAGGACTCCAACAAAGGTTTGAGGAATCCGGCGAATAGGCGGAGTTTCCGAAAGCCCGCCGAGGTCACGCCATAGGTGTCCGGCAGACTGGGGTGGGGTTCGAGGATGTCGTCATCGATGAAGGCCTTGATGGATTTCCGGACGGAAAAATCAAGAGGCCGTCGGGGGTCCTTTGCGAATTCTTGGACGAACAGCTCGTTGAGAAAAGCGATGTCCTTTTGCAGGTCTCCCGAGGAAAACAGGAACGATTCCCGGGCCAGAATGGCCGCGGCGGTGTAGGCGGCGGGCACAAAAGCAGCGACGCAATTGTTCCGGTGAAAATCCAGTGCGACGCGGCGGCGGCGGCGCGAGCGCACCATCTGTTTTTCCGGTTCGGGCACGGCGGAACCCTCTCCAGGCAGACGGTGGATCAGGCGGGATCGGGCGAAAAAGTTCAGGGACGCCGTCACGGCGTTGGCCGGGTCCGTGGCCAGCGGTTGGGCGAGTGGGGACGACCAGAACCGCAGGTGAGCCTTCAGGGTATCCACGTCTTCACGAATACGTCGTTCGTCGAGAACCCGCTCCCTGGCGTTGAGAAGGACGGCGGCTACCAGTGCAGGCGAGGTAATGGGAGTGTGCCGATCGATGGTCGACAGGATGCGCTGGCCCAACTCCCGGGTCATCCGGTTGACAGTGCGGGCATCCAGTCCGGCCAGAGACGAGCCCCTTTCGGATGCCAGTTCCGACAGAAACACGGGGTTGCAGACGTGGATGTGAATTGTACCGTGACGCCGCTGGAGGAACTTGCGGGCCTTTAGAAGCTGGAGAAAGTTTTCGGGCTTCTTCTCTCCGCCGCGCATCTCCTCCACGAAGGAAGCCACTTCGGGCACCTGTTCGTACGCCAGGGAAATGGGAACGAAGGCCAGGTCGCGGCAGGCGCCCTCGCGCGCAGCTCCGACGAGCACCGAAAGCATCCCCAGCTTGGGCGCCAGCAGTTTTCCGCTTCGGCTTCGCCCCCCCTCGATGAACACTTCCAGGTTGAATCCCTGTTCCAGCAGCATGTGGATGTAGGCGGAAAAGATCCGGGCATAGAGCTTGGCCCCCTTGCCCTTGAAGGACCGGCGAACGAAAAAGGCTCCGAACCGTCGTATAATCGGCCCTGTTGGCCAAAAGTCGAGGTTTTCGCCGGCAAAAGCGTGGGGGCATGGGAGATGGTGGCGCACCATGAGGGAGGACACCACCAGCGAATCCATATTGCTTTTGTGAGAGGGCACAAGGATGAGGGGGCAGCGAATCGCCGCCTCCTTGAGCCGCCGCAATCCGTCGGGATTGACCGCTATCCCGTCGAACATCTTATCCAGCAGCCACGAGGCGGCCCGTAGGCCCGGACCCAGCCATCGCGGGTTCGGACGAGCTGCGATCTGCTCGATGTAGCCCAAGGCCTCTTTTCGCACGTCGGGTACGGAGCGGTCCGTGCGGCGGGCAAAGGCGTTCATGAAGGCGATCTGGGCGGGATCCGTCAGCAGGTGCTGCTTGATTTCCTCTATGGAGCGCAAGGTGGGGCCCATCAGGCTCAAACGATGGGCGGACATGAGGTCCAGCAGCCGATGGCGCAAGCGAATGGCCAGGTCGCGTCGGTCCTGGCCGGGGCCGTCCCAGCGCTCCAGCACATCCTGCAAATTCACCGGCTTGAGAAATTCGGTAAACACCCGGTCCGGGGAAAACAGCATCCGCCATACCCGCATCGGCAAACCCGGCTGGCGGTTCGCTCCCATGACAGCCCCGAACCGAGCCTCCAGGGACGTCAACGGCCGCTCACCGTAAAACACCGAGGTCGGTATCAGCAAAACGGGCCGCCGCCGCTCCCTCTGCATCCCGATCAGCACCATCAATGGGCCGGTGCTGGCCTTGACGTAGCGGCGGTAGTATTCGTTGGTTACCAGCAACGAAACCAGAGCGGCCCTTCCGGAATCCAGCTCCCCGACCAGCGCCCCGTCCGCCAGCGGGTCGGGAAGCCGGAAATGCCGAAAAAAATAGAGGGTGTGCGCTGAAAGGATGCGCACCAGCCTTCCCAGCGGCTGCCACAGCAGCACCGGATGAAAAAAGCCGATCTCCGGAACAGGAAGACCCGCCCGATTCAAGGTGGCGTGCAGGTACAATCGCTCCAGGGTCGTTTTCTGCCGAGTCACGTATACCACGACCGCATCGGCCGGCAGCGAGCGGATCACTTGTGCCTGATCGTCGGCAATGCGGAGTCGGGAAAAAAGGGCGCTCAGAACCCATCCCTGGAGTCGGCCCCAGGTCTTGGGCAGAAACCAGCCGTGGTGCAGCGGAACTCCAGCCGCCAGCGACTTGAAGGACGCAAACCACTTGCCTATCGATGCCATGGCCGCTCGTTTCCTTTGGGGGT
>JAJDOA010000320.1 GCA_022340405.1 Desulfobacteraceae bacterium | reverse complement strand
ACAAACCAAATGAACCCAACAAACCCAACAAACCCGGCCCCCGTCCTGGCGGTCGAGGGTCTTCGCAAATTCTTTCCGATCCGCAGGGGCTTTTTCCAGACCGTCTCCGACTGGGTCAAGGCGGTTCGTGACGTGGACCTTACGGTGGATTCCGGACGGACACTCGGTCTGGTGGGAGAGAGCGGGTGCGGCAAATCCACTGTGGCAAGGCTCATTCTGCGCCTGCTCGATCCCGACCGCGGAAGCATATATTTTCAGGGCCGGGACATCAGCCGCCTGTCGGAAAAGGAGATGAAGCCCCTTCGCCGGGACATCCAGATTGTCTTCCAGGACCCCTACAGTTCGCTCAACCCCCGGATGACGGCCGGCCAATCCATCGGTGAGGGCCTGCGGATCGCGGGCATAACCGATCGCAAGTCCCGGACGGCCCAGCTTCTGGAAATGGTGGGTCTATCGCCGGACAGCGCCGACCGTTTCCCCCACGAGTTCAGCGGAGGACAGCGCCAGCGCATCGGCATCGCGAGGGCGCTGAGCGTGGACCCCTCCCTGATCGTCTGCGACGAACCCATCTCCGCACTGGACGTTTCCATACAGGCGCAGATCATCAACCTGCTCAAGGACCTGCAAGCCCGGCTCGGGCTCAGTTATCTGTTCATTTCCCACGATCTGAACGTGGTCAGCTATCTCTGCGACCGGATCGCCGTCATGTATGCGGGCCGAATCGTGGAGACGGCACCGTCCCGGGATCTCTTCGACAACCCAAGGCACCCGTACACACTGTCTCTTCTCTCGGCGATCCCCGAACCCGACCCGGAGAAAAAGCTCGAACCGATATCCGCTGCCGAGGCCGAGGAAAAGGGGGTACAGCCACCGGGCGGCTGCGAATACTATGCAAGCTGCCACAGGCGAAGAGAAGAATGCCGGTCCGCCGAGATCACCGGCGTGCAGGTCTCCGACGACCATTGGGTGCGGTGCTGGGAGGTGAAACAATGAAAAGCGAACCCGCCTCATTTCCGATTTCCGGCACACCCGTACCCAAAGGAGAGATTGACCGGCGCATCCGCGCCCTGCAGTCCTTCCTCGTGGAGCAGGATCTGGACGGGGCGTTGCTCCTGCAGAATACGGATCTGTACTATTTCGCCGGAACCGTGCAGCAGTCCCATCTGTACGTTCCATCCGACGGCCTGCCGGTGCTGATGGTGCGCAAGAGCCATGCACGCGCCAGGGCCGAATCGCCCCTGGAGCATGTCGTCCCCCTAGAGAGTCCCAAGGCTCTGATAGAAATACTGGAAGATCACGGCATATCGCGCCCCGGGCGTCTGGCCATGGAACTGGACGTGCTCCCTGCGAATCTGTACTTTTCCTACGCTCGACTGTTGGAACCCGCAACCATCCTGGACGGTTCCCACGGCATCCGATGCATTCGGTCCATCAAGTCCCAATGGGAGTGCGACCGCATACGCGAGGCGGCGCGCCGCTCCGACCGGCTGGCCGCGCACGTACGCGAAATTCTGCGGGAGGGCATTCCGGAGATCGAACTGGCCGGCCTTCTGGAGGCAAAGGCCCGGGCATTGGGCCACCAGGGCGTGGTGCGCATGCGCATGTTCGGCGGAGAGATGTTCTACGGGCATCTGATGGCCGGACCTTCGGCGGCCCTGCCCAGTTTTCTGGCGTCCCCCACCGGAGGGCCGGGCGTGAATCCCGGCATCGCCCAGGGCGCCGGTTTTCGCCCGGTGGGACGGGGAGAGCCGGTGCTGGTGGACTACGTTTTTGCCTACGACGGCTACCTGTCTGACGAGACCCGCATCTTTTCCGTTGGCGAACTCCCCTCCTCGCTCCGTCGGGCGCACGCGAAGATGCTCGACATCCAGGAAACCGTCCGCGAAGCCGGCCGTCCGGGAGTCGCGGCGGGCGCCCTATACGAGATCGCCCACAAGCGGGCGACCGAGCTCGGGGTTTCCGACCATTTCATGGGGGTCGGACCCGGTCGGATTCGCTTTATCGGTCACGGTGTGGGCCTGGAGCTGGACGAGTATCCGTTTCTGGCCAAAGGCCAGGACATGCCGCTGGCCGAAGGTATGATCATCGCCTTGGAGCCGAAGCTGATTCTGCCTGGAGTCGGTGTGGTGGGAATCGAAAACACCCATGTGGTCGGCCCCAACGGATTGGAGTCGTTGACGCGGGCGGATGAAGAGATCGCGGTGGTGTGATGCGATGGAAAAGGGGAGCGACGTTCGCCGCTCCCCTTTGGAAAATCCGTCTGCCGGATCCGTTCGCAACTGCGGATTAGCGCTTGGAGAACTGAAATCTTGCCCGGGCTCCGCGCTGGCCGTATTTCTTGCGCTCCTTGACTCGATCGTCCCGAGTGACGAAGCCGGCTTTTTTCAACGTCTGCCGCAAATCCGGATCGGCCTTGATCAGAGCCCTCGTGATGCCGTGGCGGATAGCGCCCGCCTGTCCGGTGATCCCACCGCCGTGGACCCGCACCCGGACATCGTAGGTGTCCCGGGTGTTGGTCAGCATCAAGGGCTGGAGCAGTGTTGTCTTGGCCTGTTCGAGTTTGAAGTACTCCTCTGCGGGCCGGTTGTTGATCATGATGGCACCGTTTCCCGGCATCAGCCATGTCCGAGCAATGGCGCTTTTTCTTTTCCCGGTTGCGTAAAACACGTTTTCCTTTTCCATCCAGGTCCCCATTCGGATTCGGGTTCGTCGACTATTTGCTGTGGAAGGCAGCTTCGGGTATCGTTAGGGTTTCCGGGCGCTGGGATGCGTGCGGATGATCGTTGCCGGCGTAGACCTTCAGCTTGCGGTACAGCTTCCGCCCCAAACGGTTTTTGGGAAGCATGCCTTTGACGGCGAAACGGACCATATCCTCCGGTTTGGTGTCCCGGAGCTTTCGTGCCGTTGTCTCCTTGAGACCTCCCATGTATCCGCTGTGACGATAATAACGCTTTTGATCCCATTTGCGGCCGGTCATCACCACTTTGTCCGCATTGACCACCACAACCCAGTCTCCGCAGTCCACATGCGGCGTGTACCAGGGGTTGTGCTTTCCTCTCAGGCGAGCGGCCACGGTGGATGCCAACCGCCCGAGTACCATTCCCTCGGCGTCCACCACGAGCCACCGGCCCGGATTTTGCGTCGGCTTCGCGCTCGGCGTGTATTTTTTCACGGTTTCCTCTCCTCGTACGTCGTCCGGTTGCAGAATCAAAGGCTTCTACAGGATTGCCGGTTGTGTGTCAAGGAAAAAACCGGAAAAATCGGTTTATCCACACCCTTCTAACGCCGAAGGCGGATTGACATCTCACCGTTTTTCCATTAGCAGAAACCGGAAGAAAGGCTTCCGCCGGGCGAACTCCCCCGAGCACCACATCGGCACAGGGCGGCCGGGATCGAAAACCTCCATCTTTATTTTAAGTTTTAAGCTATTAATATTTAATTTTATTTATTATTTATGAAGGACAGAATATATGGCTCACCTGGAGGTGGAGGTCAAATTTATCCTGGATGACGTGCCCGAAATGCGCCGACAGCTGGTCGCGGCGGGGGGCGAATCCGAAGGGCGTTGGTTCGAGTCCAACCTCGTCTTCGACGACCCCGAATACCGACTTACCGAAAGTGGGCGCCTGCTGCGGCTGCGGCGGGACCGTAAGGTGAGACTGACCTTCAAGCGCCCGTCGGCGCAGACACAAGAAGGATTCAAGGTGCTGGAGGAACTGGAGGTGAATGTCGACGATTTCGAAACCATGCGCCGCATACTGGAATCCTTGTCCTATCGGCCACAACTGCGCTACGAAAAGTGGCGGGAGACCTTTCGCCTTGGGGACGCGCTGGCCTGTGTCGACACCCTCCCTTATGGAAGCTTCCTCGAACTGGAGACCTCCGACCCGGATGTCTTGCGATCCGTGGCCCACACGCTCAACCTCCCGTGGGAACGAAGAATCGTCTGGAACTACCATCGGATCTTCGAGGAAATCCGATCCGCGTACAGCCTCCCGTTTTCGGACATCACCTTCGAACGCTTCGAAACACTCGACATCGACCTTCACGCGATCCGGCAGCGGATCGAGGAGGGGGCTCGCGGTTGATTTCCGTGATGACCTTCAACATACGCTTTGGTCTGGCTGACGACGGGATGCATTCGTGGGAGCATCGCAAGGCCGCCGTCGCATCTCTGCTGCGTCAGGAAAACCCCGATTTCATCGCCGTACAGGAGGTCAACGATTTTCAGGCCGATTTTCTCAGAGAAAGGCTTCCGGAATACGGCAGTATCGGACAGCGCCGCCCCGCTGCGGCCCGCTGGCAAAGCAATGTCATCCTCCACCGTCGAGGGTGGAAGTGCCTCCGGGAAGATTTCTTTTTTCTGAGCCGAACGCCTTCGGTGCCGAGCCGTTTTGCCGGAAGCCGATGGCCCCGCCAGTGCATCATCGGCCACTTCCGCAGGAACCGACGGCACGTCATCTGCGTCAACACCCACCTGGATTTCGACGAAACCGTCCAGATACGAAGCGCCCGCCTGATTCTGGAGCGGCTGCAACGCTTTCCGGCAAAGGAGCCCGCGATTCTGATGGGAGACTTCAATGCCACGCCGGACGATCTCTGCTACCGGGTTTTGACCCAAGAAGCAGAAAACGAAGAAAGCCGGCCGAAGGCCGGCTTTGTCAACGTCTTTTCCCCTCCTTACCCGGGAACCTACCACGAGTTCAGCGGTAAAACCGGCGGGGAACCCATCGACTGGATTCTCTTCCGCGGCCCGCTTCGCCTGCGCGGTGCCGACGTGCTCACCCACCGCGTCGAGGGAAAATACCCCTCCGATCACTTCCCGGTGCGCGCCGTATTCGAGATGGGTGACGGCGAATGCTCGGCAAAGAGTGCGTAGAACCCATCTCAAAATTGTCTTTTCGCCCCATATCAGCGTCGGATCATCCTTGATCTTGAACGAAAATCCAAATTTTGAGATGGGTTCTAATTATCTAAAGCATTTGCCAAAAATAGGTCACGAGTGGAACGATCTTTTCCTTGGCATTTCGCAGGGGCGAGGTTTAGCACCGCCCGTCTCGGCGTACCGCAACACCGCAAACGGGAGGGATAAACCCCTCCTCTACCG
>JAJDOA010000305.1 GCA_022340405.1 Desulfobacteraceae bacterium | reverse complement strand
CTTCTTCCCCTCCTCTTTCAGATGGTCCAGAAATGCTTTTCGATTGCGGATCACAACAGGTTCTGTTTCCTTTTTTTCATCATGAACCCGAAAGGGGGGATGGTCGTATCGAAAAATTTCTTTGCCCAGAAACAGGCATTTTTGATAGTCCTTGGAATAGATGACGCCACGGCCCACGCGAACCGGCTTCTCCTCCGCCCAATTGCCTTCAAAGATGACGCCGTTCTCGGGATCACCGGCACGGAAGGTGGCAAACATCTGATAGACGTTTCGCTCCTCGTTCCAGATCAGTTCGCTGACGTCGTAGCTCTTTTCCCGCAAAGCCTCTCTCAACTGGTTCATTTTGTTCAGGTCCTGTAGAGACGTGACATCCTCCACCTCCTCCCGGATGAGGGTCTCCACCAAATCCTCCCGGATGCCTCTGGACCGCAGACGCTTAAGGATCGAATAGTACTCAGATAGTCTGCCGACATACAAATAGAGATCGTGTCCAGTGATCGTTGTTTGTCGGCTGTCTCCCAGAACCAGAACTTTTTTTTCACTGGCTTTTTTGAGGATGTGGTCGTTGTATTCGACTTCGTTTTTGATGTAGATGGCGTTGCTTCCTTTTCCGACGCGATACAGTGGCGGCTGCGCGATATACAAATACCCCTTTTCGATGACTTCCGGCATCTGGCGGTAAAAGAAGGTCAGGAGAAGGGTCCGGATGTGGGATCCGTCGACATCGGCGTCGGTCATGATCACAATTTTGTGGTACCGAATATTGTCGATGTTGTATTCTTCCTTTCCCACGCCTGTTCCGAGGGCCGTAATGATGTTCTTGATCTCTTCGCTGCGCAGAATTTTATCGAACCGCGCTTTTTCGACATTGAGGATTTTTCCCTTTAGGGGAAGTATCGCCTGAAATTTTCGATCCCGCCCCTGTTTGGCACTGCCGCCTGCGGAATCCCCCTCCACGAGAAAAAGCTCCCTCTTTTCCGGTTCCGGTATCTGGCATTCGGCCAGTTTTCCAGGCAGCGTGGAATCGATCAACGCCCCCTGCTTGCGCGCCAGGTCCCGGGCTCTACGGGCGGCGTCCCGGGCTCTTGCGGCGTCCACCGCCTTTGCCAGGATCTTTTTGGCGATGGCTGGATTTTCTTCCAAATAAACGAGGAGTTTTTCGTTGACCAGCGACTCCACAAGGCCTTTGACGTCGCTGTTTCCCAGCTTGGTTTTGGTTTGTCCCTCGAATTGGGGGGACTTGATGCGGACGCTGACGATTGCGGTAAGCCCCTCGCGAATGTCGTCGCCGCTGATTTTGGCCTGCAGGTTCCTGGGAAGATTCGCAGCCGAAGCATAGGTGTTGATGGTCCGCGTCAGCGCCGCCTTGAAACCGATCAGATGAAAACCGCCCTCCACGGTATTGATGTTGTTGGCAAAGGAGAGAATGTTTTCCTTGAAGGTGTCGTTGTATTGCACGGCGACTTCGATCTGGACTTCGCTTCTCTCGCCTTCAAAAAAAATCGGTGGGTGCAGCACGGTATGGCGCCGATTGATGTACTCTACAAAGGAAACGATTCCCCCCTCGTAGTAGAAATCTTCGGTCTTATCGACACGCTTGTCCGTAAGCTGCAGACGGATCCCTTTGTTGAGGAAGGCCAACTCCCGGATCCTGCGACTGAGAACATCGAGGCTGAACTGGTCCGTTGTGAAGATGGAGGTGTCTGGAAAGAAATGGATAAAGGTTCCGCGTTTATCGGTATCTCCGACAATCGTCAGTTCGCTGCTCTTGATTCCCTTCTCGTAGGTCTGCCGGTAGATCTTGCCCTGTGAGTAGATTTTGACTTCCAGGAAGCTGGACAGGGCGTTGACCACGGATACGCCCACGCCGTGAAGACCACCGGAAACCTTGTAACTGTGATTGTCGAATTTTCCGCCGGCGTGCAGTTTGGTCAGCACCACCTCGACGGCGGGAACGTTTTCTGTTTGATGAATGCCGACGGGGATGCCGCGGCCGTTGTCCTCAACGCTGACACTGTTGTCGCTGTGCACGACAACATCGATCTTGTCGCAGTAGCCGGCCATGGCCTCGTCGATGCTGTTGTCCACCACCTCGTAGACCAGATGGTGAAGACCGGCAACGTCCACATTTCCGATGTACATGGAGGGCCGCAACCGAACCGGGTCGAGTCCCTCCAGCACATTGATGCTGCTGGCGTCGTAAACGGGTTCCATAACGTCTATATTCTCATGGGCATAATGACATTCAGATAGGTCTTGTCGTTTTCGGGCTCCAGAAAACAGGGCTTTTCGCCGTCAACGATGTGAACCAGCACATTGGCCTCATCGATGGCATTGGCCGCGTCGATGAAGTACCTGGGATTGAAGGCCACCTCGATGGGCGCACCTTCGAACTCGATGGGAATCTCTTCTTTGGATTCCCCGATGTCCGGATTGGTGGAGTTGACCACCAGCTTGCCTTTCGAAAAATGGAAAATCACGCTTCGATAGTGCTCCGAAGACAGGATGCTCATCCGTTTGAGCATCATGAGGAAAGTTTGACGGTCGATGACGATCCGATGCCCCTCGCTCTTTTGAATGATGTCTGAATAACGGGGAAATTCACCTTCCAGCAGCCGGATGATGATGGTTTCGGCTTCTTTTTTAACGATGAAGTGGTTGTCCTTCAGGCCGACCCGAACCGTTCCCTCGGATTCCAGAAATTTATTGACCTCGCTCAACCCCTTTTTGGGAATGAGCACACTGCCGAAATCGGGCATCGACGCATCCTCGGGGCAGAAGTGGTCTACGGTGGAAAGACGGCTTCCATCTGTGGTTACCATTCGAACGAGGGTTTTCTCGTCTTTCTGAAGCGTTTCGAAATAGACGCCGATAATGTGAGCCCTCTTGTCATCTCCGGTCCCGATGATCATGGATCGTTCGATCATGGTCTTCAAAGCCGAGGAGGGCATCTCGAAAAAGGTCACGGAATCCAGTTTCGGAATGTCGGGGAACTCTTCCGGGTTCATTCCGACGATATGGTATTCGACGTTCTTATTGCCGATTTCGATCCAGTGGTTGTCTATCTCGGAAATCCGCACTTCCGCACTTGGAAAATCACGAACGATTTCAAAAAATTTTCGAGCGTTGATGGCCAGGCTCCCCTCCGATTCCACCTTCGCCGGGTAAAAGCCCTCGAAACCGGTTTCCAGGTCCGTTGCCGCGATGCTGATTTCGGATTCTCCTGCCCGAATCAACACATTGGACGTGCTGGCGAGATTGCTTTTCCGTCCGGCCAGCCCCTGCACCTTGGAGAGAACATCGACGATGTCGACTTTTTGTATGGTGAATTTCATTTCCACTCCTCTGCTGGCTGTGGTTTTTCCGGTAAATTCCAGCGGAACACCGGCGGAACAAGTGAAATATTATCTTATATCGGAAAGGGAAGTTTTTTTCAATTAAAAAGCCAATATCACTAAAAATTTCGAAAAAAGAGAATCCCGCAAACCCCGCCCTGGCGCCAGGGCGGAAACCCATGTTCGACACGTTTCGGAGGTGGGATGCAGAAGGGATTCTGTAGCGGAGGTACGGCTTAGGGCAAGGAGGGGGGTTCAGCGTGAAATCCAGGCTTTCAATCGGGGCAGTGTAACGGACATCCAATTGTCGGAGGTCCGGTCCAGCACAAACTGCCGGAAAAGGCCGTCAACGGTATGGGTGATTGTTTCAAACAGGGCCATTCGTTCCAAAACGGCGCCTTCCACGTCATCAGGTGTTTCAACGGGACCGGTTTCCGGAAGCTTGATCTGCTTCAGATGGAGGCTTTCTCCCTGTAGGGTGAACTGCCATCGCCACTCGCCCACGCGAAGAACGAGGTTGATCTCCGTAACCAAGGCTCCTTTTTTCAGAGCCAGCATTCCCTCTTCCAGACCGGCGTCGTCTCCCTGGATCACAACCGATTCCAATGCGTCGTTACCGATCCTTCGCTCGAAAACGATGCGGTTGCCGATTTGCAGCGCCACAGTTCCGACGGAGGGTGCAGCCGATGGGATCGTATCGGGTTGGTTTTCCATAACAAACCATAACCACGTCAGAAATTCGTGACCAATGAATTTGTATCGATTGTAGGAAACCGAAACGTCAAGCATGTCCTACCCTCTCTTGAACGCGGCAAAAGCCGCGGGAAAATCGGATCGATGTGAAACATCCTCGACGCGGATGCTTCACAACGGTTTCGGAGTCAACTCGTGCAAACGATCCTTTTGGGTATCCGAAAGCCCCGCCGTCAGTTCGGCGGCAGTGAAGGGAAACAAGCGGATCAGGCTCCTCCGAAAGGTCGTTTTGAAAAGGGTTTCCAGTTCCTCATTGGCGGTTTTCATCGTACTGAAAAAATGGACCATCTCTTTTTCATGTTCCCAGACCACATCGTAACAGTTGGGCGTTGCTGGAATTTTCACGCTAAGGGAATGAAGAACCTGTTCCCGGATCATGGACTTTTCATCCCGTGTCAGAAACCGGCGTCCGGTCTCAGCCAGGCGCTTCGCCGAAAGGAATTCCAATCTTTTTTTCACGAGTTTGGCGGGAATGGTCTTTTTGTCGATTCGAAGACCGAATACCAGATAACTGCCGACGAGAAACCTCGATCCGCCAAAGTCCGGAGAATAGGGAGTGTGAAAAGACGTCCAACCAACCGATTTTTCTTTGGGTTCGCCGTCGATGTCTTGAATGACATGTCGAGACAACCCTTTCCGAACGGTCTCGATCACGTTACCGTCGATCTTACCGTCCACTTTGTAGCGGGTCAGTGACCCGGATCCAGTCAGAAGTCCCATAGCGGTCTCCTTCCTTGCCGTCGGATGCATCGAGACGGAGGGAAGGTAGCGTGTTTACCGGTCGCGTACAAGAGGGAGTTTGAAGGAAATGAAATCAGGCAAGAGAAAAGATTTTTTAGGATATATAGATAATACTCTAAAAAATAAATGGTGTTCATTCGAAGGATAATTCAATAACTACTTGATATTATATATAGTATTGAAGTCAACAAATGTCGATAACTTGAAGGATCTCCTTTCAATTCGATTCCGTTTATCGAGCCTTCCGGTTTGTCTGTTCATATCCGAAATGTTATGAACATTCGATTGACAGGATGTGGACGGATGGAAGATTCTCCGCAACCTCGGAAGCCGGAATCTCCGCTTTGATCCGAAAAGTTGCGTGGAATGAGCTCGCTGACACCGGCTCAAATCTGCCCACGATTTTTGGGTCACCTGCGGACGTCGGGATGCCGGAACCGAAATAAAGATGAAAATAAAATGAAGTTTATCGCTGACTTGCATATTCACTCCCGCCACTCCATTGCAACTTCCCGTAAACTGGATCTCGAGCATCTACACATTGCCGCCCAGAAAAAGGGTATCGATGTCGTTGCCACAGGAGATATCACCCACCCGGACTGGTTCCAGCAGGTACGGGAGCAATTGGTTGCGGCCGAACCGGGAATGTATCGACTGAACGAGGAATCGGCGAGACGTTGCGATCTGCGGGTTCCGGAAGCCTGCCGGGCGCCGGTCCGCTTCGTTCTTTCCACCGAAATCAGCAACGTCTACAAGAAAGCAGGCCGAACCCGAAAAAACCACAATCTCGTCTATCTGCCCGATTTGGATTCGGTGGAACGTCTGCATCGCCGTTTGGCTGCCATTGGAAACATTCATTCCGACGGGAGGCCCATACTCGGCCTCGATGCCCGCGATCTTCTTGAAATCGTATTGGATACATCGGATCGTGCCTTCTTGATTCCAGCCCATATCTGGACCCCATGGTTTTCGGTTCTGGGATCCAAGTCCGGATTCGATTCCCTCGAGGCCTGTTTCGATGACTTGACCCCGCACATTTTCGCTGTAGAGACCGGCCTGAGTTCCGATCCCGCGATGAATTGGAGGGTTTCCTTCCTGGACGGCATCACGCTGGTCTCCAACTCCGATGCCCACTCCCCGATGAAACTGGGGAGGGAAGCCAACCGCTTCGACACGGAATACACCTTTGATCACATACGGGAAGCCCTTCGATCCGGAGACCCGCGGAAATTTCTCGGAACCTATGAGTTTTACCCACAGGAAGGCAAATATCACCTCGATGGCCACAGAAAATGTTCAGTGTGTTCCCAACCCAGCGAGACCCGGTCCTGGGAAGGGCGATGCCCCAAATGCGGCAAGCCGTTGACCTGCGGCGTGCTGCACCGAGTGGAAGAGTTGGCCGATCGCCCGACGGGCGTCAGCAGACCGAAGGGTGCCCACCCGTTCGTGCACCTGATCCCGCTCGAGGACGTTCTCGGCGAGATTTTTCAGGTGGGAACCGGCAGCAAGAAAGTCGCAGAAGCCTACCGAAACGCCATTGAAAAACTGGGAAGTGAACTGGATATTCTTCAAAATCGGCCCGTCGAAGACATATCGAAGGCCGGAATTCCCTTGCTCGGCGAAGCCATTGATCGCATCCGGAAAAAGCAAGTCACCATCTCTCCGGGATACGACGGCGCTTTTGGAACCATTCGCCTCTTCAACGACGATGAAAGAAAACGCCTTTCCGGGCAGCGGAAATTGTTTGCTCTCCCCGGTGACGAAGCCCATGAAACCGTTTCGGCTCCGGCTGTGGAAACAGACGGTTATCGGTCTGCAGTAAGATCGTTGTTCCGTCCACCGGAGCATCTCCCTTCACCAGTGGCGTTGAATCCGGAGCAGCGGAAAGCCGTCCGGTCCAGTGCCAAATGGACGATCGTCTCGGCGGGACCGGGCACCGGCAAAACCCTCACCCTTGCCCACCGCATCGCTCATATCGTTCAACGACAGATATACCCGGTCGATCGCATCGCAGCGGTAACCTTCACCCAAAAAGCCGCAGAGGAGATGCGCTCCCGTCTGACAGGGCTTCGGATCGGTCTGGAATTCTCTCCTTTTGTCGGGACTTTTCACGCCCTCTGCATTCATTTGTTGGCCGATTGGGGGGTGATGGATCGCAGGGTCCTGCTGGACGAAAGAGAACGTGAAAAGCTGGTCGTCGAGGCGATTCGACGCGTACGGGCATCCGAACCCGATGTTGGTGGAAGGCCCCGCCGTATGCTGGAGCGTATCTCACGCGTAAAAATCCGAGGAGCATTCTCTGGATCCGAAACGGAAGAAAACGGCTTCCAGGCAGTGTATCGACAGTACCATCAAATGCTCGCCGATTGGAAGCGGATGGATTTCGACGATCTTATCGTCGAAACCTTGCGCCTTCTGGAAGACGACGCCGAATTTCGGGATCACTGCCGCAGCCGCTATCCTTGCCTGCTCGTGGATGAATACCAGGACCTCGACAGCGCGCAGTACCGGCTGGTACGGATGCTCAAATCCGAAAACGGTGGAATGTTCGCCATCGGCGATCCAGATCAGTCCATTTATGGTTTCAGAGGTTCCAGTCCCGCCTATTTTCAACGGTTTCCCGAAGATTTCAAAGGAGCGGTATCCGTTCGTCTCACGACCAATTATCGATCCGTGGACTCTTTCTTGAAGGCGGCCTATCAGATTCTGCCGCCGCCCTGTGAGGGTTTGCGACATCGGGTGCGGTCCGAAATCGGAGGCAAAAACGCCGTGGAACTGATGGAAGCGGGATCCGGACGGGGCGAAGCCATTGCCATCGGAAGGCGCATCGAAAAGGCGGTTGGCGGAAGCGGTTTTTATTCCGTGGACTTCGGCAAGGTGGACGGAAATGCGGAGAGCATGCAGCGGAGTTTTTCGGACTTTGCCGTTTTGGTTCGAACCACGGACCAACTGGAAACGATTCGAGATGTCATGGAAAAAGGAGGAATCCCCACCCAATTGGTGAGCCGGAAACACACGCTGGAGAATCCGGCCGTGGCCGCCCTGATCTCCTTGATGCGTTTCGTGGCCGGGGAGGCGACCCCTCTTGATCTGGACCCTCTCGTTCAGACCGTGTTTCCAAAAGCACTATCCGGAAAACACCTGCATCATTTCAAGTGTTGGTGTCTGGATAAAAGAATGCCCCTTCAAGAGGGCATTGCCAACACCCGCAGGATTCCAATGCCGGGTCTCGGCGTCTCCGACCAGGAAAAATTACTTTCGTTTTTTGAGATGTTGCGGACGTTGAAGAAAGAAAACGCCGATCAAAGCATAGAGCGAATTCTGGTACGGCTTCGGGACCAAACGCGCCTGTCTGCGCTGTTTGAACAGGACCCTGCTGCGCAAAGGACGTTTCAACACCTGCTGGAGCGCTCCACGGACTTTGGAAACGACGTGGCCGCTTTTTTGACATCTGCTTCACTTCACACCGATGCGGATGTGTATGATCCTCTCGGGGAGCGCGTGGCGCTGATGACCATGCATGCATCCAAGGGTTTGGAATTTCCTGTCGTTTTCATTGCCGGGTGCGAAAAAGGTTGGGTTCCGCTGGAACCCGAGGGAAGAGGCGTCGCGGAAGAAGCGGAGGAAAGACGGCTTTTTTTCGTTGCAATGACCCGCGCCAGGGAAGAACTTTACTTGAGTTGGAGTCGAAAACGGCAGATCCGTGGCGCATGGACGGCACGCAGCCTTTCTCCCATTGTGAAAGAAATCGATCCGAATTTGCTGGTGAAGGTTGCCGAGCCCCGCTCGCCCAGAGTCCGAAACGATCGAAGACAACTTTCTCTGTTTTGATGTTGAATGTCGTGATCACCTCTCATGATTATAGTGATTGTCAGAATTCTGTTCCGTTTCCGGGATGGCTTCCCAATCGATCGGTAGGGGCGGGGATAAACCCCTCCCCTACGAAAGACAAGAAAAAGGCCATTCCAATCGGAACCTATTTTTGACAATTGCTATAGGCAAAGGGCCGGTCAGCAGCATGGCGCCGGCAAGGAGGAACCCATGAGCAGCATGGTACAGGATCCGGAATCCTATTTTCGGCAGTTCATCCCCAAGCGTCCGCCGATTCTGGAAAAAATGGAAGCAGAAGCGGTTTTGGAATCCATACCCATCGTTGGCCCGGTGGTGGGGGAGCTGCTGTTTCTTCTTGCCAAAATCAGCGGTGCTGCTCGAATCCTCGAATTCGGAACGGCATCGGGCTACTCGGCTGTTTATCTGGGAAATGCCGCAAGAGATGTCGGGGGAAAGGTGATAAGCTTGGAGTCCGATGCGGAGCGGGCGGTGGAGGCGGTAAGCCATATCCGGGAGGCCGGATTGGAGGAATTCGTCGAGGTTCGTTGTTCCGATGCGATACAGGCCGTGGCTGAAATGAATGGTCCCTTCGATATGGTCTTTCTGGATATCGAGAAAAGGGATTACGCCGCCCTTCTTCCCCACTGCACACGGATTGTGCGAAAGGGAGGACTTCTGATCGCCGACAACGTGTGTTTTGCGGATGCGGATCCCTTTAACCAGCTCTTGTTCAGGGATGAAAATTGGCGGGCGGTTCATCTGTATGCCTTTTTGCCCATGCATTCTCCGGAAAGGGACGGCCTCGGTGTGGCTCTGCGCCTTTAAAAGGTAACACCCATGAGAAAGAAAGCGGAAAAACAGATCCGAACGGCAACGACATCGATGCGTGAAAAACAACCGTTTCGACTGGATCGAGTGCGACATCGCGTGGACTTGGTACGAAAGGTTTTTGATAAAACCATTCTGGATATGGCCCGTGTGGGGACCATCGAGTTGTATCCTGCCACGCCGGATCAGTTGGAAACCAGCGAAGCCAAGGATTACGTTCAACAGGGCGAGAAAATATTCGCCAGTTTTTCCTTTCTCGAGACCGTGTCGGAGGATCCTGAATCCGAACCCGTGGATATCGTTCTGAAGGGAGTGGACCCAGTGAAATGGAGGCACTTCACCTATCTGTGCAAGGCCAGAGAAGACAAGGATCCGCAGACCAAAATTCTGGAAATGATCGAAAGGTACAACCGGCGGGGAATTTGAACCGGCGTCAGCCAGCGCTAAACCCCGCCGCTTGTTGGAGCGAAGCGGAAATCCCGGGCACCGGGGCGCCGCGGGCTCTTCAATCGTCACAAGCGATTGTATGCTCTGCGCCATCAACGGACAAAAGACCAACGGAGAGACCCATGAACCTGCATGTTTGCCGGAAGGGAAATCGAAAAGCAGCGTTTTCCGCATCGGTGGTCATGGGAAACACCTGGAGACGGCGGTGAATCATGCAGCAAGACTACTACCAGGACCTCGGCATTCCCAGCACTGCATCCGAAAAGCAGATCAAGGAGGCCTTCCGGAAACTCGCCTTTCGCTACCACCCGGACCGCAACCAGGACGATGCCGCCGCATCGGTTCGCATGAAAGCCATCAACGAGGCCTACGCCGTTCTTTCCGATCCGAAAAAGCGGGGGGAATATGATGCCCTGAGGAACCGTTTCGGACAGGAGGCTTACAGCAGATACCGCCAGGCCCGTTCCGATCAGGATATTTTTCGCGGATCCGACGTGAATGAAATTTTCGAGGAAATGGCCCGCTCCTTTGGTCTGCGTGGATTCGACGAAATATTCAGGGATTTTTACGGCAGCCAGTATCGGTCCTTTTCCTTTCGCGGCCCCGGAGGATTCCGGGGTAAAGGGGCCGTGTTCTTTGGCACTTTTGGCCGAGGCGGTCCGCGTCGCGGAATCCTTAAGGGGTTGGCCCGGACACTACTAGACTCAACGGGGATGCGAGGGGCGCCCCGAAAAGGGCAGGATATCAACGACGAGATCCTTCTCTCTGAAGAGACGGCCGCCGCCGGCGGTCCCTATGCCTACCGGAGCCGGGCTAGGGGCAAAAAACTTATCGTGAAAATTCCACCGGGAATCCGGCAGGGACAACGCATCCGACTGGCCGGCATGGGAAAGCGGGGACGAGGCGGGGGCCCTGCAGGGGATCTATACTTGCGTGTAAAAATCCGTCGCCCCCTTTTGCGGAAAATGCGTCGCTGGATCGGCCTGCGTTGAGCTTCGAGGACCCCCTTCCGCCGTGAAGACGGCTTCCGCACACGGGACGAGCCTTATTTCCGGAACCGCTACCCGCCATCACCCCCTCGTGTCGGCCGCATCCTCCGGGCCGCTTTGCTGTACGCGTTGCAGCGTGGATTCGGGCAGAATGCGGAACATCAGCGCCAGCAGGATCACCAATCCAACCGCGGTCAGCGCCGCGGCCGACAGAAAAGACATCCGATAAGCAAACACCTCCGTCTGCCCCGCTGCCATCAGGGCGTCCACGACAGGACCCGCGATGAGCGTTCCGCCAACACCCCAACTCAGGAAGAAGGTGGCGTTGAATGCCCCGAAGCGCTTTGCCCGTTGCAGGGGCGGGATCAAAACCGATGCGAACGCATAGGCAGCCGAGAGAAGGATGGCGTCTGACGCGCCCCGCAGCAGATTGGAAACGACCACCCAGACGATACGGTCCGTGAAAGCGATCAGCAGCAGAGAGAATACGGAGGCCACCGTACCGATCAGCAGGGCGTTTCCGTCCCCCCATCGCGACCCGATGCGTCCTGCAAGCAGACCGAAGACGATGATGGCCGCCGACTGGGCATTGACAATGTAGCTGAGGGCTTTGCTGGAAACGGCGAACCCGGTGTCGAGAACAAGATACTGTGTCAGGATCAACGCGATGGAGTTGCGCCCGAAGTTGATGAAGGTCATGGCGAGAAGGAAGACGAAAAAAATTCGTTCCGAGGAAACCGTCCCCGAACGGGCGGAAGAATCGCTGCTTGTTTCGTTTCGAAGGTGAATACCCCCTTCTGGAACGAACAACATGGGGATCACCGACAGAAGCATTACCGCCGCCGAGACGAAAAAAAGCCAGCCCTCATGGAATCCCCAACCGGCATACTGAAATGGAAAGCCGTCGTATAGAACCCCTCCGATCCACACGCCGCCGAGTCGACCGATACCGCCCACGCTTGCCAGCCGCCCTTGAACGGCGGTTCGCTGCTCTTTTCGATAGATATCGGATATGAGGGCGCTCCAGCCCACATTGGACATGGACCAGAAAATTTCGATAACGGACAGGCCGATGATGATCACGTAGCCGGCCAAGATCAGGTTCGGCACAGAGCGGTGCCAGTACCACACCAAGACGGTTCCGAAGGCGGCGGTAATCTCTCCTACGATGATCATGGTGCGGCGGAGTTGATACCGGTCGGAAAGGCCTCCCCAGACGAATGTCTGGAAGACGATGTTTACCGCCATGGGCAACGTGGCGAACAGCGTCGTCTCGGTCACGCTGAGCCCGAGAAAATGACGGAGATATACGGAGAGGAAACTATAAAAAAGGCCACGACGGAACATGGCCATCATCTGAAAAGAGGAAATTCCGGCAAAAACGCGAAATCCCCTCGCAGGTGCCGCCGAAACCCGAACGAATCCAGCACCACCTGCACGTACCTTGCGCTGCGACATATGCCTCTTCCCCGCTCGGCCCCAAAAAAATCCGGGGACGGAATTGGCTATGGACAATGCGACCGGCCCTTGCCCGAAAATCCAGGCCACCCGCTCTGCGGGTGGTCGTTGACTCGTCCGCCAAACCGGCGCATGATAAAGGCACGAAAACGATGCCACTTCCGATGAACCAAACCCAAGACCATGAAGCGGACGATCGTTTCCGCTCCCTGCTGCAAAAAGCTGTCCGGAGAGGCCATACCCATCTGGTTTTCACCGTCAGCTCCCTGCTGGAGTCCGTCGGACCCAAGGAGAAAAACTGGCTGCGCAAACGCGCCGTGATCATCACGCTGGAAGAGTGCTGGCCTCTGGGTGCCGACCTTCTCTTCAACAAACGGTTTCACAGCAAAGTCGCAGCGCTGTTCCGAGCAGCCCGCAGCCGGAAACACAAGGATGCGGCCGCCCTTGCCGCGCTGGCCCTGGCATTTTCACGGGGAGACCGAACTGTTCTCCACGGGGAGGGGGAGGAAGACCGCGCCGTTCGCCTGCTGGCCCAAGCCGCCCGCCGTCCCGAAGATTTCTGGAAGTGGATCCGATCGCAACCTCTCGACGCCAGACCCCGCAGCCTTCTGGACCAAGCTTTTCGATTCCGTCACATCGGCAAGCCCTCGGACCGCATTTTTGCCCAGGCGGCAGCCTACTTGGCGGCCACGGACGGTCTGCCCGACACGGAAGATTCTCAGCCGTCGCCGCAGGATTTCCCCTATTGGATCGCCCTGGACCATCACACCCGCCAGGGAAAGTTTGCATTGAAGACCATCGCCCGGGATCTGCACATCGATCTTGCTCAACTGGAGTGGGTTTTTTTCCACTTTGCCTCGGGCGTTTTCCACGACCCCGCGCCCTCTTTCTGGTGGGACCGTTACGTTCGCTGGCGATTTGCTCAGGTCGGCATACCGCAGGAAGAAGCGCATCTGCTGTGGGAACCGGCCGAGCAGCAACTTAAGGAGGTGCTGGCGGAAGACGCGCATCGTCTTCATACAGAGGTCTACCGGTGGAAGATGAGAAACCGGGAGCGGATCGAATCCCTCCAGACGAAGGTCCGCCTCTTCATCGAAAACCGGGAGGAGATCGGCAGGGGGCAGCGTACCCTCTTCTAGGGGCTGTTTCTAAATTGTCTTTTGGCCCCATCTCGGCGTCGGGTCCTCGTTTCCAGTCCTCGAAATCCGGCCGTATGCCTGTCGCAGACCCCGGTGCAACCGGGGCGGCTGAAAACGCGGATCCTCCCTGACCTTGTCGAAGATCCCGGGTTTTACTCGGGGAACCAAAATCCTAATGTAGAAACAGCCCATAGATCACTTCGCCATTTGACCCAGTTCGACGGAGCGTTCGGCAGCTGCCTGAACGGCATCCATCAATGCCGCGCGAACCCCCCCGCGTTCCAGACGGTGAAGTCCGGCGATGGTGGTTCCTCCGGGGGATGTGACCTGGTCCTTCAACTGGCCTGGATGGGCGCCGGACTCCAACAAAAGTCTGGCGGCGCCCAACAGCGTCTGTGCCGCCAGCTCGGCGGCCGCTGGGCGCGGTAGGCCCATCCGAACACCGCCGTCGGCCAGGGCTTCGGCGATGAGAAAAACGTACGCCGGTCCGGAACCGGACAGTGCGGTGACGGCGTCCATGTGGTGCTCGGGCAGCGGCAAGGTTCTACCCACCGTCGCAAAGATGGACCGGGCCGTTTCGAGGTCACGGGGCGACTCGGGACCGTCGGATGCGATGCAGCTCATCGCCTCGGACACCGTGGCCGGCGTGTTGGGCACCACACGAATCACGCGGGTTTGCCCAGCAACCCGTGCCCGGATGGCATCTTGGCTCAGCCCGGCAACAAAGGAGATCAGCAGTTTGGAGGGTCCCATCGAATCCCCGATCTCTTCCAGCACCCTCTGTACCACCTGAGGCTTGACGGCGAGTATCACGATGTCGGAAGCCGCCACCAATTCGGTATTGGCTTTCACGATGGAAATCCCGAACGTCTCCCGCATCCACTCCAGGCGGTTTTCATCGATATCCGCGGCTGCAAGTTGCTGCGGACGCACCGCATCGGCTCGCAACAGCCCGCGCACAACGGCCTCGGCCATGTTCCCGGCACCGATGAATCCGATGACTTTTCCCGAAAGCAGCTCTTCCGTCATGGTACCCTCCGTTTGGCCTCAAACGTGTCCCGGGTCCGTCCCGAATCGCGATCGGCGGACCTTTCAGGACCGTCATGGAAAACGGCTGTCCGCCGCAATCACACGGAACCCTTCAAACCGATATCCTCGGCCACCTCCCGCATTCCCATGATCGTATCCGTGATCAATTCGGACAACTCCACCGAAAGCATTTCACAGCCCTTTTCGATGATGGATCGGTCCACCCCAGCGGCAAATCGCTTGTCTTTCCATTTTTTCTTGACCGATTTGGCCTTCATGTCCAGGACGCTTCGGGAGGGACGCACGAGTGCCGACGCGGCCACCAGCCCCGTGAGCTCGTCCACCGCAAACAGGACTTTTTCCAGATCGCTTTCGGGCCGGATATCCGTACAAATGCCGTAGCCGTGACTAACGACGGCGCGGATGTATTCCTCGGGCCAGGCATTGTCCCGAAGGATTTCCTCGGTTTTCCGGCAATGCTGTTCCGGATACTGCTCGTAGTCCAGGTCATGGATGAGTCCGACGATCCCCCATTTGTCTACATCCTCTCCACGCTTGCGGGCGAAATACCGCATAACACCCTCCACGGCCATCGCGTGTTTCAGCAGACGATCGCTTTGGTTGTACTGCTTCAGCAGCTGCCAGGCTTCTTCCCGGGTGGGGATCCTTTCCGTCATGGCGCAATTCTCCTTTCCGAGCCAAAATACGCTCCCGCCGCACGGCTGGCAACAGAAAAACCGCCGGTGCAGGCCCGCAGACATTGATTTTGGCGTCGTGTTGGCTTAGAAACGGTAGGCAGGAGCTCTTGCGATGCTTTCAAGCGTCACGCTGCGACCGCTCATCCGGGCCGGCCGCAGCGTGCGGGCTTGGTTCTCGGCACGCGCTGCCGCTACCCGATGGGCGAGGGCTTGCAGAGGTGTTCGGATTCCATTGCGACGCGGCCGCAACCGTCGCAAACATATTTCATGGAGTTGAGTTTTCCCCGGCACATGTGAGACGCGCTCGCCTCCGGGGCTCCACAGAAGCTGCAATTCTGTCGATCTCCGCAGGGATTGCACAAATGCCCGGGTTCATTCGCCACTGCACCACAGTTTTTGCATGTATAGGCCATAAGGGATTCCTCCTTTCGGGTCATCTCTTGTGGCGGAAAATGGGGATCGGCAAGGAAGATGTCAAGCCAGGCGCGATCTCCGGTCCATAGCGACGCGGCCCTGCGCAGCGATGGAAAAAGGGAGGATGGGGTATGGCCGATCAGATGCATCTGTTTCCCGCCGAAGAGGAACCGGGTGTGCCCGCACCCAAAACCCGGGGAGAGATTCATCCGGTGGACGAGGTTTTCTCCTCGGTACCGGACATGAGAGACGGCGGCCGCTATATCCGCATGTTGGAAGCCGTGGCCCGTTTTCCCCGTTATTCTCCGTTCAATGCCTTTCTTTTGTATCTGCAAAATCCCGACGCCAGCCGGGTGGCAACGGCGGCAACGTGGTCCAGGCAGTTTGGCCGGCAGCCGAAAAAAGGGGCACGGCCGCTCATTATCCTGGCCCCCATGTCGCCGGTTCACTTTGTCTTCGACGGTGCGGAAACCGAGGGCGACCCCCTTCCCCGAGAATCGCTGCCGGAACCAGCCCTGCATCAACGGCAGCTGCAAAAGGTGTACGACAGAACGGTGCACAACGCCGCGCTGCACGGGGTCGTGATTCGCCATGCGCAGCCGGAGGCCATTGCGACGGATCCGGTGATGCCGCTGACCTACGACGTGCGAAAGCGCCATGAATCGCTTCGTCTGGAGGCGGGATCCAGCTACCTGGTCTTTCTCGACTCCGGTCAGCCCACCGAAAGCCGGTACGCATCGCTTGTCTTCGGTTTGGGACATATTTTTTGCGGGCACATGGGGATCGACGGCAGGGCGTGGTGGGAGGATCGCAGAGATCTGGATCGCCGCTGCGCCGAAGTCGAGGCGCAATCCACGGCTCTGTTGGTGTGTCGGCGCAAGGGAGATGCGAACGCTTCCGATCGGTTCTTGCGTCGATACCGGGATCGCGAGGCCAGGGTACCGGCCGTCAGCCTTCACAACGTGCTTCACGCCGTGCACTACATCGAGGAAATGGGCCGGAAACGGTGGAAGGCTCCGCAACGGCAAAGCCGATATGCGGGGCGATAGATCACTTGTCGAAAACCAGCACCTTCGCCCCCCGGATCTTCTTGCCCTTCAGCTCCCGCAGGGCACGGTTGGCCTCTTTCAGGGAGTAGGTCTGCACCGTGGGCTTCAGCGACATCTCCGCGGCGATTTGCAGCATCTGTTCGACGTCGCTGCGTTGTACGTTTGCCACGCTTTTGATTTCTTTTTCCATCCACAGATGGGATGGATAATCCAAGCGTTGCAGGAACTGCTTGTCCACATCTTCCTTGCGGATGGCGTTGATGACGAGCCGTCCGGCGCTTTTCAATTGCTCCAAAGCGCTGAGCACCGGCCTCCACGCCGGAGTGGTATCGATGACGGCATCCAGCTTTTCCGGAGCGGATGCATCCGTATCCCCCGCCCAGCAGGCCCCCAGCGAGAGGGCAAACTCCCTTTCACCGGGGCTCCTGGCAAAAACGTATACCCGGGTATCCGGAAAGCGGTGGCGGACCATCTGGAGCACCAGATGGGCGGACGCTCCGAACCCGGTCAGCCCCAGCGACTGCCCGTTGGCGATACCCGTGAGTTCGAGCGACCGACAGCCGATGGCCCCCGCACAGAGCAGGGGGGCTGTCGACGCGCTCGGAAGGGCGTCGGAAATGGGGAATGCGAATCCTTCCGGAACGGTCATGTACTGTGCATACCCTCCATCGGCATCCCGCCCGGTGGCCTGGAAGTGTTCGCAAAGATTCTCGAGACCTCGCTTGCAGGCCTCGCAGGCCCCGCAGGCCCGGAAAATCCAGGCCACGCCGACCCGATCGCCCACCTCGAATCGCCCCGCCGCTGATCCCCGTTCCTCGACAACGCCCACGACCTGGTGACCGGGCACCCGAGGAAATCGCGAGGGGGGCGTTCTTCCTTCGATTTCATCCAGCTCGGTGTGGCAGACGCCGCAGGCGAGGACCCGGACCAGGATTTCATCCGACGCCGGAGAGGGGTCCGGAAGCTCTACGGCCTTCAGCGGCCCGCCGGCCGTGGTTACGTCGCAAACCCGAGAGATCACCATCGCTTTCACCGGTTTCGTCCTCCTCTACGGCCAGGTTACCGCTCCTTTTCCGGTTAGGCAAGTTGAACGGATGCCTTTCCGTCTTGACAGGCGATTTTTACCTCCCATACATTGGCGGCCAGAATAAAACGGAACCGACGGGCACCCTTGCCGGCGTCGGCGCATCTGCCGCCTTTCCCATCAGAAGCGATGGTACCGCAGCCGTGGATACACCACTTCACACCCAGAGCCCCTCCTTCGTCAACACGGGCGAAAGCCGCGGGCGGCTCGTCCGACCGCGACCGTGGGGCGCTGTTCGCATTCCACCGAGGGCCCCCGGTGTTTGAGCCTTTTTCCGAGAACCTCGAAGACCTCCTCTTTTGCAGCGGGCACTCATGCAGGGGCGAGGACGGATCGGAGCAGCTGTTTGCCATAGCGGTTTTGCGGCTCTCCCCCGGGGGCGGGCGGAAGCATTTTGCCTCCCTGATACGGACCGAACCCCTATCCGCCAGAAACCGGGCCCGTTCGGGAGTGACCAACAAACAGCTGGCCAAGGCACCCTCCCCGGAAACGGTTTGCAACCGCGTACAGGCCTTCATCGGATCCCCTTCCTTCATCTTCCTGCTGGACGAGCGAAACGCCTCGGGCGCTTTCCAACGGATTATCGGAAAGGTTCGAACGGTGGACCTCGTTTTTGCCGCGGAGTTCTTCCTGCCTTTTCTGGAGTCGCACACACCGGAAAAGCTCTCGGAATACATTCATGAAAGGCCCCGGAACACCATCGGGTTTTCAGCCCGAGAGATGGCCGATCTGTCGGCGGATCTGTTGCAGCATATTTGCGGCGTTCAACTCAACGATCGGCTTCGGCCGTGGGCTCCAGCCCTTCGCTGGTATCTGCGAAGAAGCCGGACGCTTTTCGGTGAGACCTTGACCGCCGCCGCAAGATCGTACGCACGGTATTTCGGGGATTTGTTCACCCCATGCGAGGCCGCGGACACGGATTCCTGGCGGCCCTATCTCGAGGCGGCCCGGTACGATTCGGACCCTTCCGGACAGGAACTTCCGCTCCAGCCGGTCTCCGTTTCCGGAATGCCCCATTACTTCAACGGGATGGCTAGCGCCCTTTCGGGATACCGCTACCGCGGCGAGCAGGTGCTCTATGCGGAAAATGTCGTCCGCGCCTTCAACGAAGGCGAGGTGCTGACCATCGAAGCTGGCACCGGCACCGGAAAGACGCAAGGCTATCTCCTTCCCCTCTTTGTCTTCCTCCGGCAAAATCCCTCCGCACGCGCCGTGATTTCTACCTACACCAAGAGCCTTCAGGAGCAGATCATCGGAAACGAAGTGTCTCGAACCGTCTCGGCGTTCGACCACTTCCGGGGAACGGGCGTCTCCTTGCTGAAGGGTAAATCCAGCTACGTTTGTGCGGAAAAGCTCGACCAGGTTTTTGAGGAGGAATCCAGCGGGAAGCGTCTGCTGGCCTGGGTCTACGCGCTGGTTCTCGTCTTCCACTTCCGGCAGGCCGACTTGGATCGGGTGGGCAGACGGGTGCGGCACTGGCTGGGGACCGCCGGTGGCTTGTCCCGGCTGCTGGAGGAGATTTCGGCAAAAAGTGGGTGCCCACCGCGTCACAGTCGATGTCCGGCCCAGGTGGTGGTCGCCGATGCATTGCGATCCCGCATCGTGGTCACCAATCACCACAAGCTTGCCGTCTTGGATCAGGATCCGGTGCTCTCCGGCCGCTTCTCCCTCTACGTGATCGATGAAGCCAATCATTTCGAAAAAGCCGCTCGGAATGCTCTCGGTATCGAAGTCCGATCCGCTGAGGTGCTCGCTCTCTCGTCATTTTTGGCGGAAGCTGCGGCCGACCTGCAGGAAGCGTCGGGACGTCTCACCGCCGGCGAAGTCGAGGCGCTGGCTGCAAGCACCCGGCTCCTTCACCATCACTGTGAAGAAATCGGTCAGCTGCTACGAACGATGACGCCTGCCGTCCGCCCCGGTGAGCTCGGCGTACTTCCGGCGGATCAGCCCCTGCTCCTCGGCGCCATGGAAAGGCGGCTGCTCGGCATCCATCGAGCGCTGGCCGATCTTTGCCTATCGTTCCGGTGGAGCGCGGAGGAGACGGGATCGGATCGGGCCGGTGCCCGCAGACGACGAAGGGCCGCCGCCGCGCGGACCCGTTTGACGGAATTGGCGGAATCGGCCGGGATCCTGGCCAATCTGCTGCAGGGAGACGATCTCGTCCGCTCGTTTCGTTACCACAAGAAGGACTGGGCGTTGTCCTTCTTGCCTGTGGACGTTTCAGAGGCGGTACGGGAGCGGCTTTGCGAAACCGCCCATTCCGTTGTTTTCACATCGGCAACCCTCAGCAGAAGCGGCGAATTCGACTGCTTTCGGGAAAGCCTCGGCCTGGACTCCGGGTGCGAGGATGGACAGAACGAAGCTGCATCGAAGAACTACCGTTTTGTTGTTCTTCCGCCGCCGGCGTTTCAAAAAGCCGTTGAGATTGTCATCCCGGAGAGGGCTGTCAGCGGTCGTTTCAGCAACAAAAAGGCCTGGCTGCGCTCCGTGTCGGAAATGCTGCCTGAATTGATCGAAGAACACAACGGGCGGACTCTGGTCCTTTTTGCCAGCTACGAAGACCTGCGGACCGTTTACCGGGAAGTTCGCGGTGCCATCGACACCCTTGCACTTCCGCTGCTGGTGCAGCAACAAGGGAGTCCAACGGCATCGCTTTGCGAGGAGTTCCGATCCGTGAAAGAGAGCGTATTGTTCGGGGTGGACTCCTTTTGGCACGGCGTGGATTTCAGAGGCGACACGCTCACACAGGTGGTGATCACCCGTATCCCCTTTCCATCGCCCTACGATGCGTTGCAGCAGACCCGCAGGCGAATTCTTCCCGAAGAGGATTACTGGCGGCGCTACCGATACGAAACCGAAATCAAGTTGCGGCAGGGAATCGGAAGGCTCATCCGCAGTGAGGAGGATTTTGGGCGCGTCGTCGTATTGGACCGGCGATTCTCACCGGAGCGATTCGGTGCCCGGTCCGTGTAGAAGATAGCCAGTTTTATTCCCCAACATATTCCGTGACTTGCCGCCTCTGCAGCATTGTGATATGCCTATGTGCAGCACTGCAGCCGGGCAGAACATTCCCCGTTGCTTGCGGCGGGGAATCTTCAAACCTCAACGCGGGTGGGTTTCCATGGCGGGTCCGCCGTTTCGTCGACTGGCGTTTTTCATCGGTGTCAGCCTTGCGGTCGCTGTTCTGTCGGCGGCCCGGGTCGATGCTGACATTTACATGTACCGGGACGCAAACGGCGTGTATCATTTCACCAATACCCCCACCTCGCCAAAATACACGGTCTATGTCCGGGAGCACTCCATTCGACACCAGCGCCCGCTCACCGGCCTTGCCCGGGATCCCTCCAGCTATGACCATCTCATCCGTAAAGCCTCCACGCAGCACGGCGTTTCGATACCGCTGCTCAAGGCGGTCATCAAGGCTGAATCCGACTTCAACCCGACGGCCGTCTCCCGAAGGGGGGCCATGGGCCTGATGCAGATTATGCCGGACAATTTTCGCTTACTCAACATCCGGGACCCCTTCGATCCATGGGAGAACATCGCCGGGGGAGCCCGCTATTTAAAGCTGATGCTACAGCGATTCAACGGTCAGCTGCACCTGGCGCTGGCCGCCTACAACGCTGGACCCGAAGCCGTGGACCGCTATAACAGCGTCCCCCCCTATCCTGAAACCGTTCGATACGTGAGAAAAGTACTATCGTTCTATCGAGCGTTTCAGAAGAGCTGAGCCCCGCCTCGGCAAGAGCGCCCCTGTCGGCAATGAAGATACTGCTGATCATTCTGGCCGTGATTTATGCCGTAAGTCCTTTCGACATCGTTCCGGAATTTCTTCTGGGATGGGTCGGCTGGCTGGATGACATCGTCTTGATTCTTTTGCTGTGGCGTTTTTTCAACACCGTCTCCGAGAGGGCTCGAAGCCGTCGGCCTCGGACGGAGGAAACGGGAGGAGCAAACGAACATTCCCAACACCAACGGCAGGCCGGAGACAGGGCCGGCGGGGATTCTTTCCATTCGAAAAGTCCCCATCAGGTGCTGGGAGTCCGCCCCGGCGCCTCGCCCGAAGAGATCAAGAGGGCCTACATGCGGCTGGCCAATCAATACCATCCGGACAAGGTCCAGCACCTGGGGGAAGAATTCCGGATGCTGGCGGAGGAACGCTTCAAGGAGATTCAGGCCGCGTACCAGAAACTCCGCCGGCCATAGCCTACAGCTACGGACCATGGCCGGCAAGTACTCGAGCCGAGGTTTGGACCAGGGGTTGTCTCTAGAAGCGATCTCAAAATCCGAATCTAGAAACAGCCTCTAAAACCGAATCGAGATTTTTTCCTTCCCTTTTTTCGATTGGATCTTCACTTTCACGTCGACGCTGCTGTCGCCCACTCCCAATGCCAGGGGCAGTTTTCCCTTGTCCTCTTCGATGTGTGTGATCTGGCGAACCGTGTCGAAAACCCGGCTTCCCACATCCGAACCTGGTGAGGGCAACTCCGAATCGTGGTACTCGGCCACGACCCGCACCTCTCCTCCCGGCTTTCGCGATATATGGATTTTTTTGGCGTTGTGGTTGATGCCGTGAAGGGCGGCTAGGGCGATCCATTTGACGGCGGCTTCTTCGATGTCGGCATCGCTTTTCAACAGCGACATTTCCCGCAGGGGGTCGGTGTTTTTGTAACAATCGATCATTTCCTGCACTTTCAAGTGCAGATTTCCGGCGTCTTTCATAACGCAGTCCTCCTTTGCTGGGGTTTTCCGTTCTTTTGCCCACAGCATCCGCTGAACGGAAACCGCCGGGCGCTTACATGGTAAGCAGGGTTGCACGCCGCGTCAAAGGTCCCACAGAAGGATCCGCCGGCCACCCCGCCACGCCCCGTGCGGCCGGGCGAAAAGCGCTGTGCTGGGACACGACGCTTGAAGCTTTTATAGCGATTGTCAGAATTCTGTTCCGTTTCCAGCATGCTTTTCGCTTGAACCGTAGGGGAGGGGTTTATCCCCTCCCGCTGATGGGATCACCTACCCCGAACGGGCGGGGATCAACCCCGCCCCTACGAAAAGCAAGA
>JAJDOA010000304.1 GCA_022340405.1 Desulfobacteraceae bacterium | reverse complement strand
TCTTGCTTTTCGTAGGGGCGGGGTTGATCCCCGCCCGTTCGGGGTAGGTGATCCCATCAGCGGGAGGGGATAAACCCCTCCCCTACGGTTCAAGCGAAAAGCATGCTGGAAACGGAACAGAATTCTGACAATCGCTATAGGGGCCGCAGGCCGGATTCACGAAAGCCGAAAGTTCGTTTACGCAGGGAGATTGGGGCCGAAGGATTGCAACATTTTTCATGCGCTGCAGCGAAATCCTTGCGCCCGTCTCGGTGCTCCGGAACACATGCCACGGGTCGGTGGCGTCAAAGCGAGGAGAACTACCGCTCGGCCGTGCCAGGGGCTTGGCGGATGTCCATTTCACTTGGAAGGAAGTGGATGGTGTGAAAATTGTCCCTTATTTTCAAAGATGCCCTTGATGAGCTTTCCGGCATCGGCCACATCGTCCAGCGCCATGAGTCACGCTCCTGAATCAATCTCCACCGGATCCCCGTGGCGGAAGCATCAGAACTTCGTCGACAATCCACTCGAGTTCTTCGGTATCCAGGGGCTTGCTGCAGTAACGGTCCGCACCCCGCTCGAATGCGGCACGTTCAGTTTCTTCCGTAGGATAGCCGGTCAGCATGATCGCACGAATGCCGGGAGCGATCGTTTTCAGTTCCTTCAGGACCTCGATGCCGCTCATGGTTTTCAACTTGATGTCAAGGATGGCAAGGTCGACATGATGGCTTCTCGCATACGCCAGGGCATCCTTCTCTTCGGTAAACACCGATACGTCGTGGCCACGGCCCGCCAGGATTCTCTTTATCAGATGGCCCGCATCCGGGACATCGTCAAGCGCAAGTATTTTGGCCATTTATCGATTCACTGCCCTTGGCCGGTAACGACCAATTTTTGATAGTCGATGCCTCAGGTTTGCGGACATCAATCCAGGGGCCGCAGACAATCCTGTGGAAGGCGATGGGTGCCCTTGTCCAGCAAACTGACCTCTATCAGGGCATCGGGGTCGTTGATGGTCGAATCCGGATCGGTAATGATACCATGGCTTCCGATAAAATCATCCATGTACGTTTTCCAGCTTTCATCGTCCGATTTTTTAAATACTTCTACTTTCTGGCCCTTGTGAAATACCATGTTGTCTCCTTCTGCAACCGACTCGATGGGTAAAAGGCGGATCCTTTCGTACAAGATCCCGACCTACCGTTTCACCGGAACGCTCTCCGTATCGAAGGGTACGACTCGCTTTCTGGCGCAGGCCTCACAGACCGCATGGTCGGCATCGACCTGCCCTGCCTTGTCAAACCGTTTTTTGATGAAGTCGAGGTATTTGGCCGGACCGATAACGGTGCCGCAATTTTCGCAGTAAACGAGTTTCTGGCGGTTCAGAATGGTACCGCACAAGGACAGGATTCGTTCATTGTCCCGATCGATGATCTGCATGGCGTTATTGGAGCAGTTTTCCGCACAGGCGCCGCAGGCGATGCACTTGACTTCGGTGAGCCTGAAATCGGTTTTCACCGGGTGATCGAAGTCCAGATACCCCATCTGAAGGGCGTCAATTTTCATCTGGTCTCGGCAAACCTTTACGCAGTCGCCGCAACGCCGGCAGATATCGCACCGCAGGCACCGGCGGGCTTCTTCCCGTACCTGGTTCTCCGAGTATCCCAACTCCACCTGCTGAAACATGATTCGCCGCCGGTCGATGTTCAGTAGCTCCATTTCCGGTCTTTTCAAAACCATTTTGGTGCTGGCAGGCACTTCGAGCCAATCCACGCGGGCGCGACGCACAGGCACCGGCGGCATGGTGCGCTGGGGAATGCCGTTGAAAAATCGGTCCACCGCTTCGGCGGCTTTTTTGCCACCGCCGATGGCTTCGATAACCGTTGCCGGTCCGGTCACGGCGTCACCGATGGCGAATACCCCCTCGATATTGGTTGCCATACTGGACATGTCCACATCAATGGTGTTTCGGCGCGTCCACTTTAACTCGGACAGCTCCGACAGCCATTGGTGATCGACCTGCTGGCCGATGGCGCAGATCACGGCGTCGGCTTCCATGAAATGATCGCTTCCCATGACGGGAACCGGCGATTTTCGACTGCTTCCCTCACGTTGAACCAGTTCAGCGCGCAGGCATTTGAGCGCCGTCACGCTGCCCTCTTTGCCCACCACTTCCACCGGTATGGTCAGAAAGGAAAAATGAATGCCTTCTTCCTCTGCTTGTTCCACTTCCTCCTCGTCGGCCGGCATTTCGGTACGCGCCCGGCGGTAGGCAATGGTCACCTCCTCGCACCCCAGCCGCAGGCTGGTTCGGGCCGCATCGATGGCCACGTTGCCGCCGCCGATGATGATGATTTTCTTGCCGGGCATGTGCCGGTCGCCCAGGGCGACATTGCGGAGAAATTCAATGGCGTCGATCACCTGGGGATAATCCGTTTCTCCTGGAATTCTCAATTTGAAGGATGTATGGGCGCCGATGGCAAACAAAAATGCTTCGAAGCCCTCCGCTTTCAGTTGGGCCATGGTGAGATCCCGGCCGAACCGGGTGTTGAAGACGAATTCCACCCCGAGGTCTTCGATCATCGCCACTTCCCGGTCTATGACTTCCCGTGGAAGCCGATAGCGGGGTATGCCGACCATCATCATGCCTCCGGCCATCGGAAGGGCCTCGATCACGCGCACTTGGTAGCCGTTGAGAGCCAGGTAGTAGGCGGCCGTCATTCCGCCAGGACCGGCCCCGATGACACATACTTTGTGCCCGTTTTCAGGTTTTTTCGGCGGGTTTCGGTATTCCCGGTGGGAAAACGCACGCTCGGCGGCGAATGCCTTTAGGAATTTGATGGATACGGGCTTGTCGATTCTGCCGCGGATACACATCAGCTCACAAGGCCTGGTGCAGACCAACCCGCATACCCAGGGAAAAGGATTGTCTTTACGGATGACATCGATGGCTTCGGCATCTTTTCCCTGCCCGATAAGCGTGACATAGGTGGGGATGTCAATGCCCGCCGGGCAGGTCATCTGACAGGGCGCAGGCGCTAATTTTACGCACTCCCCGCTGGGGCAGTTGTGGCTTTCGATGTGGCTGCGAATGGTTTCCGGATGGTCCTGGAGGATCGATTCGACAAACGTTTTAACGTGATCAACAACTGCATCCGAGCTTATATCGCCGATTTCCTGGACAAGGGATTCCATGGCAGGCAAGTGATCCCCTCCCGCCCTACCCCATGCGATATCATTCAGAAGCAGTCGCATTTCTTCCACAATCCGCCTGATTTTTGGTTTGTCCAGGCGGTTGGATTGCAGAAGATCGTCTAATTCGGCTATGGCGGCGCTAACGGGGCAGCTTTTTTCGGGCATGATAGTTTCCCTTTTTAGGAATCGGCACCTCTACAGCACTTCAGGCAAAAAACGGGTTGGCATGGACATTCGGGGGTCGAGGCTTGCAAAGATTACGCGTCCGGCTTTCCTCCGTAGGTTTTCGAAAGCTTCGGTGCCGTAATCCGGTGCATCCGACTCGAATATAGCTTGGCACACGTGGGGCAATGCCGGTGCGGTTCTTTCTCTTCCGGGTGCGTGGCCTCTCGGGCTTTGACATGCTCCAGGAACCGGGTCGTGGCAAAATACCTGCCGCATATGTCGCATCGTTCCAGGGGGTGTCTTCCGATGACTTCATCCCGAATCAGGATGGTCCTGACATTTTCCTTGTCTTCCGTGCGGATTGCGCCGGTCGGGCAGATGTTGGCACAGGTTCCGCAGCCAATACAGTCACCGGCCTCTGACGGCGTCACAAACATCATCCCCTCCCTTTTCACCATACTCAGGGCCTTGGCCCCGATAATATCCGAGCATACCCGGACGCAAAGGCGGCAGCGAATGCAGCCGTCGGGCCTTTGTCCGGTCGTCAGCCCGAATTCCGCTCCGATCCTGTGGATGATTTCGGCATGAGGGGCCATTTTCAGAAGATTGCCGATGGCGGTATTGCGCATCTGGTGAACCATGGCGCTTTCGGTGGTAACCTCCATCCCTTCACGGACTTTGACGGCGCAGGACAGGCGGGTCCGCGGCGGTTTGTCGCCTTCCTTGATTTCCACCACGCAAAGCTTGCAGGATGCCGCCGGAACCAACGCATGGTGAAAACAAAGGCTGGGAATCCGAACTCCCTTTTCCCTAAGGATCAGCAAAAGCCGTTTGCTTTCTTCGACCTCGTGTTTCTTCCCATTGATGGTAATGGCCACCATAATTTTTTTCCTTGTGGGCAGGGATGTCCTCCGCCGATTCTTTCGTTTCTTCGCGTTACCAGACCTTAAACTGCATCCTGCTCAAATCGGTGACGGCCGGCGGCATGGTCTCTTTCTTTTTGATGCACTCCGGGCAAACGGCATCGACCAGCTCTAACCCTTTGGGTTTGTATGCTTTTTCACGGATACGCTCCAGATATTTTTTCGGTGCGAAGGGGCGTCCGCACTGTGCGCACGGCTCGAGCGTAAACCGTGCGATGACCTGTCCCCAAGTGAAAATCTTTCGTTCATTTCCGCGGTCCTCCATTCGGATGGCACCGGTCGGGCACACTTGGGCGCAGGAGCCGCAGCCAATGCAATATTCCGAGAGGCGCTCGAAATCGGTCGTTATTTTTCGCTGATTTCCGCGGTTCACCCAGCACAGGGCATAGGCCCCGATTTTATCGCGACAAACCCTCACGCATTTACCGCAGCGGATGCAGTCATCATTTTCACCGGTCAGGAAGCGGCTGGTCACCACGCCGCATCTGGCGGCAAGATCGAGAAGCTCTTTGCAATACGGTGACCGTCCCAGCAACAACTCCAGAATGAGACGGCGGTTTTTTTGGAGGCGTTCCGTTTCCGTTTCCACCACCAAACCTTCTTTAACTTCCTGGATGCAGGAAACCCGAATTCCCGGCCGCAGTGCTCCGCTGACTTCCACGATGCACAAGCGGCAGCTTCCTTCGGGTTCCAGTGCCTCGTGGTAGCATAACGTCGGGATAAAAATACCTGCACTGGATGCGGCCTCCAGCACGGTTGTCCCGGCGGGCGCCTCAACATCCTTCCCGTTAATCGTCAAATGAATCAAATCCCGCATCGATGGGTCTCCCTAGTTTTTTCGCACCGCGTCAAATTTGCATTTCTCATAGCATACGCGGCAACGAACGCATTTGGCCTGGTCGATGGTGTGGGGTTCCTTTTTTTCACCGGAGATGGCGCCGGACGGGCAGTTGCGGGCACATACGCCGCATCCGGTGCAGGTGGCCTCATCGATGGTGAAGGTCGTCAGTTCCCTGCAGACCCCCGCGGGACATCGTTTTTCGTTGATGTGGGCATCGTACTCGTCCCTGAAATACTTCAGGGTGGACAGCACGGGATTCGGCGCGCTTTTGCCGAGGCCGCAAAGGGAGGTGTCGGCAACCATGCCGGAAAGCTCCTCCAGCATACCGATGTGGGCTGGCGTTCCCTTGCCTTGCGTGATTTCGGTCAGCAAACGGACCATCTGGGTTACGCCTTCCCTGCAGGGAGTGCACTGGCCACAGCTTTCGTCCATGCAAAAATGCAGGAAATACTTGGCCACGTCCACCATGCAGGTGTCTTCGTCCATGACGATCATGCCGCCGGAACCCATCATGGAACCGACTTCATACAGATGTTCGTAATCCACCGGCATATCCAGGTGGCTGGCCGGTATGCATCCCCCCGATGGTCCGCCGGTTTGAACGGCCTTGAATTTCCGCTTGTTTGGGATGCCGCCGCCGATTTCAAAAATGATGTCCCTCAGCGGGATCCCCATGGGCACTTCCACCAATCCCGTATTGTTGATTTTGCCCACCAGGGAAAAAATTTTGGTGCCCTTGCTCTTTTCGCTGCCGATTCCCGCATACCAGTCCGCGCCCTTGGCAATGATCGCCGGTACGTTGGCCCAGGTTTCCACATTGTTCAGGCAACTGGGTTTTCCCCATAGCCCCCGATCGGTGGTATGCACGTATTTGGGGCGCGGTTCACCGGCTTTGTCTTCGATGGATGTCATCAATGCCGTGGATTCACCGCAGACAAACGCTCCCGCCCCAAGCTTGATTTGGATGTCGAAGTTGAAATCCGTGTCAAAAATATTTTCCCCCAAAAAATGGTATTCCCGGGCCTGGTCGAGGGCCAGGCGAAGACGATCCACCGCCAGGGGATATTCGGCGCGGATGTATACATAGCCCTCCGCGGCCCGCATGGCATGGGCACCGATGATCATTCCCTCGATGACCGCGTGAGGATTGCCCTCGATGATGGAGCGGTCCATGAAAGCTCCAGGATCCCCCTCATCGGCATTGCACAGCACGTATTTCACATCGCCGGGAGCCTTCTGACAGCTTTCCCACTTGACGCCTGTCGGAAAGCCGCCGCCACCCCGCCCCCTCAACCCGGAGGCTTTGATAGTGCCGACGATTTCTTCGGGGGGCGTTTTCAGTGCCTTGCCCGCTGCGACGTACCCGCCGCCGGCAATGTATTCGTCGATGGATTCCGGGTCGATGCGGCCGCAATTGGCCAGGACCCGTTTTTTCTGTTTTTTGTTGAAGTCATGATAGTCTTTCTTCACCAGCCATTTTTCGACGGGACGCCCGCCGACGAGATGTTCGTCGACGATCTTTTCGACTTTTTCCGGCGTCACAAACTGGTAGGTTTGCACCTCGCCATTGACGGCCACGTCCACCAGGACGTCTTTGGCACAGAACCCCCGGCATCCCACCTTGTGAGTTCGCGGCTTGAATTGCGCCTCCATTCCCTTTTCCTGGAGGGTCCGGTCAAAGGCCTCGATGACTTTGTAGCCCCCTGCGGCAACGCCGCCGGTCCCCGTACAAACGCTGATGACAATCTCTTTCTTTTCCGTCGAATTCATTTCAGGCCTTTGGCGATGACGTTTGCTGGTATTTTTTCAGAAGCTGGCCGATTTGCTTCGGGGTTACTTTGCTGTGTGTATCCTCATTGATCACAACAGCCGGCGCCAGGCTGCAGGCGCCGATGCAGCGAACCTCTTCCAAAGAAAAGCTCAGATCGTCTGTGCTTTCACCGGTATTGATCCCCAGGACGCGCTCCATTTCATTCATGATCCGTTCCGCGCCCTTGACGTGGCACGCTGTGCCCAGGCACACGCAAACCCTGTTCTTGCCGCGGGGCTCGAGGGTAAACCGGTTATAAAAGTTGGCGATACTGTAGATTTGCGTGATGGGAACGCCGGTTTTTTTTGAAATGTATCGAAGCTCTTCCTCGGGCAGGTAGCGAAAGCGGTTTTGCACCTCATGCAGGATCGAAATGAGGTTTCCCTTGGTTTCCGGGTACTTGGTCAGAATGGAATCAACGGCCGCTACATCCATGGATCCTCTTTTCTTCCATCGGAAGACGGCATCGCGGGAAAAGAGCATCTTCCCCCAAACGGCAGTCTCTTCCGAAGACTGGTTGGTGCCGGTGGCGTTATGCCGAGCGCAGAATGGCGATCTGTCAGCCTATTCCAAAACCGCGGCTCCCTTCGTGGAAGCCATGGCCCGGGCATACCGTTCCCTTTTCAGCGCTGGACGTGTTTCCGTCCGTCCGAAATTCAAGCAATGGGTCGTGCACACCGTGACACAGGCCGGCTTGAGCCCTTGATCGATGCGGTCCATGCAGTAATCGCATTTCACCACTTTGCCTATGTCCGGATTCCACTGGGGGGCCCCCCACGGGCAGGCGGATATGCAGGTTTTACAGCCTACACACAGCGTATGGTCCACGAAAACGATGCCGTCCTTTTCCCGCCGTTGCATGGCACCGGTGGGACATGCGGCCACGCACCATGCGTTTTCGCAGTGAAAACAGGGCATGAATATGAACGAGGTGCGGGGCTTGCCGTTAAAAAATTTGGGGCCGACCTGAATGACCTGACAGGGTCGAGTCGCCGCCGGCAAGCCCTTATTGCTTTTGCACGCGATTTCACACGAATGACAGCCGATGCATTTTTGTTGATCTTGAACCATATAGTATTTGCTCATATTTCTCCTCCAAACCAAACTTTCGATGGGCGCTGGCGGATGATTTCCCGCTGCAGACAGACAACGCCAGGAATCGGTAATCGCAAACAGGCCACTTTTTTAGGCGGGTCTCACGCTGACAAAAGTATCGTGAAGCGCCGGACTGCCGCCGATTTTGTCTGTGATATTCTCCTGTAGCACGGCGTCGCTGACGCCCTTCTGGTAGGAACGATCCGCTTTTTCAGCCTGATGCCCGAACCCATGGAGCATGAACACCGCCTCCGGGTGAATCAATTCGGTCACCATGGCGCGCATTTTCCCAGTCCCGACCCGGGAAGCGATTTCTACAACGGCGCCGTTGGCGATGCCCAGCTTGGCCGCCCGTTCCTCGTTGATCCAGAGAACGTTTTCCGAGCACAACTCGTTCAGATAGGGGTTGTTTTGGGTGGAGCAATGGGTATGCAGGGCATTTCTTCCCACCACGAGTCTGAACTGGTCTTCCGGAGGCGCCGAAACGGCTTCATAGGCCGGGAAGGATTCGAAACCGGCATCCTCGAGCAATGCCGACTTGAATTCGATTTTGCCTGACGGTGTCTTGAATTTGATGCTGTTGAGACGATCCCAAAAGATCTGCTTTTTCCCGTAGGCAACGAATCCCTTGCTCTCGAAATCGGCCATGGTAAAGCCGGTGCCCTCGAGCTGCCAGGCCACCAGTTCGTCCATGTTGTTGTAAGGGAAGTAATCTCCGATGCCGATCCGCTCACCGATCTGCTTGAGGATCATGGAACCTTCGCGGGTGTCGTAGCGGGGCTCGACGGCTTGGCGCCGCAGAAACATCTGGGGCTTCAGGCCGTTTGCCTGCTGGACGGGGTCGGTGCGTTCCAGGTAGGTGGA
>JAJDOA010000296.1 GCA_022340405.1 Desulfobacteraceae bacterium | reverse complement strand
ATGGAACGGATACGAAAGGCGCTGACCTGAGGCGAGACCCCGGGCACGACCGTTTTCGCAAACGACAAGGAGAGCATCAGCCATGCCCATGTCCAGAGGTTTCAGCCAACGGCTGGTTTCCATCGCTCCGGAGCTGGCCGAACATTACGGCACTCCGTTTCACATTTACGACGAAAAGGGAATCCGGGAGACTGCCCGCGCCCTGTTCGGCGCCTTTTCCGGACTGAACGGTTTTCGGGAATATTTCGCGGTCAAGGCCCTGCCCAACCCCTCCATCCTCGCCATCTTACAGGACGAGGGCTTCGGCTTCGACTGCAGTTCGGTTCCGGAACTGCTGCTGAGCCGAAAGGTCGGCGCCCGGGGGGAGGAGATTATGTTCACCTCCAACAACACCACGGACGAGGAGTTCGCGGCCGCGTCGGCCGACGGCGGCTGCATCCTGAATCTGGACGACATCTCCCTGATCCCGAAGGTCCCCCGCATGCCGGAGCTGATCTGTTTTCGATACAATCCAGGCAGCGAGCGCACCGGCAACCGCATCATCGGCAACCCGGTGGAAGCCAAGTACGGTGTCAGCAAGGAACAGATCGTCCACGCCTACCACAGCGCGAGGGAGCTTGGCGCACGCCGGTTCGGCCTTCACACCATGCTGGCCTCCAACGAGCTCGATTACCGGTACATGGTGGAAACCTGCCGAATGCTGCTCCAAGTGGTGGACACCGTTTCCGAGGCGCTCGGGATTGCCTTCGAATTCGTGAACATGGGAGGCGGGCTGGGCATTCCCTATCGTCCGGATCAGCAGGCCCTGGACCTGAAGTCCATGGGCGGAGAGATTGAAGACGTGTTCCGATCCTTTTCCGATGCCCGGGGCGGCGCACCCCGGTTGTACATGGAGAGCGGGCGCTTCATGACCGGACCCCACGGCGCACTGGTCACGACGGCCATCAACCGGAAGGAAATCTACCGCACCTATATCGGCGTGGACGCCTGCATGTCTTCGCTGATGCGGCCGGGAATGTACGGGGCGTACCACCACATCACTGTGGTTGGGAAAAACGGGCAGGCACCGGAGGAAACCGTGGACGTGGTCGGCGGGTTGTGTGAGAACAACGACAAATTCGCCGTTCAGCGCAGACTTCCGAAAATCGAGGACGGCGACATCCTTTTCATTCACGACACGGGTGCCCACGGCCATTCCATGGGTTTTACCTACAACGGCAAACTCCGTCCCAAGGAACTCCTGCTTCGCCGGGACGGTTCTGTGGATCTGATTCGGCGGGCCGAGACGCCGGATGACTATTTTGCCACACTGCAGTTTTCGCCGGATGTCTACTCGCCGTCGTAGAGCTTGGTGACGTCGTCGTCCAAATCTTCCGGCTCCGGCGGCTCGCTGCAATGAAAAAGCAGCACGGTCTTGGGGCCCAGATGGATACGGGCTCCATCGTCCAGGCGGGCGCCGTCCGAACCGATGCGCTCACTGTTTACCCGGATGCCGTTCTGGCTTCCCAGGTCCCGGATGTAGTAGGCGCCCTTTTCGAAGTAAATTTCCCCGTGCCGGCGTGAGACAGGCTTGTCGGGAATGTTGATGTCGTTGCGGTCGGTCCTGCCCAGGGTGACCCTCCCGACGAAGTCGAAGCTTTCACCGGTTTCCAGCACCAGACTCTCCTGCACGGAGATCCGTGCCGGAGGCGCCGGGCGCTGGTCGTCCCCGAAATCGGATAGGAAGACGGTCTCGTCCTCGATGTCCGGCTGCGGAGGGGGCACTGCGATCGGCTCCTTTTTCTTCGTGCTCAGCCACCACAAGATGCCGGCAACGACAATGAGCAGCAGCACGCCGGCGATAATGGCGACCGCCAACGGAAAGGGCTTTGCAGCCGGAGGAGGAGCGGCTGACGGGGTGGGCGCGGCTTTCGCAGCCGGCTCGGGCTCCGGAGGCGGCGGGGCGATGACCTTCTTGGTGATCTCTGCGTACCCGGTCTGGCCACGGCGGTCGACAGCTTCCACCCGAAGCACGTGGAGTCCGCCGGGCAGCCCTTCGGTGTCCCACGTGAAGGTATCGAACGGAGGCTGGCTGCGTTCGGCCTTCAAGGAGGCGTTTACGTAAAAGCGAACCTTCTCGATGGTGTCCTCGGGCGAGACGGTGACCGCCACATTCACCTTCTCTCCAACTTGAATTTCATCGGTGGGGGTAGGCACGGCAATGGTCACTTCCGGAGGCTGCATCACCGGAAGCGGCGGGAGCCAGAACCGTTTTTCGTCCTGTACGCTCTCTCCCTGATGCTGGACCTTCAGCACCAAACTGTGCTCTCCGCTGGGTTTCTGTGTGTCGTAGGTCACCACGTATTGATTCTTGAGTTGACTGGCGATGATCTCGTAAAAGCGCCGGAGTTCGGCCATCGACTCGGCCAGCAGGCTTCGGCCTCCGGTCAGACGGGCCAATCGAGCCAGCTCCTGGGCGTCCACTTTCGGTCCCACACCCACGGTGTAGACGGGCACGCGGATGCTTTTTGTGGTGGCCGCGTCGATGACGTCCGCCAGGCTGTATGTGCTGCACTTGCCTTTGCCTTTCTCGTCCTTTCCGTCGGTCATGAGAACGATCGCTCTGCGTCCGGCCGGAATTTCGGCGGCCTTTTTCACGGCCGTGAAGGCGGTGTCGTACAAACAGGTGGGTGCACGGGTTTCGGCCTGCAAGGATTGCAGGGCTTGCACCACAGCCGATTGGTCGGTGGTGAAGTCCAGTTGCAGCACCGGCTCTCGATTGAAGCTGAAAAGGGCGATCCGATCCTCGGCGCCCAGCATGGACACGAAGTCGATGGCGGCACTTCGGGCCGCCTCCATAGAGGTCCGCCCGTCGGAATCCCGTGCCTGCATGCTGCCGCTGGTGTCGATGGCCATCACGAGACTCATCGGATCGGTGGCAGACTGCACCTCCTTCACGGCGACGCCCTGGCCGTCCTCCAGCAGACTGAACGCATCGGGGGAAAGATCCAAAACCGGCATCTGGTCGGTGGAGGAGACCGTGACATAGGCGCGGACCTCATTGACATACCGATCGGCAATGGCGGAGGCCTCGATTTGGTTGATGGTCACTTCACCGAGAGGCTGCGCTGTAACAGCCGCGGGTGCGAAGAGCCCGACGAAGATCAACAGTAGTGCCAGGAAGAGATTTCGGTTCATCATCCACACCCTATTCTTCGATACCGAAAAAAGCCAAAACATACCGCCGGCCCCTGTCGGCCCGGCGGCTGCGTTCGGGTACTGATGAATCACAACGGAAACAGAGGGATTGGAGTGGGGGAAAGGATCCGCGCCGCTCAGTGCAGATATATAGGCTATGGCGGATACCGTGTCAACTGCGGCTGGTCATCCGGTGTTTATTGTGGGGAATCGAGATGGGGCGCAGGAGGCTCCGGCGATTTCGGCATCACTTCAGCCCCAGCACCACGTAGCCTTCCAGGTCCGGTTCGGTTTCGGCGTGCTTTCCACGAATACTTTTGCTCTGGACACGAACCATCCGGTATACATGCTCGTAGACGGTCTGACTGATCAGCAGTTCGCCGGCTCCCGCACCGTCGCAGTATCGGGACACCCGGTTCACGGTCTCTCCGACCACCGTGTACTCCATGCGCTCCGCCGATCCGATGAAACCGTGGATAATCTCACCCGAATGGATGCCGATGCCCACATCGAACACCGGAAGCCGGCGAGCGCGGCGCCCCTCCCCGAGCATTCGGATCGCCTTTTGCATCTGCATCCCGGCCCGCAGCGCCTTCTCCCACTGCTGCTTGTCGGCCTGGGGACTGCCGAAAACGGCGAGAATACAATCTCCGATAAACTTGTCCACCATGCCGTCATACTCGAAGATAATGGGGACCAGAGCGTCGAACATCTCGTTGAGCATGTGCACGATATCGTCCGGATCCATCTCCCGGGTCAGGGAGGTGAAGCCGCGAACGTCCGCCATGAGCATGGTTGCCGGGTTGATGCGCTCGCCGCCGAGGCGTTTCCAACGGGCCTTTTCCCGGATCTGTTCGAGCATGTGCGGGGGAAATTGACGGGCCAGGGAGTCCAGCATCTGCTGATCCTCCTGGCGTTCCTGGATCATGAAGCGGTCCCGCAGAAACAGCGCAACCTGGTTGGCGATGGCCCTGAGCAGTTCCAGATCCGTGGGCGAAAAAGCATCCCTGGCATAGTAGTTGTCCACATAAATGACACCGAGAACTTCCTCGCCTCGTTCCAGCGGCACGTAGATGGCGGCCTGCACGTCATAGTAGACGGCACTGCTGGGCGTGTCGCATCCGGTCGCCCCCTCCTCCGGGGCTGTCCATATAAAGGCTTCCCGCTTCTGATAGGCCCTTCGAACCCAGGTCATGCTGACGGAGTGGTCTCCACGGGGCCAGTGTGCCTTGAGCAGCAAATCTCCGCCGTGATCGGGAAGAAGGACGGCTCCGCGGAGCGCATTGGGGATGGCTTCCTGCAGGTGTTCGATGAGGACCCCCACGAGGGAATCGAGGTTTTCGGCCCGGCTCAGGCGCCGCGTCAGCGCATTGAAGGCCCTCAAGTGCCGCCACCCCTGCATGAGCACTTCGTCCACCTGATCCCGTCCGAACCCGATGAGCGGATGGTCGGTGACCTCCGTCTCGTGCACCAACTCCCCTTCCCGGAAATCGTCTTCCGCATCACATGCGTCGCCGATCGGTTCCAGGTCCGGCGAAATGGATGGATTGATCTGGGTCTGGTCCTCCTTTTCCATTTCCATCACCGGTTCGGGTGGAGCGGCTTCCGGCGTCGATTCCGGCGATTCCAGCCTCTCCTCCGTCGTCACCTGGCGCTGATAGGTGGCGGCCAGGTTGATGGGTTTGCCGGAGACTTCGGCCAGGTTGATGGGTTCACCGGAGGCTTCGGCCCGGTCCTGCGCCTCCGGATTGACCACGGTGAAGGAGCGCCGCGGGCGCGGGGCGTCTTCCGGCTCCGCCGGGGGTGGTTCCGTTTCAACTCCTTGCTGCGTGAACAGGGTTTTTTCGCTGCCGAATGGATCCGATTCCCCTTCGGCTTCCAATGCTTCCGGCAGGGGTTCCAAGGAGAAGAGCGTATAGCCGATCCGGACTTCGTCGCCGGGCATCAGCCGCGTCTTCTCATGAACCTCGATACCATTGATCCACGTACCATTGGAACTGCCCAGGTCTTTGATCCAGACTGCCTCTCCTTCAGCGAAAATGCAGGCGTGCAGGCGGGAAACGTACTCGTCGGGTTCCAGTTCGATGTCCACGTGCTGGCCGGACCGGGGTCTGCGGCCGATGATGACATTGATCGCATCGGATTCGAACCGCTCGGGTGAATGGCCCGGGATGGTATAGGTGAGAATCATGGTCCGTTCTTCGCTTCGAACGCTTCCGGATCCGGCCGGGCGGGCCCGGTGGGAATTGATCGAAAAACAATGCCGCAATATTAGCAAGTTACAGGGTTCGAACGGATCTTGTCAAGCGGTTATTGGCCGCCGACCTTTCTCTTTGGACGGGTCGCCTCCTTGTAGTCTCGGACGCTTTCGGCCAGCCGCCGGGGGAGCCGGGGGTCCGTAAGGTGTTCCTCGATTCGTCGTTCGAAGGCACTGCCGATCACCACGCCGTCGGCCGCGGCGGCCACAGCGGCAACATCCTCTGCGGAGCGGATACCGAATCCCACGCATACCGGAAGCGAACTTGCCGCCCGTACACGAAGAACGTCCGCTGCGATGTTGTCGACATCCAGGCCGGCGGAACCGGTAACACCGGTTTTGGAAACCAGATAGAGAAAACCGGAGGCCTCCGCCGCGATCATTGCGATGCGGTTATCGGGAGTGGTCGGGGCCACGAGCCGGATGATCGGAAGGGGGTCCTGTACACCGCAGTCCTGCAGTTCCGCAGACTCCTCCGGGGGAAGGTCCACCACCAGCAGCGCGTCGGCGCCCGCGGCCCGGGCCCGCCGGTGAAAGGCTTCCGCCCCCATGCGGAAAATGGGATTGTAGTAGCTGAAGAGCACGATGGGAATGTCCGAAAAAGAACGGATCTGCTCCGTCATTTCCATCACCCCTGTCAGCGAAACTCCCGCCGCCAGTGCACGTGCGGAAGAACGCTGGATTACGGGGCCGTCGGCGGTGGGATCCGAGAAGGGCACGCCCAACTCCAGCAAATCCAATCCTTCCCGGCACATGGCTTCCACAATCCGCAGAGACGTCGGCAGATCCGGATCTCCTGCGGTTACAAATCCAACGAGGGCTTTTTCCCCGGCCTGCTTCAACCGAGCAAAGGTCTTTTCGATACGATTCATGATGTTCGATTCCCGTCTGTTTTCCGGTTTACAGGAGTTCGGATACGATGCCCAGGTCCTTGTCTCCGCGACCTGACAAGTTGACGACGATGATCTGGTCCGGATCGCGACGCCGCGCCTCTTCCATGGCGGCTGCCAGGGCATGGGCGCTCTCCAGGGCGGGCAGGATGCCTTCCAATCGACACAGTTGGTGAAATGCGTCCAGGGCCTGACCGTCTTCCACGGCTACATAGCGCACACGCCCGATATCCTTGAGAAGGGCATGCTCCGGCCCCACACCCGGATAGTCCAACCCGGCCGAAACGGAATGGGCCTCATGGATCTGTCCGCCCTCGTCCTGGAGCAGATAGGACTTGGAACCATGAAGAACCCCGACGGATCCCGCACTCAGGGTGGCCGCATGCTTTCCGGAGTCGATCCCCTTGCCGGCTGCCTCGACACCGACCATCTCGACCTCGTCGTTCAGAAAGGGATGGAACAGCCCCATGGCGTTGCTGCCGCCCCCGACACAGGCCACCAACAGATCCGGAAGCCGTCCGGCGGCGGCAAGGATCTGTTCGCGGGCCTCCAGCCCGATGATCCGCTGGAAGTCCCGAACCATCACCGGATACGGATGGGGGCCGGCCACCGAACCGATGACATAGAAAGTGTCCCGAACCGCCCCCACCCAGTATCGCATGGCCTCGTTCATGGCATCCTTGAGGGTTCCGGATCCGGAATCCACGGCGACCACCTCGGCGCCCAGCAGTTCCATCCGCCGAACATTGGGGGCCTGGCGGCGAATGTCTTCGGTGCCCATGAAAATCTTGCACGACATGCCGAACAGGGCTGCCGTGGTGGCCGTGGCCACTCCGTGCTGGCCCGCACCGGTCTCGGCGATAAGCTTGGTTTTCCCCATGTGCCGGGCCAGCAGTCCCTGGCCGACGGTGTTGTTGATCTTGTGCGCTCCGGTGTGGGTCAGATCCTCCCGCTTGAGATAAATGGCGGCGCCTTCCAGGGACCGGGTGAGCCTGCGGGCCAGGAAAAGTGGGGTGGGGCGGCCCGCATAGTCCCGGAGCAGCGCGCCGAGCTCGGCCTGAAACGCCGGCCGGGATGCAATGGATCGGTAGGCCGATTCCAATTCCAGTATGGCGGGCATCAACGTCTCGGCCACGTACCGTCCCCCATAGGCTCCGAAATGGCCTCTGTTGTCGGGCAGTTCGGCCCGCGGATTCTGATCTGCTTCGTTCATGGGAACATTCTCCTTGTCGGTGTTTCCGGCACACAGGCGGCAACGGCCTGCAGAAAAGACCGGATTCGTTCGGGGTCCTTGACCCCCGGCGAGGATTCCACGCCGGAGCTGACATCCACTCCATCGGGCCGTGCCTGCTGGATCGCCCGGCGGACGTTACCGGCATGCAGGCCTCCAGCCAACAGCAGGGGTCTGCGCCTGTCGATCACCGACGCAGCGGACCACTCCCAGGCCTCGGCATTGCCGCCGGGAAGAAAACCGCGCCCGCACTCCACCAGAAACCCCGAAGGACGGTAGCACTCGGCATCGGCGAAGAGGGGATCCCGGGTCGCGAAAAGGGTCTTGATCACGGTCATGCCCTCGGCAAGAAGACGCTCCACCAGGGCAGGCGACTCCGTCCCGTGCAATTGGGCGAACTGGATCCCGCATCGATCTCGGATCCGCAGGATCTGCTCCTGTCCGGCATCCACGAACACACCCACAGCGGGTATGCGCGACTGCACAGCGGCGGCGATTTCCCTCGCCCGGTCCGGATCGATACACCGGGGGCTTTTGGGATAGAACACGCACCCCACGGCGCAAGCCCCGTGCTCGGCACACAGCGCGGCGTGTCCGGGGTCTCGAATCCCGCAGATCTTGACCTGAACGGCGGCGCCGGAATCCTTTTGCTTCGGTGTCAATCGTCCTTCCTCCGTCGGAAAGTCCCGGTGCCGCGCCCCCCCGTGGCAGCCGTCGGCTTCGTGCCGCTCACCAGTTCGCGGACGAACGCTTCCGGGTCCGAAGACCGCACGATGCTCTCGCCCACCAGAAAATTGCGGATCCCGCCTCGAAGGCCCTCGGCCACGTCGGACGGGCCTTGAATGCCGCTGGCGGCGACCACCACCTGATCCTCGTCAAGCCCCCGCGAAAGACGCAAGGCCGTCCGGGCGTCCGTTTCGAAGGATGTCAGGTTGCGGTTGTTGATGCCCACCAAGGCCGCCTTCACCCGACGCGCCACATCCACCTCTTCTTCGGCGTGAATCTCCACCAGCGCCTCCAACCCCAAATCGGCGGAAAGCGCCAGGTATTCCTCGAGCTGTTGCTGCGAAAGGATCCGCACGATGAGCAGGATGGCATCTGCGCCCATGACCGCCGATTCGTAGATCTGATACGAAGAAACGGTAAAATCCTTTCGCAATACGGGCAGGGACACGGCCTGCCGAGCGCGGATCAAATCGTCCGGCGTTCCCTGGAAATACCGGGTGTCAGTGAGCACCGACACCGCCGCGGCGCCACCACGCTGGTAGGCGGCCGCATACGTTCCGGGGTCGAGTTCGGCACGGATTACGCCCTTGGATGGGGAGGCGCGCTTGACCTCTGCGATGACATTCACACCGGGGCGCTGCAGCCGCTGCAGCAGAGAGCGCCGAAGACGCGGTACCGAAGCCATCTCCCGAAGCCGGGCCTCCGGAACCTGTCGGCTTGCCCGTTCCACTTCCCGCCGCTTGTTCTCGACGATTTCCGTCAGCACGTCGGTTGTCATCATGCATTTTCCTGGGTGAACGCGACCAGGGCTTCCAGTTTGTTCATGGCCTCACCGTTGTCGATGGCCGCCTCCGCCATCGCGATGCCGTCATTGAGCGTCTCGGCCCGGCCGGCCGCCATCAGAGCCGCCGCCGCATTGATGGTCACCACATTCCGGCAGGGGCCCGGCTCCCCCTTCAGTATCTTTCGGGTGATGGCGGCGTTTTGCTCGGGATCCCCTCCGAGGATCTCCTCCAGCGCTGCGGGCTCACCGAAGAAATGTTCCGGATGAAGGTCATAGGTGCGCACCATTCCGTCACGGAGCTCGGAGACCCGGGTGGGGGCGCACACGGAGATTTCATCCAG
>JAJDOA010000284.1 GCA_022340405.1 Desulfobacteraceae bacterium | reverse complement strand
CCGAAACGCGACTCACTTTGCAGCTGCAGGCATGGTCCCGACGGATTCCCGGTCTTTTTCTCGGTTCGCCAACAATTCGAGAGCGATCTTTACACATTCCGTGATGGTTGGGGCACAGCGCTGCACATGGGATATGCTGCGTTTTTTGCCGGAGGCGCTCCGAGGCGCCGTGGAGGGGTCGAGGCCGGGATCGAATTTGAGGATGTCGCGGCAGGTGATGCCTCCGCGTTGCTTGACCATGCGACGGCAGAAAGCTTCCAGCAGCCGGGCCGCTTCACCGGCATCCTCGCCGGGGTCCGGATCCTCCTTTCCCAGTGCCAGCCCCATCGCCATCATGCAGCCCAGTGCCGCACCGCAGGTTCCACCGAGAAACAGCGTCCCGCAGGGATAAAACGACAGCGCTTTCGGCAGGCCGCTCGACTCGAGATTCCATTGCCGTTCCAAACATCGAAAGGCGGCCTGGGCGCAGTTTCGGGAAAGCGATAGACTTCTCTCGACGCTTTCCTGGACGGACTCTACAGGGATCGGTTCGTTTCGGTTTTCTTTCATGACAGCCTCACGGTGGATTCGGGGTAACGGCAACGATGGGAACGGGATCGTCTGGGCCGGAGGATGCAGTATCGTCGGCGATGCCGGAGCGTCGGATCAGGCAGTTCGAAGGAGCGGTTGGAAAGGCACACGGCCGAACACCGGTTCCCTGGCGCGTTCCTGTTATGTCTAACGGAGATTTTCGGGATGCGCAAGCCCTGGATCCGCGGAAACGTCATGCCTCCTTTTCGTCGTGCATTTTGTCCAGCATAGCGATGGGTTTGGCCATGGCGATGATGTTGCGGTGGATTTTCGGATCGTCTCCGCCGCTGCCGCCTTCGATTGACACCCCCGAGACAATTTCATATGATCGGTGCCTCTCTTGGATATCCGGACTTTCGGCGCTGCCGCCACAATCCATCAGCTCGTATTAGGAGGAGTCATGAAACAGATCCGCCGAGCATCGATTTGGGTAGGGATCCTTTCCCTGGTCCTGCTGGGGGGGGTGCAAGTGCAGGCGCAGGAAATCGCCATAGCGCTCGGATCGGAGCCCACCACCTTAGACCCGCAACTGCGGGAGGACGGTGGTGAGCGAGCGGTCAACGACAACATCTACGAGACGCTGATGGCGCGCTCGCCTGACGGAGAACTCGTACCCGGTCTGGCCGCCGAGGTGCCCCGTCTGGTGGATCCCGACACCTGGGAGATCCGGCTGCGCAAGGGGATTGTCTTCCACAACGGCGAACCCTTCGATGCCGATGCAGTGGTGTTCAGCGTGCAGCGGATCATCGATCCGCAATTCAACTCCGAGCAGATTTCTTTTTTCAACACCATCCAGTCCGCGGAGAAAGTCGATGCCCACACCGTCCGCATCCACACCGACGGCCCGGATCCGATCCTTCTATCGCGGCTGTACTGGATGAAGATGGTGCCTCCGAAATACGCCGCCGATCCGAAGTTTGCCGAAGCCCCGGTGGGTACCGGACCGTACCGGTTTGTCAGCTGGAACCGCGGTCAGGAGATCCGGCTGGAGGCCAACGAACACTACTGGGCAGAGCCGCCCCAGGTCCGTAAGGTCACCTACCGGTTCGTGGAGGAGCCGGGAACCCGCCTGGCCGGTCTTATGGCCGGCGAGTTCGATCTCATCACGAACCTGCTGCCGGAGTTCACGGGACAGGTCCCCCAGGCCATCCATATTCTGGGCTTGGAGCACCCCATCATCATTCTGAACGCCGACGGCGGGCCCACCCAGGACGTGCGCGTCCGGAAGGCCCTCAACTACGCGGTGGACAAGGAAGCGCTGGCCGAGGGGCTGTTCGAAGGGTACGCCCAGGTGGAACCCGGCCAGCTGCTGAGCCCATCGTTTTTCGGCTTCAACCCGGAGGTCGACGCCTATCCCTATAACCCTCAAAAGGCCCGGGCGCTGCTGCGGGAGGCCGGGGCCGGAAACCTCACCGTCGAGCTGATCGGCACCGCCGGCCGGTGGCTGAAGGACCGCGAGCTGGTGGAGGCGGTGGCTGCCTATTGGGAGGAGGTGGGCGTCAAGACCCAAGTGCGGATCTTCGAGTTCAACGAATACCTCAACCGGCTTTTCGATCGGAAAACCCGCGGAGACGCCATTTTCGTGGTCAGCTCCAACGAACTGCTGGATGCGGACAAGAGCTTTTCCGCCTACTACCGTGCCGGCGGCATCGGCTCGTCCAACTCCGACGAAAAGCTGGCCGCCCTCATCGATGCGGCCCGGACGGAAACCGACACCGAAAAGCGCCGCTCCCTCTACCACCAGGCGGTCCAGCGGGCCTGGGACCAGGCCTATTTCGTGTGGCTGCTGAACATCGAGGACATCTACGGTCTCAGCAAGCGGGTCCAGTGGAAGGGTCGGGTGGACGCGAAACTGCTGGTCAAGGAAATGAAGGTTGTCCAATGAGCGCGATTTTCTGAACCGGCCAGCGTAGCGGCGGACACCAGCCGGTTCTAGCGCTCCCATCTAAGGTTTTCGATCGGGATCATGGGACGGTATTTTCTCAAGCGCCTGTGGCACGGTGTCATCGTGATTTTCGGTGTCACCGTGATCGTCTTCGTGGTTACCCGGCTGGTGGGGGATCCCGTCAAGGTGATGCTGCCCCTGGAGGCGACACTGGAACAGCGGGCGGCCTTCGAAAAGCAGCTGGGGCTGGATCGCCCCATCCCGATGCAGTTTGTCGAGTTTCTGGGGAACCTGACTCGGCTGGACTTCGGCGAATCCCTCTGGCAGCACCGTCCCGCCATGGAGATCGTACTCGAGAAACTGCCGCTGACCCTCGAGCTGGCCTTCATCGGCATCGGGCTGGCCTTTGTCCTGTCCATTCCCCTTGGTATCGTCGCCGCCCTGCGGCCCGGCGGGATCTCGGACCGCACCACGGTGTTCGTCAGCCTCGTCGGCCTTTCCGTCCCGCAGTTCTGGCTAGGACTCCTGTTTATCGTGGTCTTCGCCGTCCAGCTCCGGTGGCTTCCCACTTCCGGGATCGCCACCCCCGCCCACGTCATCCTGCCGGCGGTGACCCTGGCGCTGCCGGCACTGGCCCGGCTGGTGATGATCGTCCGGTCGGCCATGATCGACGAACTCAACCGGCAGTATGTAAAGACCGGCTTCGCCAAAGGGATGCCGTTTGCCCGCGTGGTGGGGGTGCACGCGCTACGAAACGCCGCCCTTCCCGTGGTGACCCTGTGCGGCTGGGAGCTGATCCGCGCCGTCGCGGGCTACTCGGTGGTGGTGGAAACCGTTTTCGCCTGGCCAGGACTGGGGCTCACGGCCATCCAGGCCATCGAACGCGAGGATTTGATCCTGCTGCAGGCCATCGTTTTCACCGTGGCCATCGTGGTGGTGTTTATCAATATCCTGATGGACGTGGCCTACAAACTCATTGACCCGAGGCTCAAGCTGACCTGACATGACGGCATCCACGATCACCGCAGTCATGACCGCCGGAAGATGGAAGGAGAGGGGCCGCAGGCTCG
>JAJDOA010000274.1 GCA_022340405.1 Desulfobacteraceae bacterium | reverse complement strand
AAGGACAGGCCGTATCCCAGGCTGAACCGCGGCTCTCCATTTCCGGCCTCGGCATTGGCGATGATTTCGGCCTCGGTGACCAGTACCTCCCCCAGTTTCTCCGGCTCCCGGGTCAACGGATGCGGGACCACCAGGTCCAGTGTTCCCACCCGCAGCTCCCCGACGGTGGGATGTACGACACCGTAGCCCCGCATGTTCGAGTAGGCCAGGGCCAGCATACCGCCGGTTTCCGCCCGGCAAAGGGACTGCAGCGCCGCACTTCGCGGCGCCGGGAAGGACAGCGCCTGCCGGGTGACATCGAAGGGCTCTTCTAGCGGTGAGCCTGCGGTCTGTTCTGCCAGCAGGTTTTCTTGCCGCAGCAGGTCCACGACCTTGGGGAAAGTGTCCGGAAGCGATCCGGCCGGGACGGACCGGCCCAACATCGATTCGGCCCGGCGGCGGAAGTCTTCCCTCGATTCCGAAAACAGCTCGAAGTTCAACAGGCGAAGGGTGTAATCGGGGGTGGCGCCCAGAATCTGACCGCCCGGTATGTTCTTGAAGGCGGCGGAGATGCGCCGCTGGACCCGCATGCCCTCGGTGGACAGGGGAACCGAGTACCCGATCCTGGGCAGAGTGGCCCGGTAGGCGCGCACCATAAAGGCCGCCTCCAGACTGTCACCGGCGGACTGCTTCATGGCCAGTGCAGCAAGCTTGGGCTCGTACAGGGACCCCTCGGCCATGACCCGGTCGACGGCTAGGTGCAGCTGATGCAGCATCGGCTCCACACCGATAGGCTCCTCCCCTTGCTGCATCCGCCGGTGGTGGAACAGCCGCTCGGCATTTTCGATGGCCTCGCGGCCCCCTTTGACGGCGACATAGCCCACTTCAGGCCTCCTCGATGACCACCGATCGCGGCAAGCCCACCACTCCGCCGTCGGGGTACAGAAAAAAACAGTCGATGCCGCACGGAAAATCCGCGTTGACACGACGAATGGCTTCCAGCTCCCGCGCAGACACCCCTTGCAATACGGCGATGCCGCTTGCATCGGGGTCGACGCCCGGCCCGGAAAGCCGCACCTGAATATGGGAATGGTTTCGGGCGGGATCTCCGGCCATCCAAAAAATTGCCGTCGCGCCGCTGTCGGGAGCCTCTGGACTGCCCCGCTGGAGGCGCTCCAGGGCGCCGCCGCTTTCCGGACCCACCACGATGAGAAAATCCGCCTCTTCCGGAGCGGCGGCCTGGGCATGGGTCCAACCGGTGATCTCCTGCTCGGAAAGCCTTTTCCCCTCACCGGCCGCCAGTGCGAACGTCACTTCGATGTCCAGCAGGGTTTCCAGCACGGCGCGCAAGATGTCTCTTTTATTTCCTTCCGGATCTGTCGGCAGCGAGCACCTCGTGCCCGGCCGACTCAAAGCCCTGAGCAGGACGCGGAAATTTCGCTGATGCAGAAGGACGGACCGCATACGCTCACTCCTCTGCCATGGACTGAAATTCAACCCGGGTCAATGCCGTCAATCGCGAGGCCTTCTCCCTCCGATCCGAAACCGTTTCAGCAAGGGCGGTCAATCGGGTCATCACCGGAGAAGACGAAGGCAATTCGCCGGAAATCTCCTGCAAGACTTCCAGAATCGCCAAGGCCAGAGCGGCACGCGGCCGGTCTCCCATGCAGCACCCGTAGCCCACGGCGTCTTCGATGCGCACCTCCGCACGAGTGACGAGAACCTCCCCGAGGTAAAAAGGAATCTCAAAGCAGTCGCGAATCGTCATCATCATCAACCCGGCCTCTGGAGGCTGGACGAGCTCGATGTCCATTTCCGTATCCATCAAGGCTTCCATCAGATCGGAGAGCCCTTCGTCTTCGGTTTCGGGGAGAATTTCCTGCAGAATTTTCTTCGGAGACCGTTTCAACAGGACCAATCCCGTACGGAGCCGGCACCGTCGCTTTCCGCTTCCGAATCGACGGGTGCATAACGATCCAAAAAGGTTTGCATGCACATGAGGTCCTCCATCCGCTCCCGGAGCTGATCGTGGCTCCAGTGCCACCACCGCGTGGCGGCCAGGCGCTGGATTACATGGTCGGGAAACCGTTTCCGTATGGGCCGGGCCGGCACGCCCGCCACGATCCAGTAGGGGGCCACGTCCCGAGTGACCACACTGCCGGCTCCGATGACGGCGCCGTTTCCCACGGTCACACCGGCCATGACCATGGCTCCGTGACCGATCCACACGTCGTGGCCGATGAGGCAGGAATTCTCTCTCCGCCTCGCGAACAGGCGCGGATCGTCGGGGCCCATTCCGTAGCGGCTTCGGCGATAGGTGAAGTGGTGCTGGGAGACCCTTTCCATGGGGTGGTCGCCTGGATTGATCACCGCGTGGCTGGCGATGGAGCAGAATTTGCCCACGAGACTATGATGGATCACGCCGTCGGTTCCCGCCGCATAAGTGTAATCGCCGATATCGGACTCGAGTATGGACCACCCCGGACCCACTTCCGTCCATGCCCCCAGGACGCTGTCTCGCACGACGGCGCCGGGATGGACGAGAGGCTCGATGCCCAGCCTGAGTTCCTCTGCGGCTGCGGACTTCGATGTGCGTATTTCTTCGGCAAGAGACATGATGCCCAAGCATGTAGGAAACCGGCGTTAGAGGGTCGTCAGGTTTCGATGAGAAATATGCATGGAGACGAAAATAGGATCCGCTGGATCGCAAAACCGAAGGACTATAGAGGATTGACGAGATCCCGCGTTTCGAAATGGAATAAACGGGTGGGCACTTTTTTCATTCTTTTCCTATGATTTTATATATTTATGTTGAAGATTGAGCCTTGCATCATTAGAGTTTTGTTATGGTTTTATTGGGATATCGTAAGCGCGGGAAACCGAGTAGCAAAAAGAGGCACAGGCGGATGCCGCAGCGAAAAAACCCGATATTCAAAATGGGTCTTCTGACCGTTTGGATCCGGGCCGTCTGCTTTCTCTGGGTGCCGGGTGCATGGGAACCCCTCGACCCGGCTGCCGGCACACCCTATCGTGTGCACATCGCGTTCGGCTTCCACGGCAACCTCTATCACTCGTTTCGGGTCGACACGGACGACGAAAACGGGTTCGGACAGGATATCCGGGTCATTCGCCACATACTGGACAGCCTCGACCGCCACAACCAAAACGGCATACCGGTGAAGGCCGTCTGGGACTTCGACAACCTTTTTTCCTTACAGGAAATCCTTCCCCGGCACGCACCCGATGTCCTGACCGATTTGCGCCGTCGCATTCGGGACCACGGAGACGAGGCGATCCTCATGTCCTACAATAACGGGCTGGCTTCGGCGATGACCGGGGAGGAACTCCGCGCCTCTATCCGCCGGGCGGTATCCAACCAACAAGGAAGCGGTGTTCTGGATCTGTTCGGGTCCTTCAGCCCCATCGTAAGGCCGCAGGAGATGATGACCTCCCCGGGCAACTTCGATCTCTACCGGAGCATGGGGATTCCCGCTGTCTGCCTGTACTACAGCGCCACCCCCTTCGACGCTTTCCGGTTGTTTTCCCGGAAGCTGTCTCCTGCCGAGGCCCACAACCCGCTCCGCTACCGCAACCCCGAAACCGGCGAACATGCCGTAATCATCCCCACCTATCACATCGGCGACCTGGTGGAGCACGTCGGTCTCCGGCAATGGGCCCAGAAACTCCACCGGATGCAGCGCGAGGGGGAAATCGACCGCGACGTGTTGATATTCCTCAACTTCGACGCCGATTCGGAGTTCTGGACCGGAACCGATCTGGCCTGGTATCTGGACTGGCTGCCCAATACGGGTGGGATCGACCAGCTGATCGAGTCGGTGGCGGATTTGCACTTCGTATCCTTCACCACCCTGGGAGAGTACCTCCAGCGTCATTCTCCCGTGGCAGAGGTGCATTTCGAA
>JAJDOA010000273.1 GCA_022340405.1 Desulfobacteraceae bacterium | reverse complement strand
GCACGCGCTCCTCGAGGGTGGACAGGATCTCCACACGCTTGATGGAGTCGATGCCCAGGTCGGCCTCGATATCCATGTCGGCAGAGAGCATTTCCTCCGGATACCCGGTGAGCTCGGAGACCACCGCCTTCAGGGCCGTCGGCACGGAAGAGCTTGCCGGCGTCTCCGGTTGCGGCGGCGGCACTTCTTGTGCAGCGGTTCGCGTCTGTCCCGGTTGCGAAGCGGGTGGAGGCAGTGTCTCCGGGACTGCTGCAACCGGTACATCGGCGACGGGGACAGGCTGTCGGATTCCTTCCGGTTGGAGCGCAGGCCGCCGCCTTTCCGGTCTTTCGGGGGCAGGCGCCGTAGAGCGCTCCTCCGGTGAGGCGGACCATCCGGCCAGGGTTCCGGCCTGCTGCATCAGGGCCTGGATGTTACGGCTGATCTCGGTCTGGTTCTCCAAAAACATCCGGTGGGCTTCGGCCGTCTGGTGCTGGAGGGTCTGTAGAGAGCGAAGACCTTCCTGGATCGTGGACATCGCATCCGACACGGATTCGGAAACCGTCGGCTGTGAAGGGATCGAATGGTGTAGTTGGGACTCTTTCATGGTTTCGTTCGATATCGTACGGGTTTCGGCAACCGGCCTGGGTGGAGCCGGTACCGTCGGGTTTTTTTCGATGACCGGGTTTTGCAGATCCGTGTTCCGGAGAGGAGTGGCGGCAGCGGCAGCGTAAGAGGATGGGCGGCTCTCCCCGGCACTGCCCTCCGGGCGGTAATTTGCGCCGGACAGCGGTATGTTCATTCTTCGCTTCCTGGGCGTTGCGGCAAGTTTTTCCCAGTGTTCCAGCCGAATCGGGTACCCCATCGATGCCAGCCGGCACAACACGGCAGCCAGGTCGGTTGTCCCGGAACGCTTTCCCGCCGCGGGGTCCAGAGCGGCCGCAACCGACGGTCTTCCTTCGAGAATGCGGCGTACCAGACCGCTGAGGACGCTTCCGGGGCCGACCTCCACAAAGGTTCGGCAGCCTGCGGCATAAAGCGCTTCCACCATTCCGACGAAATCCAACGGGTGGCGGATCTGCTCGGCCAGGATGCGCTTTGCCTCCGAAGGATCATCTGGATACACCGCGGCGGTGGTGTTGGCAAAAACCGGGATGCTTCCCTCCCGGAAAGAGACGTTGCCCAGTTCCTTGCCAAAGGCCGCACCGGCGGACCCGAGCAGGGGGCTGTGAAACGCCGCTGCCACAGGCAGCCGGACGGCCGGCAGGCCCTGTTCCCGGCATCGCTCTTCCAGACGGGATACCGCCGCCGAAGATCCCGAAAACACACCTTGCTTCGGGCTGTTGCGATTGGCCAGGACAAGTGTTTCCGTCTCATTCTCGACCAGGGATGCCAGGCGCTCCAGGGGAGCGTTCACTGCCAGCATGGCACCGGCGTCCTGGCGCCGACCGCCTGCGGCTTCGTGCATGATCCTGCCGCGTGTTGCCGCCAGTCGGTGAAAATCTCGTTCCGATATGCGGCCCGCGGCGTAAAGGGCCGTGAGTTCACCGAAGCTGTGGCCCGCGACGGCGTCGGGTTCGACGCCGAAATAATGCAGCACCGCCAGCATGGCAGCGCTGACGGCTCCGATGGCCGGCTGTGCCGTCTGCGTCTCCCGCAGCCGGTTTTCCTGCATGGAGGCGTGTTCCGGCTTGAAGGCCGGTATCGGATAGATGCGGTCCGACAGCCGATCATCGCCTCCGGCGATCTCGTCGGCGCATGCGAGGCATTCCATTGCCTGGGGGAACATGCAAAGGACATCCCGGCCCATGTACAAGTACTGGCTGCCCTGGCCGGGGAAAAGAAACGCCAGCCCGCCCGGCACATCGCCTTGAGCGAGGAAAACCTCTCCATCCGAATCCTCGGACCGGGGCGGTGCATCCGATAACCGCTTCCGGGCGGCGTCGAGTCTCCGGAGCCAGTCGTCGCGCAGATCCCCTACGTCGCCGCGGACGGGAGCGACCAGTGTCAGCCGGCAGGGATCCCGATGGGAGAAGGATTTGCGCGTCCCGCCGGCTTGGTGGGCGGCGGCGTCCAGGTCGCCGATTTGCCGGAGGTCTTTTTGAAACGAACGCACCCGCTGCCGGACCTGCTCCGGGTTGGCTCCGGAAAAAGCGAGGATTTCCACCGAACCGTCCCAGGAGATCTCCGATTTTTCCGGTCGGTACTCCTCGAGCACCACATGGTAGTTGCTGCCGCCGAAACCGAAAGCACTCACCCCGGCACGGCGGGGCGTGAGCCCGTCGTTCATCCAGGGGCGCAGACGGGTGTTCAAGTAGAAAGGACTGTCTTCCAGTTCCAGTCCTGGATCGGGCTCGGATATTTTCAGGGTGGGGGGCAGCACCTTGTGATGCAGGGCCAGTACGGCCTTGATCAGGCCGGCGGCGCCTGCAGCCGCCTTGGTGTGGCCGATCATGGACTTGACCGCCCCGACGGCACACCGGTTGTCGCCGGCTGCAACCTTTCCGAAATGGTCACGGAGAGCTCTGAATTCCACGGCGTCGCCGACACGGGTTCCGGTGCCGTGGGCCTCGATCAGCCCCACCGAGGCCGGATCCACTCCGGCTTTTTCATAGGCACGACGCAGCGCTTTGGTCTGCCCTTGAACGCGGGGGGCATAGATGCTCTGGGAACGACCGTCGCTGGCGGACCCGATGCCCCGGATCACGGCGTATATCCGGTCGCCGTCGCGCTCGGCATCGGCCAGCCGCTTGAAGATCAATATGCCGATGCCTTCGCCCAGCACCGTCCCGTCGGCATCCCTGGAAAATGGGCGTGCATTCCCGGTGGGGGATAGAATCTGCGTCTTGGCAAAGCACATGTGCATGAAGATGTCGTTGATGGCGTCAACGCCACCGGTGACCACCATGTTGGAGCGTGCCGTCTCCAGTTCCAGCATCGCCAGATGAATCGCGCCCATGGAGCTGGCGCAGGCCGCGTCGACCACGCAGTTGGTGCCGCCGAAGTCGAGTCGGTTGCAGATCCGACCCGCAACGACGTTTCCCAGCAGGCCCGGAAAAGCGTTTTCCTGCCAGGGTACGTAAGCGTCGGAAATGCCTTGGATCACGGTTTCCGCCGTTTCGGGCGCCACGCCCGCTTCGTGCAGCGCTCTGCGCCAGATGGGATGCCCGAGACGGGCCCCCAAAGGGATCACCAGCTCCTGTGTGCCGGTGACGCCGAGCACCACGCTGGTCCTGTCCCTGTCGAAATCCCGATCATCCCCGTAACCGGCGTCTTCCAGAGCCGCCTTGGCAGCGGCGAGACCGAGCAATTGGGAAGTGTCCGTGGCCTGGAGGTTGCTGGGGGGAATTCCGTATTCGGAGGGATCGAAGGCCACGGGAGATAGAAAACCGCCCCTGGAGCAGTAGACATGATCCGGCCGTTTCGGGTCTTCGTCGAAATAATCCTCCCGGGACCAGTGGGATGGCGGGACATCCGTGATGGCATCTCTTTCCCGGAACAACAACTGCCAGAACGGCTTTAGCCCGGGAGATCCCGGAAAAAAGCAACCGATACCGATGACGGCGACGGGGGATCCGTTTTGGGTGGAATTTTTCATGATGAAACCGACTCCAGACCGGCCTCGCGCCCTTCCTGCAGCAGTGACCGAATGGAACGATGTGTTCGGTTCGAAACGAAATCTAACTTATAGCTTAGGATTCGGCGGTTTTCAAGGGAATGGAAACAGATTTCTATATGATAGACTGGTATAACAACTTATCATATTAGAAGCGGAAATCCAGGATACTGGGAAAGAAGGCCGCTCATTGTGCGTTCCGATCGGTTTCGCATTCAGGATTGTTCTTGTAATGGTTGTTTATATGATATAACAAGATATCATTATGATGATGCGGCATTTGGCAATGCTGTTCCATTTCACCGTATTCTTCACCGCAGGTACCCCGCAATGATCCGCTACTACACCAACCGGCAGTTGTCCGAATCCTTTGGCGTCAATCTGGCCAAATGGAAGCGCTGGTCCAGGGAATTCCTTGCCCCCGATCCACTGGGGGGGCTTCAGTCCGGCTATGCCCGTCAGTACAGCCCGGACGACGCCTTCCAGCTGTTTTTGGCCGGCTATCTCGTTTCCTCCGCCGGCTTCACCATTCCCGACACCCGTCAGGTCTTGCAGGATCTGCGGCCGTTGATGGAAGCATCCGGTTTTCGATTCGACCCGGCCGGCCTCGATCGAAGCGATTCGAAAAATCCAACGGCAGAAGCAGCCGTGGATATCCGGGTGTGGATTCAATCCGGAAATGCCTCAAGGATGCATTATCGTATCCAAACCATCGAACGCCGCACGCGACTGGGACGGAAAGGGGGATCGGAACGGCTGGAAGAGCGGTGGAGCGAAGAACTCTTGCCGGATCGGCCATACTGGTCGCGTTCGCAATTGGCAGGATATGGGGCGAGACTGCTTCCCCTCGGTGCCATGCTTTGGGAGTTCGTCGACCTCCTGGGGCTGCCCCCCGCCTGCTTTTCCTTTCTTCAACAGCCTCCCAAAGGGGGGCGCATACAGGACGCCGCGCGATAGGCTCTTGTGCGATGGGTTCGCAGCACGGGAGGGGACAAACCCCGCCCCTACGGTTCAAACCACAAGCATGATGAAACGGAACGGAATTTTGTCAACCGCTGTGGGCCCCATTGCTATTCGGGGAACCCGGCGATGATCTCCGGATGGAAATCCATACAGTTCCGGTCGCCCGAGAGGATGATCTCCAGCCGTGTTCTGCAACGGTGGACCGCCCGGGCGAGAAAAAGGGCCGCCACTTTCCGTTTTCTTTCCGAATACAGGGCATCGATGCACAACCGGTATCCGGTGACGGCATCGATGGCCGTTTCCACGATCCGCCGTGAATGGTATTCCTGAAAGGCGGGATCGCCGGCCTGCTTGACCGCCGAAACGGCCGCCTCCAGGTCCCTTCGCAGTTGCTCCGCTTGGGCGAACCGTTCGGACACCGGGGAGAAGTCGTATTCCTCTTCGTATGCCGAGAGCAGTTCGGAAATGCCGCCTCCGAGTACCGTACCGATGGCGGCCACCACCTGCAGCTGAGTCGTACCCTCGTAGATGTTGGTGATCCGTACATCCCGGTACAGGCGTTCCACGGGAAAGTCGCAGGTAAAGCCCACCCCTGCATGGACCTGGATCGCATCGTAGCAGATGCGATTGGCGACTTCGCTGGCGTAGGCCTTGACCATCGGGGTGAGGACCCCGGCCAATTTCGTATAGCGCTTTACAGCGCCGGCGATGTCCCGGGCGGATTCGGGGTGCCGCTCCGCCTTTTCCTCCAGTCCCTCCTTGATGTCGACGATGCGGGAGGTCTCATACAGCAGTGTGCGGGCGGCCTCGATATCCACCTGCATGCAGGTGAGCATTTCGTAAACCGCGGCGAACTGATGGATGGGCTTTTTGAACTGGGTTCGATCCCGGGCGTATCGGGTGGCTTCCCGGCACGCCGCCTCGGCGATTCCCACGGCTTGCGCCGCCACGCCGAGACGGGCGCCGTTCATCAACGACATCGTATACTTGACCAGCCCCATTTTCCGTCGCCCCAGCAGTTCGGCCGGGGCGTCGTCGAACTGCAGCTCACAGGTCGGAGAGCCGTGAATTCCCAGCTTTTCCTCGATGCGTCGAATCCGCATGTGTTCGTCGCGCTCGTAGATGAAAAGGGAAATGCCCCGTCCACCGGTAGTGCCCTCCTCCGACCGGGCCATGACCAGAGAGATGTCCGCGCATCCGTTGGTGATGAAGCGCTTGACGCCGTTGAGGTGCCAGATACCGTCCTCGTCTTGGTGCGAACGCAACCGCACGGACTGCAGGTCGCTGCCGGCATCCGGTTCGGTCAGCGCCATGGAGCCCATCACCGAACCCTCGCAGAAGCGAGGCAGATAGCGCTGCTTTTGTTCCTCCGATCCGAACTTGTTGATGGTGTCCGCGATTTCCTGCAGACCGAAAATGTTCATCAACGAGGCGTCGGCGCGGGAGATCATTTCGATGGCGATGGAGTAGACCGTTTTGGGCATGTTGAGACCGCCGTAGCGCCGCGGCAGGGTGAACCCCATGACCTCCGCCTGTCGGAGACGTTCCAGGGCCTCCCGGGTGCCGGGAGCATAGGTGACGACACCGTCCGCAAACCGGGCTCCGGTGCGGTCCACCTGCTCGGCGCGGGGGGCCACGTACCCGCCGGCGATATCGCCGACAATGTCCAGAACGCGCCGGTAGTTGTCCACGGCATCTTCGAGGTCCGTCGGCGCTTCCGGAAATCGGTCCCTGTCGGCGAATCCGTCCTCTTTGAGTTCCACGATCCTGGAAAAGTCCAGGTGCTCCATGTGAAAGAGAATATCCGGATTGTCACGAAAAAAATTCGACACGGTTATTTCCCCCTTGCTTGCGATCAAAAACCCCCACGCCGATGCTGGGGGGCCGGTAAGGTTCAACCGCCCCGGCAACGGTCTTCACAGCGTTCCCCGCACCTTGTAGGCTTTGATCATTCGCGGAATGACTTCCCGCACGTCACCGACGATGCCGTAGTGGGCCACGTCGAAGATGGGTGCGTCCGGATCTCGGTTGATGGCGATGATCCTCTTGGACTCCGCCATTCCCGCCCGGTGCTGGATCTGTCCGGATATGCCGCAGGCGACATACAGATTGGGCCGCACCGTGGTGCCGGTCTGTCCGACCTGGTGGTCTCGGGGGAGCACGCAGGCATCCACAACCGGACGAGAGGCTCCGACCACACCGCCTAGCAGTCGAGCCAGTTGGCGCACCAGCTTCAGCGATTCCGGATCGCTGGCACCGACTCCGGCGGCGACGATGATTCGTGCGGATTTCAGATCCACGCACCGCTCCTGCTCGATCACCTCGATGATTTCGGTGGGAAAGTCATCCCCTCCCAGGCTGACGGCTTCCCGCAAGACCTCCGCCCGGGCTTCCGGATCGGATTCGATGAGCCGCATCACCCCTTCCCGAACCGTGGCCATGCTGGGAACGCTCTCGGGGCTCACGATGGTGGCCACGATATTCCCTCCGAAGGCGGGGCGGATCTGCAATAGGACGTCCTCCCATTGCCTGTCCTTGAAGCGGTAATCACCGATATCCAATTCGGTGCAGTCCGCGGTAAGGCCGCAGCGCAGGATCGAAGCCACCCGGGGTGCGACGTCCCGGCCGGTGGTGCTCGCACCGAAAAGAACCACCTTCGGGGTCCGTCGGCGGATGATATCTGCCGTTATCTTGGCATAGGGTACGGAGGCGAAGCGCTCCAGCCTCCGATCTTCCGTGTAGTAGACGCGGCGGCATCCATACCGTCCGAGATCCGCCAGGGCCTCGGTCATGCCGTATCCCATAGCGGCGGCCTCGACGGTTCCCCCAAGGCGTTCGGCCAGTCGTCCGGCTTCGCACACCAGCTCGAGGCTGACGTCGGCGACGCGGCCCCGGTCCGCCTCGATGAACACCATGACGTTCTTGGCTTCCGTCATAACGCTCTCCTAACCGAGAATGTTTTCTTCAATGAGATCATGTATCAGTTTGGCGATATCCGCATCGGTGTTGGGAACCTTCCGGGAGTCGGAGGCCGTGAGCACGACGTTTTGGACCTTTTTCACCTTGGTGGGCGAACCGCTCAAACCACATCGCTGCGGATCCGCCCCGATGGAATCGGCGTTCCATTCACGGATGAAATCCAAGGGGCCGCAGACGCCCGGCTGGATGTACGCCTCGTCGAAATCGCCCTGGCAGGCCTGCCGCCCGATCCGCTTGTAGGCCATGGCCCGTTTGGCACTGGGCGGCCGGGGCTCGTTCGCGTCCGAAGTGATGGTGAGCAGCACCGGCAACCCGGAGCGTAGAATCTCGAAACCGGACTCTATCGTTCGGCGCACGGTGATGTGGTCGGTTGAGACATCGATGACTTCCGAAACCGAGGTGAACTGGTTGATTCCGAGTTTCTCGGCGATTTGGGGCCCCACCTGTGCGGTATCGCCGTCGATGGCCTGACGCCCGCAAAGAATCAGGTCGAAATCCCCCAATTTTCGAATGGCACAGGCAAGCGTATAGCTGGTGGCAAGGGTGTCGGCTCCCGCAAAACGCCGATCGGAGAGAAGCACGACATCGTCCGCGCCGCGATAGAGACATTCCCTCAACACCTCCGAAGCACCGGGAGGCCCCATGGTGACGGCCGTCACGGTGCCGCCGAGGGTGTCCTTGATGCGCAGCGCCTCCTCCAGGGCATTGAGGTCTTCGGGGTTGAAGATGGCCGGCAGGGCGGCGCGGTTCACGGTGCCGTCCGGTTTCATGGCATCGCCGGAAACGTTGTGGGTGTCCGGCACCTGTTTGACGGTGACAATGATCTTCAAGGGCATGAATCATTCCTCCAGATAGTGGCGGATCTGCTCCGTGGAAAGGGGCGGCACGTGGCAAACCTCCGGCGGAAGGTCAACTCGCTGGAGGCGCAGCCAGTTGATGCGGGTAATTACGGCAGCGCCCCACAGCAGGTTCATGGCAACCGTCGTCACGGTTCTGTTTTCCGGAGGCTCCAAAAGGGAGCCCCGAACCCATTCGTTGAACGTGCCCATGGCCGGACCGCACCAGATCTGATAGTCGACTTTCCGCTGAGGATCGCCGGACACCGCCCAATTCGAAGACTGTCCCAGATAGCTACGAAACACGAGGGCCATTTGGTGGCGGGGATCCCGCTCGGCCCGGTCGATCTGTTTCGGATCCCGGTGAAGAAAGAACCGGCGGGTATCCGCCCACTCTTCCGCATAGGATTTACGGAAGCAGTCCCGTTCCAGACGAACGCGTTCGGATGCAGGGACGGCCTCCCAGCTATCGTACCGGCGGTACAGATCGTAGAGCTTGGCGGCTCGCACGGCGAACAGGGTGCCGCGTTTGAGCACCTGGACCTTTACGCCCATTTCGAACATGTCGGCCGCCGGTGCCATGACCACATCGGCCTGTTCCGCCTCGGCGAGCATCCGTCGCACCGCATCTGAGGTTCCGGCTTCCACGCATGATTGGTTAATGGAACCGGTGAGTACATAAGCGGCCCCCATGGCAAAGGCGGCCGCCGTGGACTCCGGCGTCGCAATCCCTCCGGCAAGGCCTACGCAGACGGGTTCGCCGTATTGATACCGGTCCGTCATTTCGTCCCGCAAACGGGTCATGACAGGCAGCAGTGCCAGAGCGGGACGGTTATCGGTGTGCCCACCCGAATCCGCCTCCGCCGTCATGTCGTCGGCCATGGGAACCCCCTCGGCCAGGGCCGCCTGCTCGGCCGCAAGGAGGCCCCGATCCAAGAGATGGGCAATCCATTTGGCCGGCGCCGGGGACAGGAATTTCCGGGCGACCTCGACACGGGACACCTTCGCCAGCACCTGATTGGGGCATACCACTCGTCCCTTCGGATCGCGATGGATTCCTGAAAGCCGGTACCGCACCAGCGAAGGTGTGAGGTCCAGGTACGCCGAAGCGCTCACCCTCCGGATGCCGCGCCGCAGGTACAGGTCCACCGTCGCCTCCTCCAGCGCCGGATCGTAGGGACTGTGGATCAGGTTGCATCCGTAAGGCCGATCCCCAAGCTTTGCCTTCAGGTCGTCGATGGCTGATTCGATCCGATCCAGTGAAAGTCCGGCGGCCCCGAAAAAACCGATCATCCCGGCTTCTCCCATGGACCGAACCATCTCCACGGACGTGATGCCGTTGGCCATGGCGCCTGCGACATAAGGAAATCGCAGGCCATAGCGGCGCCGAAAGACAGGGTCTCCCAGGTCCGCCGGATCCAGCGGGGGAATCCAGGCTTTCAGGGGCAGGGCGCTTTCGGAAGGGCGATCTCCGCGACCCATCAGGGCCGTGCCGTCGCAGGCAACGACCGTTTCCCCTTCCGACACCGCTACGAACAGCGGTTTGCCGACACGGTAGAGCACGTGACGCATGGAATCGACCCGGTTGGCCCGGTCCGGCGCGACGTCGGCCGGCGGAATCCACCAGCCGGCGGGGTTGGTTTTCGATTCCATGGAATATCACTCTTGCCCGTGATGTCTCTTTGAAGAGGCCGCCCTCCATTGCCTCTTTCCGTCGATGCGAGCCTGCAAAAAAACCGTATTTCTACCTGAAGCGCCGCTGGCTGTCAAGCACGCGAAGCCATAACGAGGTCACCCCCTGGGATGGTACTTTTTGTGCACAAGTTGCAGGCGCTCCCGCGCCACATGCGTGTAGATCTGTGTCGTGGAAATGTCCGCGTGTCCCAACATGGCCTGAACCGCCCTCAGATCCGCCCCCCCCTCCAGCAGGTGGCTGGCAAAGGAATGCCGGAGAGCGTGCGGAGAAACGGGCCTTCTGAGTCCTGCTTTCAGGCCGTATCTGCGCAGCAGCTTCCAAAATCCCTGACGGCTCATGGCCTTTGCTCCGCGCCCGACAAAGAGGTAGGGGCTCGTTCGGCTTTTCAGCAAAACGGGCCGTGCGTTTTCGATGTAGGATGCAATCCTGTCGCGGGCGTAGCGTCCGATGGGTACGATGCGCTCTTTGGCGCCTTTTCCCAGCACGCGCACGAATCCGGCCTCGAGATTGACATCGTGGCGCTTCATGCCCACCAGCTCGCTGACACGCAATCCCGCAGCATACATCATCTCGATCATGGCGCCATCCCGAAGCCCCGTTGGGGTGTCCTCGGCAGGTGCGCGCAGCAGCCGTTCCACTTCACGGACACTCAACACCTCCGGCAGCTTCTGTGTGGTCTTGGGCAGATCCACGCGCAACGAGGGGTCGGAATTCAGAAGGCCCTCCCTGCACAGAAACCGGTAGAAACCGCGGATGGACACCAGATGCCGGGCCCGGGACCGTCCGGAGAGTCCGGATTTTCGAAGATGGATCAAATAAGCGAGAAGAATCGCGGTGTCCTGCTCTGTGGGGCGGTCGACCGCTTGATCGAGCAGGAAAGTGGCAAAGCGGGACAGGTCTCGGCTGTAGGCTTCCAGGGTCCGGCGGGAAAGACCTTTTTCCACCAGCAGGTAGTCGAGGTAGCGATCCAGCAGCGGATGGATCCCGGTCTCCCCCGGCGCCGGCACTGCGGGTGTATCGGGCTTGCCTTCCGTCATCGGAAAGCCCCGGGGTTCCAGTCCACCGGCAGTCGGGTGAGAATCTCGGCGCCGTCGGGTCTCACGACCACCTGGTTTTCGAGCCGGATACCGCCCCAATCGGGTAGATAAACGCCGGGCTCCACGGTAACCACCATTCCGGCCGCCAATGTCGTTTCCCGAAGAGGGCTCAGTCGGGGGGCTTCGTGGATGGCCAGGCCGGTTCCGTGACCGAGGCCGTGGCCGAATTTCCCGGCAAAGCCGGCATCGCCGATGCAGTCCCGGGCCACGGCGTCCACGGCCCTGGTGCTCGCTCCGGGACGAATGGCGGCGATCGCCTCGCGCTGGGCTTTCCGGACGGTTTGGAAAACGGATACGAAGGTGTCGTCGGGTTCTCCCAAAACGAGGGTTCTCGACGTGTCCGAACAGTAACCGCCCCACCGGGCGCCCCAGTCGAAAAGAATCGGTTCGCCTCTGCGCACGGGGCGATCTCCCGGTACGGCATGGGGCAGCGCGCTATTGGCCCCGGCGGCGACGATGACGGGAAAGGAAAGGGAATCCGCGCCTTTTTCCCGCATCCGGCGCTCCATCTCCCAGGCCAGTTGGCGTTCCGTCATGCCCTCCCGCAGGCCCGCGGCCGTCTCGCAGAAAGCCTGTTCGGCGATATCGAGGGCTTGGCGTGTGCTGCGGATTTCCTCCTCCGTTTTAACGGCCCGCTGGGACTCCACCAGGTCCTCGACCCCGCGCAGCTCCGTCTCCCAAGCTGCCTCGGCCAACGCTTTTTGGAGCCGATCGAGCATCCAACACGACAGGCGGACGCTTTCGTATCCCAGGCGTTGCGTTCCCAGATCCCGAAGGATTTCCGGCGTTTCACGGCTCAGGCTGTCTCGGTAGCAGCGGATCTCGTACTCCGGCGCCTCCGTCTCGGCCTGAAGGGCATAACGGGTATCCGTGGCCAGGATGCGGCGATCGCGTGTGATGAACAGGGCCCCTGCGGTTTCGTCGAACTGGGTGTCCTCCCCCGTGAACCCGCTGAGATAACGTCGGTTTTCCCCTACGACGACCATCAGTGTGTCAATGTCGTGTTGGGGCAGTTTTTCTGTTGTGCGGTCCGTCCGCTCCGCATAGATACTTTTCATATGGAAGAACTCCAGGATCGGAACCGGTGCCCGGCTGCCTTCGCCGTGGTTCCCTGTTGCATCCGCCGGTGGCGTATGCGGTTTTATTGTCCGCCGCTGGGACGGAGAAGTCCATTGGTTGCGGTGTATGCCGTGTCTACCACACCCGTTGACCGCTTTCAATCCGCAGGCGGCGGACAAGGTGCACTCTCCGTCGCTTGCTAGGGCGAATCACACATCGCGGATACCGGGGGGTCGGGGCCGTTCATTCGGAGCGGAAAAGAAGCCGCGGTCGATCACGTTGCGGTTTCATACCTACGGAACCGCGATTCCAAGCGGCCCACGGCAAGGGCGCACGGGAAGGTCAGCAAAAGATAGAGAAACGTTACCGTGACCCAGATCTCAAACGTCAGATAGGTGGCCGACATCAGCTCCATGGCCTGAAACGTCAATTCCTGAATGGAAATGACCGCGACAATGGAGGAATCCTTGATGGTGGAAACGAACTGGCCGGCCAGCGGGGGCAGAATGCTGCGCACGGCCTGGGGACCGATCACCCGGCGCATCTGGTGCCACCGGGAAAGCCCCAGGGCACGAGCGGCTTCCCACTGTCCCTTTTCCACGGACTGGATGCCGGCGCGCACGATCTCGGCGATGTAAGCCCCTTCAAACACCGCAAGGGCGGCCAACGCTGCGATGAAGGCGTTCAGCCGGGCCGGCGGGGCGAAGAAAATCCCCACGACCTGCTGCAGGGGCGCACTGGCGCTGCGCGCCCACTCCGCAATGCCCAGCACCGGCATGATTTGATCGCTGATGAAATAATAGAAGATGAACACCAGCACCAGCGGAGGAAGATTGCGGACGCTTTCCACATAGGATCGGCCCACCAGCCGGTGCAGCAATCGGGGGCTGATGCGCAGCAGACCGGTGACGGTGCCCATCACGGTGGCCAGGAGGATGCTCCAGATGCTCAGGCGAATCGTTGTGAGCAGTCCCTCCACCAATACATTGGACACCCATGCACCCCGAACCGGATCGTACCGAAACAGGTACTGCGGGATCGCCTCCCATTCCCAGCGGTACTGGAGCCCGATCCGGACGCGGTAAAACAGGTAGGCGCAGGCCGCTCCAAGCACCGACAGCACTACGATATCCAGCGGCTTTATGGCTGTTCTTTTCGGCAACAGGGAATGGAGCTCCTATTTGATACGGCTTTCCCACTCGGTGCCCAGAAACCAGTACTGCTTTCGCTCCTTCAGCCACCCCTCGTCCTGAACCACCCGTATCCAATTGTTGAAGAAGTTGAGCGTATCGAAATCGCCCTTGCGGACGGCAAACCCGATGGGCTCTTGGGTGAACGTATCCTCCAGCGGAAGGAAGAGCTGGTCCGGATATTTGGCGGCCTGAAAAGCCGGGGTGGGCGCGGACGCCACCACGGCGTGGACCCTTCCGTTGAGCAGTTCCTGGTACGTCTGTGCTTCGTCGTCGAACAGGCGCAGTTCCGCCTTCGGCATGTACTTCTTGGCGGCCTCCACGGGCGTGCCTCCCAAGCGGGCCGCCAGCACCACATCGGGTCGGTTGAAATCATCGAGGCTGTCGAAGCCCGCGGCCAATTTCCTGTTGGCTACCATGGACATCCCGGTATGATCGTAGGGAATGGTGAAATTGACCTTGAGGTTTCGCTGGGGCAGAATGCCCATGCCGCCGATGATCACGTCGAACTTGCCGGTCAGCAGGGCCGGAATGATACCCGCCCACTTGGTGGGCACGAACTCCACTTCCACGCCCATGTCCTCGGCGAGGCGTCTGGCGACGTCGATTTCAAAGCCGATGAGTTTGCCGGTTTTGTCCTTCATGGCCCACGGTACGAAGGTGGACATTCCCACCCGCAGGGTCCCCCTACGAAGCACCTGTTCCAGGGTGCTTTCCTCGGTGAGCTGCTGCTGGATCGAGGCTGCCCATGGGGTTGCCGCGACGGTCAGCAACAAGGTGCAAATGGTCAGAACGGCGAGCACTTTCTTTCGGGTCGTCATGAACGTTTCTCCTTTCTTCGCTACATCGGTTGGTATGCACGGTGACCGTATACGGCTTCAGGCGACGGCTTCGAAGCGGGACTCCATGCGCTGGACCATGACGGAGAGGGAAAGGGTCAGGGCCAGGTACATCGCCGCCACGGTGAACCATATTTCGAAAGTCAGAAAGGTTTCCGCGATAATGGCCTGACCCTGCATGGTCAGGTCGTAGATGGCAATGGTGCTCACCAGCGCCGAGTCCTTGATCAGGGATATTCCCTGACCGGTGAGCGGGGGCAGAATTTTATGAATGGCCTGCGGAAGAATGACGAAACGGTATGCCTGGTACCGCGTCAGGCCAAGGCTGTCCGCCGCCTCCCACTGATCGCGCGCTATGGATTGGATACCGGCCCGGAAGATCTCCGAGGCATAGGCGCCCTCGAAAAGGCTCAGCGCCAGAATCGCCGCGGTGTAGCGCTCGATGCCCAGGATCGGCGACAGCACGAAGTAGATGAAAAACAACTGCACCAGCAGCGGTGTGTTACGGACGATTTCCAGATATCCGCGTGCGACCCATTGTGCGGTGACCGCTCCTGACAGGCGAAGCAGCGCTGTGATCAATCCGAATGCAAACGCCAGAATAAAACTGGCAGTGCTGATCTGAACCGTTACCCACAGCCCGTTCAGAAGGGGGCCGGGGACGAACCGCCCGTTCTGAAAACGGAACAGGGTTTCGGGAATCCGGTACCACTGCCAATTGTAGTGGATGTTGCCGAAGCCTTCGGCCAGAACCCAGGCGATCACCCCGGCCAGCAGAAGGAACTGGAGCACATCGACCAGAGGGCGTGCCTTGCGCGGCATCTCTCAGCGTCCTTTCCGTTCTGGATCACCGGCTATTGACCGGCCCTAAAATGGCCAGAAGCTGTTGTCGTTCCAAATGGTTTCAGTCAGGGCCCGATCCAGTTCGGCCAGCGTCTCCAGATGCTGGGTTTCCCACCTGGCAAGCCATTGGTACAGGGCTTTCTCCGCTTCGTCCGAGGCTTCTTCAGACCGTGCGGCATACAGCCGTACTGCCCGCTCTTCCATGGCCATGGCTGCCGATACGGCGGCCGCCTCCACTCCTGCAGCCGATATTCGCTTTTGCAGCTCGGAGGGAAGCACGGTTTTGGCCACCGACTCGGGATTCGTGTCCGCATCGCCGCCGGCGCGGAAACGGCCGGTGGCCGTGTACGACTTGAACTGCTCGGAGAGAATCGCGATATGGCGCTCTTCTTCAGAGGCCATGTTCAGGAAGAATTCGCGGACGGCTTGGTTTTCCGCCGCCTTTGCGGTCTCGGCGTAAAACGATTTGCCGCGCCGTTCCAGCAGAATGGCCTGCTTGAGTATTTCCAATGCCTTGTCCTGGGTCATGATGCGTTTCTCCTGTTCCGGTGGGTTTTCCTCTATTCCGGGACCCGTCCGGCGCTTGTAAGGCTTACGGTTTTGGCGATTGTCGGAATTTCGCTTCGTTCCCGCTGGCGGGGATCAACTCCGCCTGTAGAAAAAGCATGAATAAAGTCGTTTCAATCGGAGCCTGTCCTTGGCCAACGCTCCAAAAAAAGCATAGAGCAGCGTCCCCTGGGTGTCAACGTGCGCTGCTACGGCACCTTTACGGATCCCGTCAGCCGACAAGGGTCGGCTACGGCCTCCACCTGAACGCGAAGAATACGGTTGGAAAGTTGCTCATCGCTATCCAGAAGGACTGTCGTGTATTGTGAGCTGATCCCTTTCCATTTTCCGGTTTCACGGTCCCGGCTCGACTCCACGAGGACCTCCACTTCCTTCCCCACCCATCGGGCAAGAAAACGCTCTCGTTTTCGGGCACCGAGACGCCGCATGCTGCCGCATCTCTCCCGGACAACCGCATGCGGCACCCGCCCCGGATAGCGACTTGCGGGTGTACCGGGTCGGGGCGAGAAGGGGAATACGTGCAGGTATGCCAGTGGAAGGGATGCCACCAGATCATAGGTGTCGGAAAAGGCGGCATCGGTCTCCCCCGGGAAGCCGATCAGAACATCCGCTCCGATGGCGGCGTCGGGAATTTTTTCATGAATCCCGGCGACTTTCTCTGAAAAAAGGGCCGCGGAGTAGGGCCGCCCCATTTTTTGCAGCACGTCGTCGCTACCGCTCTGCAGTGGAACATGAAGGTGGCGGCAGAACCGATCGCTACCGGCGATGATCTCCAGCATCTCATCTTCGATTTCGTTGGGCTCGATGGAACTGAGCCGCACGCGCCGTATGGGCTGCAGTCGCTCGATTTGCCGCATCATCGCGGTCAGATCCGTGGGTGGAGACAGATCCCTGCCATAATGGCCCAGATGAATCCCGGACAGCACCGCCTCATGGTAGCCGGCCTCGGAGAGGCCGAACAGGGCCGCCAGAACGTCTTCCGGAGTCGAGCTACGGCTTCTGCCGCGGGCGTAGGGTACGATGCAATAGGTGCAGAAGGCGTCGCATCCGTCCTGTATTTTGACAACGGGGCGGGTGCGCCTTCCGGTCACCGGCAGCGAAGGGTCGGCAAAACAGCCCTTTCCGGGGCCCATGGAGGCCTCTATGTTTTTCCCGGACCGGTTGACGGTCTTGTTTTCCAGCAGCGCCGTGACCCGTTCGGGGATAAGCCCTTTTTCAGCCGTGCCGACCACATCGTCCACACCGGCGATGGCGCGCAGGTCCTGGGGGGCCACCTGGGCGTGGCATCCGGTCACAACCACACGGGCCTGGGGAAATCGGCGTATCAGTCGGCGAATCTCCTGCCGGGACTGCATCGCCCCCTTTCCGGTGACGGTGCAGGTGTTCACGATGCACAACCCCGCCGGCTCGTCTCCGTCGGCGCGCCGCCATCCCCGCTTCTCCAATGCGGCTTCAAGGGCGTCGGAGTCGAATCGGTTGACCTTGCAGCCGAGGGTTTTGATCACGTAGGTTTTGGTCATATCGGTTCGATCCAGCCCGCACCGATCACTTCGGTTCCACAGTAGAAAACGGCGGCCTGTCCCGGCGCTACGGCGGCCTGCGGCCTGTCGAAGCGAAGCGATGCCTCGCTGTGCCGAGCGGGAAGGACCGTGGCGGGAACCTCGCGGCTGCGGTATCGGATGCGCACGCACACCCGCAACGGCCCCAGGGGAGGTTTGGTAGTCCAACGGACGCCGGACAGCGGACATCCATCGGCAAAAAGGGCCTCCCGGTGACCAACCACCAGCCGGTTTCGCTCCGCATCCAGGCGGATCACGTAGTACGGTTCCGGGCCCGGGCAGTTGATCCCCCTCCGTTGTCCGACGGTGAATCGATGCAGCCCCGGGTGCACGCCGATGGTTCGGCCAGCCGTGTCCTCGATGGGACCGGACTCCGGCACGTCGCCCGACTGCGCGGCGAGAAAATCCCCGCAGGAGCCTCCGGCGATGAAGCAAACGTCCTGGCTCTCTCCAGCGCTGACGGGAACGATCCCGTTTTCTTCAGCCAGTCGGACCACGTCGGTTTTCTTCCACTCGCCCAGCGGAAACTCCGCCCTCTGCAACTGCCGCTGTGTGAGAAATCCGAGGAAGTAGGATTGCTCCTTTGCGGGGTCCTTGCCTCTGTGGAGATGAACCCAGCCTTTCCCATCCCGTAGCGAGCGCGCGTAATGACCTGTGGCCAGCCGCTCGGCACCGAGTCCCCGGGCAGCAGAGAGCAACCGACCGAATTTGACCACCGGATTGCAGACCATGCAGGGATTGGGCGTTCGGCCCCTCCGGTAAGACCGGACGAAGTAGTCCACCACCCGCTTCTGGAAGAGCTTCCGGCAGTCGATGACATGGACGGGGAAGCCCAGGACATCGCCCATTTTCACGAGTCGATCGGTGGCCCCGAGGCTCGATGGCGCCGCACCGGAGGTGGACCGCGCCGGCTTGGGGTATCCGCTGAGAAAGTGAATACCCACCACGTCCCATCCCTGGCGCTTCAATAAAAAGGCGGCGGTGAGGGAATCCACTCCGCCGCTTACGGCAACGGCGATCCGGCGAGGCATCGATTTCGCCCTCTCCTCTGTGGCAATGGAAAGCGAAAACTAACGGCATTCGACGGGGCTGTCAACCGGATCGGCCGTCGGCGGCCTTGTTCCCGACGCAATTCGGAAGGCGGATCCTTTTGCGGGCCTGTTAGGCAAACCCAAGCGACCGTCGGCATCCATGGCCGTCCGGAGACGGCATTGCCTCCGGGTTGGCGAACCGCTCTCTTGGCCCCGTATCGGATTTCTTTACTTCTTTTACAATTTCGGTTAGATAAGGCGATATGAACTCGTTTGCCTATCGCACCACAGGTCTTGCCATCAAAACCCTATCGGGCCTGTCCAGGGCCAACATCCAAATCCACGGATCGGAGAACATACCGGAGGGTTCCATCGTCTTCGTCGTCAACCATTTCACGCGCATCGAAACCCTGCTGCTCCCCTATCACATTCACCATCTGACGCAACACCAGGTCTGGTCATTGGCCGATGCCGGTCTTTTCGTCGGCGCTTTCGGCGCTTTCCTGGAGCAGGTCGGTGCCCTCAGTACGCAGAATCCGGACAGGGATCGGCTCATCGTAAAAACCCTGCTCACCGGAGAGGCCCACTGGATCATTTTTCCCGAAGGCCGCATGGTGAAAAACAAGAAGATCCTGGAAAACGGTCGCTTCATGGTCTCCTACGCCGGCGGCAAACACCCCCCGCACACAGGGGCTGCGACGCTGGCCATACGAACCGAATTCTATCGCCAGCGGCTGCTTCACTTATGGAAGGAGATGCCGGAGGAGGCCGAGCGCCTGCAGCACCGTTTTCAGATCGAATCTCTCGAAATTCTCTCCGGGCGGTCCACTCATATCGTTCCCGTGAACATCACCTACTACCCCATTCGAGCCCGGGAGAACGTCCTCAGCCAATTGGCATCGATATTGGTCGAAGATATCCCCGACCGCGCCATCGACGAGATCATGACCGAAGGAACGATGCTGCTCAGCGGCGTGGATATGGACATCCGCTTCGGCAAACCGATTCCGGTGGTGTCCCATCTGCGTCACCGGACCATCCGCGCCGATATCACCCGGAAAAGCCGAATCGACTTCAACGACGCGCTCTCCTCTCTTCCGCGGATGCGGAAGGAAGCGCTGCTATTGATGCGGCGGTACATGACGGATATCTATCGGATGACCACCGTGAACCACGATCACCTGTTCGCCGTCGTCTTCAAAAAAATGCCGCTGAACCGCATCGATGAAATGGCGTTTCGTAGAAAGGTGTACGCCGCCGCAGTCATGGATTTGGAGCGTTTGGGGGTATTCTGCCACGACAGCCTGCGCACGGACCAGCTGCATCTCATCGTCGACGACCGATACGGCAAGTACAGGGATTTCGAGCGCCTGGCCCTGCAAACCCGGATCGCTGCGCGGGAGGGGTCGGACTGGGTGCGGAACAACGCCAAGTTCGACGGCCTTTTCCATTTCGACCGGGCGCGGATGGAAAACCCGGTGGCCGTGATCGCAAACGAAGTGGAGCCCCTGCAGGCACTGGAGCGGGCCATACGGCACCTGGCCTGGATCCCGGACTTCTGGCTTCGACGCAGGATCGCCTGGAAACTGCTCCGGCAGGACCTGAAATGCTTCGATGACGACTATGCCGCCTACCATCGAGACGGGCAAAGCAGGGCAAAGCGCGTCGGCCGTCCCTATTTTCTGCGCGGAGGCCGGGACCGGATCGGCGTGGTTCTCGTCCACGGATACATGGCCGCCCCTTACGAACTAAAAGACCTGGCGGACTACCTGGGAGCCCGGGGTCTTTGGGTGTACGTCCCGCGGTTGCGGGGCCACGGTACCTCGCCGGAGGATTTGGCCTTGCGCACACACAATGACTGGATCGATTCGGTCAATCGTGCCTATGCCGTGATCTCCGGGACCTGCAAGGAAGTGGTGGTGGGCGGGTTTTCGACGGGAGCAGGGCTGGCTCTGGAGCTCGCTGCTAGAGTCAAGGGGCTCTCCGGTGTGTTCGCAGTGGCGCCGCCGCTGCGTCTGCAGGATTTTTCCGCCCGCTTTGCACCGGCGGTGGACACCTGGAATCGACTCATGGAAAGGGTGCGGTGGAGGGGAGCCATGCTGGAGTTTGTGGCCAATGAACCGGAAAACCCGCACATCAACTACACGCGCAATCCCGTCAGCGGCATCCATGAGTTGGAAAGGCTCATGGACGCCGTCGCCGAAGTCCTGCCGTCCATCCATGTCCCCGCCCTAGTAATCCAATCCGACAGGGATCCCGTGGTGCAACCCGGCGGCGCCCGAAAGGTGTTCGACCGGCTGGAATCGGAAAACAAATCTCTACTGTTCGTCAATTTTCAGCGACACGGTATTTTGCTGGGTGAGGAAGCCCATACGGTGCACCAGGCGATTCACCATTTCATCCGGAGAGTCACCCGGTCGGAGAGGTGAAACCCCGGGAGCCATCCGGGGACACGACAGCGGAAGTTTTCGTTGCCCTTTCCCTCACGAGGCCGGCAAGGCGAATCGTCCCAAGGGGAATTTGCCGCTGTCTGCACAGAGGGCAAATGCGCTTGCAATTTGAGTACGAATTGTTTAAGAATGAAGAAAACTTAAGGATCATCGTTTCCGGAAAGGACTTGCGCCGAGCAAGCCCTTTGCGGGCGGATTTGGTACGCCTGGAGGGATTCGAACCCCCGACCTACGGATTAGAAGTCCGTTGCTCTATCCAACTGAGCTACAGGCGCCTTTCGGTAAGGTAGGTGCTCGCATACCACAAGCCCCCGGGGTTGTCCACAGAAAACGCATTCCGCCAGGAACCCTTAGAATCGAGGCGAACACAAGGCTATGGCAAAGAAAAAAAAAGTGGCCCAAAAGGAGTCGAAAACTCCCAAAAAGAAGATCAAACCTCTGTCCAGAAAGGATTTCCAGACAAAAACCACGGGTGGTTCGGACAAGGCGCTGGTCAAGTACGATCCGCTGCAACGGTACTTGCAGGAGATCAGCCGCTTTCGTCTCCTGACACGGGATGAGGAAAAGATCCTGGGTGAGCGTATCCAGGAGAATGGCGACTCGGAAGCGGCCTACATTCTGGTGACCTCCAATCTCCGGCTAGTGGTCAAGATCGCGCTGGAATTCCAGCGCATCTGGATGCAGAACCTGTTGGACCTCATTCAGGAGGGCAATATCGGCCTGATGCAGGCGGTGCGCAAGTTCGACCCGTACAAGAATGTCAAGTTTTCCTACTATGCCTCATTCTGGATCAAGGCTTACATCCTGAAATTCATCATGGACAACTGGCGCCTGGTCAAAATCGGAACCACCCAGGGGCAGCGGAAACTGTTTTTCAAACTGAAAAAGGAAAAGCAGCGTTTGATCGATCAGGGTTTCGATCCCAAACCGCGGCTGCTCTCCGAACGTCTGGGGGTGTCGGAAAAAGAGATTGTCGACATGGACCAGCGACTGGACAACTGGGATGTATCCCTGGATGCTCCTTTGAAAGAGGACTCGGACACCGAGCGCATCGAATTTCTCAGCTCGGATCACGCCTCGGTGGAAGACCGCGTGGCCAAGAAGGAGATGGATGCGCTGCTGCACGAGAAGATCGCCGATTTTCGCCGCAACATGACCCCGAGAGAGTTGGAGATTTTCGATTCCCGTATCTTTTCCGATTCGCCTTCGACGCTGCAGGAGATCGGAGACCGCTACGGGATATCCAGGGAGCGCGTCCGGCAGATCGAGAAAAACATCATCAAGAAGATGAGAGAATATTTCAAAAAGGAAATCCCGGACTTTGCCTCCTACACCGATGGAAGTGAATCTGGCTGACGCCTCTTTCCGCAGCCAGGAAGCTTCGCTTCCGTTCCGCCTTCCGGTGCTTCACCGGCCGACACCTCTGGAAACGCATCGTGCCATCGAACCGGACCCCGGGCCACACGATGAAAGCGCGAGCTTCCCATGTCACAGCCGTGCGGTATGGAGCACACCGGATCGCAATACAGGAACGTTCCCCCTATGAAACGAATGGCACCCTTCTGTAGGGTCCTCTGGGCTTTTTTGGCAATCGGTCTGTTCGCCTGCGCCGGGAAGCGGCATGCACCGCCTCCGTTGCCGGCAGGTGCGGCACCGGAATCGCCCAATGCCTACTACTTTTTCGCCGAGAGTCAGATGGAGCGTCTGAATGGGGAAACGGAGGCATCGATGCACTCCCTGCGCCGCGCGTTGGAAAAAGACGCGAATTCCCTGTATCTGAAATGGGAACTGGCCCAACTGTACCGGCAGAAAAAGGAGACCGATCAGGCGCTGCAGATTCTCGAGGAAATCCTCTCCGTGGAGCCCGAAGACACCGATGCTCTCCGCCTCTACGCACAGATCCTCCAAGAGATGGACCGCATCGATCCAGCCATGGCGGCTTATGAAAAAGTCATTGCTTTGGGTGCCGGCGAGGAAAGAGACTATCTTCTGCTGGGCCGTCTCTACCAGACGCGGGGGGACCGGAACAATGCCTTCCGTGTCTATCGCCAGTTGGTACAACGCTATCCCGCCTCCTTCGTGGGTCATTTCTTCATCGGCAAACTGCACCGGGAGAAGGGCCAGTATCCCGGTGCCGAGAAGGCCCTGCGCAAGGCGCTGCAGCTGGAACCCGAACTGGTGGAGCCGCGTTTCGAACTGGTTCGGCTCTATCGGTCGGAGGGGTACGGCTACCAGTCCATCACGGTAAAGGCCGGGATGACGGTCAGCGACATAGCAGAGCGGATTTACGGTCGCTTTGATGCGGAAGTGATCGCCGGTATTCGGAGGGCGAATCCGAATCTCCGAGATCTGGGCAGCGTCCAAGCCGGGCAGGTGATCCGGATGCCCTGGTCGAAGTTCATGGGGCCTGAATCGGTGGAGCAGATATTGGACCGCCGCATTGTCGAAACCTACCAGGAGATCTTGTCCCTTCGCCCGGGAAACGTTCAGGCCTCCATAGAGCTGGGTCTGTGGCACTGGCAACAGGGGAGACGGAACGAAGCCGAAGCGATTTTCCGCCAACTCGGCCAGAGGAGCCTGACGGAAAACGCCGTCCTGTCGACGGTGGTACGGCAATATTTCGAACAGAACGCCTTCTCCGAAACAGAGCTCATGCTCCAGGAGATGCTGAAAGAGGCGCCCGACTCTCCGGATCTCCACTACGTGCTGGGATTGACATTGAACGAGCTGGACCGCAAGGCGGAGGCCCTGCGTCATTTCAGGGCCGTGGGCGTCCAGTCTGAATTCTACGAAAACGCCACTATCAACATCGCTTATATCCTGCAACAGCGGGACGCGCTGGACGAAGCGATCGAGCACATGGAGAGGGCCGTCGAGGCGAAGCCGGAAAACGTGGAGTTCAAGCTGTATCTGGCCTCTTTCTACGAAGAAGTAAAAGCTTACGAGAAGGCCGAGGCATTGCTCCAAAAAGCCGTTCAGATGGATCCCGAAAATCCAAAAGTGCACTTTCGGCTGGGAGTCGTTTACGACAAACAGGGCCGTAAGCAGGAGAGCATCTCGTCCATGAAAACCGTGATTCAGCTGGATCCCGAGCATGCCAATGCGCTCAATTATCTCGGTTACACCTACGCGGACATGGGCGTTCGATTGGACGAGGCCGAGCGTTTGATTCGCAGGGCCCTGAAGAAGCGCCCCGACGACGGCTACATCACCGACAGCCTCGGATGGGTTTTCTACAAAAGGGGGGAGTACCGGAAGGCCCTGGAAGTCATCCAGAAAGCCGTCGAGCTCGTTCCGGACGATCCGGTCATCCTGGAGCATTTGGGAGATGTGTACCTCAAGTTGGGCAACCGGGACAGGGCATTAGAGTACTACCGAAAGTCTGAGGATGCACAGGATGGGGATACCTCCGGGATCGAGGAAAAGATCCGATCCCTGACCGAGGAAACGCCGTGATGGGGAGATGGATCCTTGCCCTGGCCGCTCTGATGTGGCTGATCGGTTGTGCGACGGTACCGCCTCCGGCAAAGATCCAACCCTCGACTGCGGAGGCGGAGGCAATCCGGCTGGCATCCCTTCTATCCGTGGCGGATAAGGCCCATGCGGTGCCTGCATCGTTCAAGGGAACCGGGACCCTTTCCATTCATCGGGGAAATCGAGACCAAAAGGCGCGGATCGCATGGGCGGGTAAGCAGCCTGAGAAGCTGAGAGTCGAAGTATTCGGCTTGCCGGGGTTTTCTTCCGCCAGTGTCGCCATGGACGAGAAAACCTTCTATTTTCGGTCCCGAAATCCGCCCCGCCTTACGCAGCATTCCCGGAACGCCGTGGACCTTTCCGACATCTTCGGTGTGGACATCCGGCCCGGGGATCTGTTCCGACTGCTGGGAGGGGGGTTGCCGTCCAGCCCTGGGCGTTTCACGCTTCTGCAGCCCCAGCCGGACGACGCTTCACGGTATCCGGCGCAGCTGGTGGCGAAACGATGGCTCGGTACGGTATCCCAAAAGCTTTTTTTCGAGCCAGGGGAAAAGCGTGTGGGAGCCGCTGAATACTTCGATTTTTTCGGTCGATTGCGCTATCGTGTGACATTCGACGGACAGCATTCGCCTCCGGGCGGGGGAAATTTCCGCGCACTGTCCGTCACTGCTCCGAATTCCGATCGATTCCGACTCGAGGTCGAAAGGTTCTGGCAGGAAGCGAAAGTGGATGACTCGGTTTTCGTTCTTTCGCAACCACCGGACGCTTCCGCAAAAAACAAAAAACCCTGACGGAGCCCGGATTCCCCTATGGCTTCTTCCCCGAAAGCGGTTGCCCTTGAGTCCAGGCTCCGTTCGTGTCGGAACGTCTTGACGCTGGGCGTAAAGCCCAATTTCGCCGACTATGACGCCGGCGCGGTACGCCGCATCCGCGATGCAGAGGTGATCTACTATCCGAGCAGCCTGTATGCCGACCTCTTCGACGCCATGGGAAAGCGGACCTTTCCGCGCTGCAGTGCTTACCGTTTTGCCCAGGATAAAATCAAACAGAGCGCGCTGTTCCAGTTGTTGGAAATACCGCACCCCCGCACGCGTGTCTTTTACGGAAGACGTCAGCAAGCGGCCATCGCTGAGCACTTCTCCTTTCCTTTCGTTGCCAAGATTCCCAGAGGATCCGCCATGGGCCGGGGAGTCTTCCGCATCGCAGACACGGATGCACTTCGCCGTTACTGCGCTCTGACGCCGGTGGCCTACATCCAGGAATATCTTCCCAGCGATCGAGACGTACGGGTGGTGGTGATCGGAGGCAGGGCGGTGCTCGCGTACTGGCGAATCGCTCCGGAGGGTGAATTCCGAGCAAACGTGTCCGCCGGCGGGCGGATCCGGTTCGATCCAGTTCCGGACCCTGCCGTGGCGCTGGCACTGACCGTTGCGGAACGGTGCGGCTGGGACGATGTTGGCATCGATTTGCTTCCGTTCCGGGATCGATGGTACGTGCTGGAAGGCAACATGAAATACGGCAAAGAGGGATTTCGGCAGGCAGGCATCGATTACACCCGAATGATGGAACAAATGATCGAAGAGGGGCTGATGTGAACGAATCCCTGCTGCAACGGATACGGGAGGAGCTCGAGGACTCGGAGGCCCGGTTTCTCTCGGGGCATGCCGTGCGCAACACCGATGCACTGCGGCGGAGGCCGGAGCATCTGCTGGCATCCGACTACCGGTTTCACTTCGCCGTGGACGCGGATCGCATTCTCCATTCCCGAGCCTACACCCGCTATATCGACAAAACCCAGGTATTTTATCTCGTAAAAAACGATCATATCACCCACCGTGTGCTCCACGTTCAGTTGGTTTCCAAAATCGCCCGGACGGTGGGACGCTTTCTCGGCCTCAACCAGGATCTCATCGAAGCGGTGGCCCTGGGGCATGATATCGGACACGCCCCCTTTGGTCACGACGGAGAGCGGTTTCTGTCCGAGCTGTGTTTCCGGTCGGGCATCGGCCATTTTCACCACAATGTACAGAGCGTCCAATTTCTGGAACATGTCGAACGAAAGGGGAAAGGCTGGAATCTCTGCCTGCAGACATTGGACGGCATTCTGGGGCATGACGGTGAAGTGCACGACCAAACCCTGCGCCCGACGCCCGACAAGACCTTCGAGACGCTGGAATGGGAACTCGAGGCAAAAAAGAAGGCGTCTTCGCTGCGTCTGACACCCATGACGCTGGAGGGTTGTGTTGTACGGCTGGCGGATACCGTAAGCTATATCGGTCGCGACATCGAGGACGCCATACGGCTCGACGTCATTCGGCGCTCGGATATTCCGACGTTTTGCGTCGAAATTCTGGGAAACACCAACGGTACCATCGTGCACCGGTTGGTCACAGACCTCATTGCCAACAGCCGCGGCAGGGATTTCGTCGGGTTCGGCCCGGAAGTTTCCGAGGCGCTGGCAAAGCTGAAAGCGTTCAATCTGGAGCGCATCTATCTGAATCCGAAAATAAAACCCTATTCCGGAAGGCTGCGCAGGATGTTCGAAACCCTGTTTCAACGCTATTGCGAAGACGTGGCCCGGGATCGGAGGGAATCCGTTATTTTTTCACAGTTTCTCGAAGACAAGAGCGAGCGCTACCTTGAGCATCACAGCATCGAAGAAAAGGTCCGCGATTTCATTGCAGGGATGACCGACCGTTACTTTCTTCGGCAGTTTCCCGAATCGGAACGGCCTGCCCCCATTTTGAGCTGAGGGTTACGCGCCCATGTCCAAAGACGGAAAACAATCCCAACGGTCTCCTTCCGACTACCGCAACCGAAGCTATCGCAAGCGGGTTTCACGGAAGGGGCTGGTTCCTTTCCGGGTAACGGTCAGCGAAACCGATCTGTGGGTGCAGGCTGTTCGTACACTGGAACCGGAAGCCCGCGACAGCGTGATCCTGCACAGGGGCTATCTGGAATCTTTCATACAGGAACATCCGTCCTTTCGTACAACGCTCGAGCCCTGGCCGTTGGAGCTGCCGGCAGCGGCCGTTGTGCGAGACATGGCCGAAGCCGGTCGGATCGCCGGAACGGGACCCATGGCCGCCGTTGCGGGTGCCATTGCGGAGCGGGTGGGACGGGATCTGTTGGACAGATCGCCGGAGATCATCGTGGAAAACGGCGGCGACATCTTCTTGAAAGTGGATGGACCCGTCGTGGTGGCCGTTTTTGCCGGAGCCTCTCCGCTCAATATGAGAGTGGGAGTGCGTTTCGATCCTGGCGGGGAACCAGTGGGTGTCTGCACCTCATCCGGTACCGTGGGGCATTCCTTGAGCTACGGCCGCGCCGACGCCGTTTGCGTCGTTTCCGATTCCTGCGCAGTGGCCGATGCCGCAGCCACTGCCATCGGCAACCGGGTCCGGGGTCCGGAAGACATCTCCGATGCCCTGGCCTTTGCCCGAAACCTCCAGCGCGTGCAGGGATCTCTGGTCATCTGCGAAGAAAGGGCCGGGGTCTGGGGCCGAATGGAAATCGTTCCCCTCCAGAAAAAAGGGGTTGAGTTTTCACATCAGAAAGAGTAGAGGATACCGTATCTTACGGAAAAAATACGGAGATCATCCATGCGCAAATTCAAGATTACCCTTTGGATCCTTCTTCTCGCCGTCATAGGGCTCTTTTTCTATCAGAACAAAGATTTCTTCCTCAGCAAACCCTCTTTGACCTTTCAGATCCCCTTTTTGGAAACCTATCACATCCCCCAGGTTCCCAATGCGGTTTTATTCGTGGCCTTTTTCGTTTTTGGACTGCTGATCGCTTATTTTTTCAGTCTGTTGGAGCGTTTCAAGTCCAACAAGACCCTCAGGGACAAAGAAGCGACCATCTCCGCCCAATTGGAAGAAATTGCCTCCCTCAAGGGTCGACTGGAGAAGGGACCGGCTGTCCAGAACGCCCCCTCCGAGACATTCGATCCGTCCGCAGGGCCGAAGGAACCCCCGGAGCCGAAGGAATCCAAACCGGCCGTTACCGAACGGCAAGAAGGGTGACGCTTCGGTTCGGATGATTTCATGAGTCGATGGCAAAGCTTACCAACCGCTTCCGTTTTTTCATCCAATCCTTTTCATGAGTCCCGTTAAGGTCACCCCCATGATCCAGCAGTATCTCTCCATCAAGGAGAGATATCCGGATGCCATTCTTTTCTATCGGATGGGCGACTTTTACGAAATGTTCTTCGAGGACGCAGAAACGGCCTCCCGTGTCCTGGAAATCACGCTGACGTCGAGGAACAAAAAGGACGAGAGCCCGGTGCCCATGTGCGGCGTTCCGCATAAGGCGGCGCAGGGATACATCGCCCGCCTCATTGAGAAAGGATTCAAGGTGGCCGTCTGCGATCAGGTGGAAGATCCCTCCACTGCTCAGGGTCTGGTCCGACGGGAAGTGGTCCGGGTGGTGACTCCCGGCATGGTCCTGGACGGCGAGATGCTGGATGCCCGACAGAACAATTATCTGCTGGCATATGCCCGAAACGAAGATACCGTGGGGCTGGCCTATCTCGACATTTCCACCGGCACCTTCCGTTTGTGCCAGACGGAAAACCCCTCCCTCGTGATGGATGAAATTCTTCGGGTTTCTCCCCGGGAAATCCTGATGGCGGAGTCCGAAAGGGGAGGACCGCGTCACACGGGGATCAACGATGCCATGGCCGAGCGATCCCTGACCTTTCTGGACGATTCAGTCTTCGAACCAGGCGAGGGGAAACGGCGCCTGTTGGCGCAGTTTCACACGCTGAGTCTGGAGGGATTCGGGTGCGCACACCTCCAGCAGGGGATTTCCGCTGCCGGTGCGTTGCTGTTTTACGTGGGGGAAACGCAGAAACAGGCCGTTGCCCACGTGACCGGCATGGAAACCTATTATCTCGATCAGTTTCTCGTGGTGGACGATCAGAGCTGCCGCAACCTGGAATTGTTGCGCAATCTGCGTTCCGCTGGACGAAGAGGAACCCTGATCGCCGTTTTGGACCGAACGATCACCGCGATGGGAGGCCGGCTTTTGGCCCGATGGCTGAGATATCCGTTGCTGGATATCGAGGGTATCGATCTTCGTCTGGATGCCGTGGCCGAAGCCAAAAGTGACATCGCAGCCATTCGGCGTGTACGGGAGGCCTTGAAAGGCGTATACGACCTGGAGCGGTTGGGAAGCAAGATCTCCATGGGTCAGGGCAATGCCAGGGATCTCCTCGCCCTTCGAAGATCGTTGCTGAACGTGCCGGAGATTTTGGACGTCCTGTCCGGTTTCACCTCGAAAGCGTATCACTGGAAGGGAGATTCGGACACGCTTCGTAAAACGGCCGATCTCATCGGAAGATCCATCCGGGAAGACGCGCCTCCGACCCTCTTGGAAGGCGGCCTGATCCGAGAGGGTTACGACACCGAGCTGGATACGTTGATCCATATCGGAAGGGACGGCAAGGGCTGGCTGGCGTCGCTGGAAGCCCGGGAAAAGGAAGTGACCGGGATTGCTTCACTGAAAGTCCGGTTCAACAAGGTGTTCGGCTACTACATCGAAGTGCCCAAGAGCCAGGTGAGTGCCGTGCCAGAGACGTATATCCGCAAGCAAACCCTGGTCAATGCCGAACGATACATCACTGAGGAACTGAAAACCTTCGAAGAAAAAGTGCTCGGCGCGGAGGAGAAGCGGGCCCGGCTGGAATTCGAGCTGTTCGACCGGGTCCGGCAGTCGGTGGCCGTTGTCAATGCCGAACTCCAGGAATTGGCTCGATATTTGGCTGCCGTGGATTGTTTTGGTTCCTTGGCCGAGGTGGCCGAGACCCAGAACTACTGTCGGCCGCGAATTCACAGTGAAGGGATCATCGACATTCAGGATGGGCGCCATCCGGTTGTGGAGAAAATGATCGCTGGGGAGCGGTTCGTCCCCAACAGCGTTTGTCTGGACGACATGGAGCAGCAGGTGCTGCTGATCACCGGTCCCAACATGGCTGGAAAATCCACCATTTTGCGGCAGGTGGCGCTTACGGTGATCCTGGCGCAGATGGGATCTTTCGTACCGGCTCGAAGCGCCTCCATCAGCATCACCGATCGCATTTTTACCCGTGTCGGCGCTTTGGACAATTTGTCGCACGGGCAGAGCACTTTTATGGTGGAAATGCAGGAAACCGCCGACATTCTCCACAATGCGACCGCGCGCAGCCTGGTGGTTCTAGATGAAATCGGCCGGGGAACGAGCACGTACGACGGCCTGAGCATTGCATGGGCCGTAGCCGAATATCTGCACGATCTCCGCGGCACGGGCGTCAAAACCCTTTTTGCGACGCATTATCACGAGTTGACGGCGCTGGAGCGGACGCGTGAGCGTGTGAAAAACCTCAACATCGCCGTAAAAGAGTGGAACGAAGAGATCATATTTCTTCGCAAACTCGTCGAAGGCGCCACCAATCGCAGCTACGGCATTCAAGTGGCGCGTCTGGCCGGCATTCCCCGACCGGTCATCGAGCGGGCCAAAAAAATCCTTTTCGACGTGGAGAACAGGGAAGGGGAGCACGCTCCGGTTCCCGATGCCGGCGGCCGTCATCCCCGGCAGTTGACGCTGTTCCGGTCTCCGGGCGATGCCGTGTTGGAGGCATTGGAAAAAGTGGAAACGGCGGCCCTCACGCCGTTGGAGGCTTTGAACCTACTCGACCATCTGGTAAAACGGCTTCGGTCCGGTTCCGATTGACGAAAAGGGGCATGATCCTGTAGAGGAGACCAACGGTATATCCATCAGCAGCAACCCCGGATTCGGATTCATGTGCACCCTGATGAAGCTTCTCACCAGAATGATAGCCGTCGGATTGATCCTCGGATCGGTCCAGGCGACACCTGTTCCGACGGCGTGGGCCGAATCCGCAAAGAGCCGGTATCTGCAGGGGGATGCCTGCTACCGCGATCTCCGCAACGACCCCCGGCGGCAGAAGTACCGGGACCAGTGGATGGAGTGCATTCGGAAATTCGAGGGGGTGTACCGGTTCGATCCTACCGGTCCGTGGGCGGCAGCCGGGCTTTACATGAGCGGCAAGCTCTATCTGGAGCTTTACCGGCGCTCCGGCCGCGCAGCGGACCTGCGGGAGGCGCGCGATATTTTCGAACGCATCGTCAAGCGCTACCCTGACAGCCGATACCAACAGCGGGCAGGAAACGAACTGAAGACCCTGGGTGCCCGCAGCCCGAGCCCGCCCAAGCCCCGAGACAACGGCAAGCTTCGATCCGCTTTCGAAAAAGCGGAAGACTGCTACCGTCGGTTGAAGGCGGATGCGCGGCGGGTCCAGTACCGAGACCAGTGGCTGCGGTGCATCGACGGATTCGACAAGGTACACCGAAGCGATCCGGACGGCCCCTTTGCTCCGGCGGCGCTTTATATGGCCGGCAGGCTGTACGACGAGCTGGCCGACCGGTCCTATCTGCGCTCCGACCGCAGCGAGTCGGTGAAACGATTGGATCGGCTGCGTCGTGATTTCCCCCAAAGCGATTATGCCAAACGAGCGTATGCCGCACCCGATGAGACCAAGGCCCCACCGAAGGCATCTCCGGCAGAAAAGGCATCTCTGGCAGAAAAGACATCTCCGGCGGAAAAGGCACTCCCGGCCGTGCAAAAGCGTTTCGATGCGGCCGAAACCTGTTACCGGAAGCTGCGCGACAATACCCGCAAGCAAAAGTATCGGGAGTTCTGGCTCGACTGCATCGAGGATTATGAAACCGCCTACAAAGGGGATCCGGATGGTCCGCTGGCGGCGGTCAGTTTGTTCCAGTCTGCCGAGCTGTACCGGCAGCTGCACGGCAAGTCCTATCTTCCCGCCGATCTGGAAGAGTCCCGGAGGCGTTTCGAGCAGGTCTGGAAACGCTTTCCCGACACCGAATACGGTGTGCAAGCCGCCGATGCCATAGGCATTCCCGAATCCCGCCGCATCGCCCGGAAAGAAGCCGAATTGGCGGCCGAAGAGCAAAAGCAGGAAGAGGTTACGGATGCTCCGGATCCCATTGCCAGCGTAATCCAGAAGGCTGGACCCACAAAGCAAGAGCCGGGAGCTGCCGCCACGGGAGAATGGGTACTGGTGGAAGGGTTACGGTACTGGTCCAATCCGAGCTACACCCGGGTGGTCATCGACGCAAACCAGGAGACCGATTTTTCCCATCACCTGCTCAAAAAGGATCTTTCCCTCGGAAAACCGCAGCGGTTGTACGTGGACCTGGACCGCACGCATCTGGGCACCAGCATACAGAAAACGGTTCCCATCGACGATGACCTGCTCATGGATGCAAGGGCCGGCCAGTACACGCCGGATTCGGTGCGGGTGGTGGTGGACATCAAAAGTTTCGAAACCTACAAGATTTTTTCTCTCAAAAACCCGTTCCGCATCGTCATCGACGTCTGGGGGGAGCGGAAGTCGGAGCCTTCTCCGGCACGGATTTTCACACCAGAAATTCCCGAGGACGGCACGGTCGGCCCGAACTCCTTGGCCCGGCAGCTGGCTCTTGGGGTCAGCCGAATCGTTGTGGATCCGGGCCACGGCGGGAAGGACTTCGGTGCTCCGGGGTACCTTCGGGGAGTTCATGAAAAGAAAATTGTTCTCGAAATCGGGTTACTTCTGGCCGAGAAGCTGCGAAAACGGCTGCGGTGCGAGGTGGTTATGACCCGGTCCACGGACCGATACCTTACCTTGGAGGAGAGAACGGCCATCGCCAACACCAAAAACGCCGATCTGTTCATTTCCATACACACCAACTCGGCCCGCAGCCGGAAGGCCTACGGCATCGAAACCTATTTTCTGAACCTCGCAACGGACGAGGACGCCATTCGCGTGGCCGCCATTGAAAACGCCACCTCCACCAAGAATATCAGCGATCTGCAGACCATTTTGTCCGATCTGATGAAGAATGCGAAAATCAATGAATCCAGCCGCCTTGCCGGGCACGTGCAGAGCGGAATGGTGGATTTTCTGAAAAAACGCTACAGCCGCATCCGAAACAAAGGCGTGAAACAGGCGCCGTTTTACGTTTTGTTGGGCGCCCAGATGCCCGCCATACTCGTGGAAACTTCCTTCATCAGCAATCCGCGCGAGTGCAAACGGCTGGTCAATCCCCAGTACCAGGACCACCTGACGGACGCCATTGCTGAGGGGATCGTGTCGTACATAAAAGAAACGAACCCGGCCGCCTTTTCGGACTCCGCATTCGGCTCAGGCAACCGGGGGGGATAGGAGGCCGCGGGGAAAACCCCGGCGACCCCACCAAAGGGATCCGGCGGATCCTCGAAACCGCTCCCGTTCGGAGCCCATCCACAGTCTGACCCACAGGAGGAAGCCCATGAAGGACTTTGAACATCTCGTTTTCGACATGGACCAAGGGGTCGCCACCCTGACCTTTCACCGTCCCAAGGCCCTCAATGCCCTCAACGCGGCCCTGCTCGCGGAGTTTTCCCAAGCCCTGCGCGACATCGAAGACGACGAATCCATACGCGTACTCGTTCTCACCGGGGCCGGAGACAAGGCTTTCGTCGCAGGGGCCGACATCACCGAACTGGCCACCTTCAACCCGTTGCAGGCAAGGAAATTTTCCCGGCTCGGCCACCAGGCCATCGGCGCCCTCCAGGACCTTCCCATACCGGTGATCGCCGCGGTCAACGGCTATGCACTCGGCGGCGGGTGTGAAATCGCTCTGGCCTGCGACTTCGTCTACGCTTCGGAAAACGCCCAGTTCGGCCTTCCGGAAATCAATCTGGGCATCATACCCGGCTTCGGGGGAACCCAGAGGCTGCCCCGACTGATTGGGAAAAACATGGCCAAGGAACTCATCTTTACGGGAAAGATGATTCCGGCTTCCGAAGCCAGAGAGATCGGGCTGGTCAATCGCGTTCTGGCCTCCGATTCACTGCTTGCCGAAACGGCAAAGACGGCCCGATCCATCGCCCAAAAAGGGAAGGTTTCCTTGCGTGCGGCCAAGCATGCCGTCAACACCGGAACCGATGCGGATCTCGCCACCGGTTGCGCGGTGGAAGTCGATGCTTTCGCCCTTTGCATGGCCAGCGAGGACGCCAAGGAGGGCACCGGCGCATTTCTGGATAAACGAAAACCATCCTTTGACGGGAATCGGGACGCCTGACGGGGACGGCTCTAATGGTTTGACATTCATCCCATTCTCTATTACGATACATCGATCGGGATATCGTTTCTGTAACGCCGATGCTCGGTTGGGGTTCAGGATCTTTCACACCATGCCCGAAAGCCGAAACGCCGGTCAGTTGATTTGGGGGATTGCCCTTGTCCTGATGGGCCTTGCACTTTTTTTCCGGACCCCCCAGCTGATGCCCCGCATCGAGTCCATCGAACAGTTTTCCTCCGTTTCGGTTTTCATACGGTTTTGTCTCTATTTCGTCGGTATTTTTCTGATCGGCGGCGGAGCGAAAAAAATCCACAGCAACTGGGGGAAGGCGGACGATCCGCCTTCCGGGAAGTAGTTTCCGCCAAAACCACACGCAACGGGACGAGGGTGTATCATGGCCGTAGCACTCAAACCCAAGGCCGATGAGGCCAATAGCGACGTTCAGAATCTGCGGAGCGAGGTGGAGTACCGCACCAAGCTTCAGGAAATCTGCAACAAAATTTTTGCAGCCAAGAACCTGGACGGAATCCTCATCGAGCTCCAAGACCAGATCACGGGTCTGTTCGAATCGGAGCGGATCACTGTATTCGTCGTCGACGGGAAAAAGCGCGAGCTGGTCTCCCGGTTCAAGTCGGGAGACGAGATTGCCGAAATCCGCATCCCGGTCGCCAACAGCAGCATCGCCGGTTACTCCGCCTACAAGCAAAAACTGCTCAACCTCAAGGATGTATACGACGACAAAGAACTGGCAGCCCTGGATCCGAACCTGAAGTTCGACAGCAGTTGGGACAAAAAGACCGGGTTCCGAACGCGGCAGGTGCTGGTTTATCCCATCATCTACAAAAAATTCCTTTTGGGCGCCATCCAGCTGATCAACCGCACCAGCGGTGACTCGTTCACGAAGCTGGACGAGGAATCTGTGGCGAAGCTGGCGGAGATCGTGGGCATCGCGCTGTACAACCAGAAGCGAATGGCCAAGACGCGTCCGACCAAATTCGACTACATCCTGGAAAACCACATCCTCACCCAGAAAGAACTCGACAAAGCCATCGTGGACGCCCGCCAGCGCAAGGAACCCATCGAAAACGTCCTGATGAAGGAATTCAAGGTGGATAAAAAGGACATCGGGCAGTCCTTGAGCAAATTTTACAAGGTTCCCTTTGTCGAGTACAACGCCAACACACCCATCCCCGGAGATCTGCTCACCGGATTGAAAGTGCCCTTTCTGAAGAAAAACAATTGGCTGCCGCTGCGCACCGAAGACGAAAAGGTCATCCTTCTCATCGACAACCCACACGACCTGCAGCGCACCGACAGCATCAAGGCCCTGCTGCCGGGCAAACGGCTGGAATTTCACGTTTCCCTGAGAGAAGACATTCAGGCGTTTATCAAGCTGTTCACACAGGACGACAAAGAGTTGGAGTCCATGGACGAGATCCTCTCCGAGCTGCAGGCCGAAGAGGATGAGATCGAGGAGGCCGAGACCAGCCTCAACGAAGAAGACAGTGCCGTCGTCAAGCTGGTCAACAAGATCATTCTGGACTCCTACGCCAGGGGGGCTTCGGATATTCACATCGAACCTTACCCCGGCAAAGAAAACACCCGGGTCCGCATCCGCATCGACGGCGCCTGCACGGTGTACCAGACGATCCCCTTCGCCTATCGGAATGCCCTGGTGTCCCGCCTCAAGATCATGTCGGACCTGGACATCGCCGAGCGACGCAAACCCCAGGACGGCAAGATCAAGTTCAAAAAATACGGCGGAAAAGACATTGAGCTTCGTGTGGCCACCATTCCGACCCAGGGAGGCATGGAGGACGTGGTCATGCGTATCCTGGCCGCCGGAGAGCCTATCCCTCTGGAAAAGCTGGGATTGACGCCGCAGAACTTCGACAATTTCGTCAGCGTCATCACACAGCCCTACGGCATCATTTTTGTATGCGGTCCCACCGGCTCGGGGAAAACCACATCGCTGCACTCGGCTCTGGGCTACATCAACAAGATCGAAACCAAGATTTGGACCGCCGAGGATCCGGTGGAAATCACCCAGAAGGGGCTTCGCCAGGTGCAGGTGCAGTCGAAGATCGGCTTCGATTTCGCTGCGGCCATGCGCGCATTTCTCCGTGCCGACCCGGATGTGATCATGGTGGGTGAGATGCGTGACAAGGAAACCACTTCCATCGGCGTCGAGGCCTCCCTTACCGGGCATTTGGTTTTTTCCACCCTGCATACCAACAGTGCACCGGAAAGCATCACCCGGCTTTTGGACATGGGTATGGACCCCTTCAACTTCGCCGATGCCATCCTGTGCATCCTGGCCCAGCGACTCGGCCGTACGCTTTGCAAGAAGTGCAAGGAGGAATTCCACCCCACCCGGGACGAATACGACGAACTCGTGCGGGAATACGGCGCCAAAGAACTCTTTGACAAGTATGTCAACCTTCCTTACACGGACGACCTCATGCTATACAGGACCAACGGCTGCGAGAAGTGCAACAGCACCGGCTATGCCGGACGAATGGGTCTGCATGAGCTGCTGATGGGAACCGACGACATGAAGCGACTCATTCAGCAGGCCAAGCCCGTGGAGGTGCTTACCGAGCAGGCGCTGAAGGACGGCATGACCACGCTGAAGCAGGACGGCATCGGAAAGATCTTCGGCGGGAATCTGGATCTGATGCAGGTCCGGAAGGTGTGTATCAAATAGCAGGAGCGGGAACAGCACACCGCAAAACGGTAAAAAAACGCCCGTGGGCATGCCGCTCACGGGCGTTTTCGCATTTTATGGCGATTGCCAAAATTCCGTTCCCTTTCCGGCATGCTTATCACTTTAACCGCTTCCATTTTCCGCTTTGACGGACCTGACTCAGCGGTGCAGTGCATTCTGGAAGCGCTGCAATTGCTCACGGAAGTAGGCGCGGTTGACCGTAGCCTTGTCCAGGGCGGTCCTGGCGGCCTCCACCGCATTTTCCATCTCTCCGTTGACGAAATAGCTTTCGGCCAGCGTATCCCACACATGGGGGGAAGGATCCACTTTTACAGCCCGCAAGGCCAGAGCGAGAGCCCGTTCCGGTTTGCGAAATCGGGAATCTTCGGCCGTGGCGTACAGCCAGGACAGGTTGTTGAGGACATGTGCACTGCTTGAATCCCTTTCCAGCGCCATCTGATAGGTCCGTTCCGCTTCGAGCAGATTGCCGTTTTCCAGATAGATGTCCCCCAGAGAGGCCAGCAGGTCCGGATCCCCGGGATGCTTCTCCAGTTCCCTTTCCAGCAGCGTTTCGAACATGTGACGATTGAGACGTCGTCCGGTCTCGCCGTAGTTGAGCTGGATTCCCATAATGCCCACAAGGAGCATGCCTGCAACGAATACAGCAATGCTGTTGCGCATTTTTTTTTCGTGCCGGTCGATCCAGCGGCGGTCTCCCTCGCAACGTCGCAGGAACCGAATGCGCTCGGCGATGCTGAAATGGTGCCAGTTGGGCTTTTCCGCCGATTGCCCGCTGGTGTAGGCGATTTTTGACAGCGTGTCGATGAGCGGGGTTGCACTGTCGAAGAGACGATAGACGTAGGCGTCGGCTTGGCGTTCGAAATTTCGCATGAAGTATCCGAACACAAAACGGAAATAGACCAGGAACATTACAATGATGGCGGAACTGAACAGCAGCGATGTCATCGATTCCTGATCCAGACCCAATGTGGCGAGATGGCGCCACATCGGATGGGTGTAAAGGATTCCGAAAATGATCAGGTCGAAGGTGGCATAGGATACCAGCATGTAGCCGACCAGAAATGCCAGGTAAAAGACCAGATGGTGCCTTTTGACGTGCCCGATCTCGTGTGCCATTACCGCCTCGATTTCGCGGGGCGTCAGGTAATCCAGCATGGCTTCGGTCACCAGAATATAGCGGAACCGCCCCACCAGCCCCATGACACCGGCGGTGATCATGCGACCGCCGTAGATGGGCCAATACAGGATGTTCCGATAGTGAACACCGGCGGTGCGGCAAACCCTTTCGATGAGACTTCGCTGGTGGCCGTTCTCCATGGGGGAGCACTGCCAGAACCGCTGGATCAGCACCGGGGCGAACACAGCCGCAAAAACCAGGAACGAAAGAAAGTAGGTGATTTCCCCAGCGGTGGAGGAGAGAAACTGCCGGGGTCCTTCAAAGGGCAGGGCGGCGACGATATCCGCGAATCCGGACAGCAGCAGCCAGGGGAGCAGAATCGGTACTGCAAAGAGCAGGTTGGAAACCACGTAGGTTTTTCGGGAAATGGAGACGCCGTACAGGCACCGGTGCACGTCGAAGGCAAAAGCCCACACCACCACCAGGTGGAGCGTGAACAGTCCGACGAACAGCAGGGCGAGGAGCGTAGGAGCGGACGAGAACACCGGTTTCCCGGCCAGAGCCGCCGGTAGGCCCAGACCGTAGATTTCGATTGCATAGACGAAAATGGCCAGCACGGACTGCCGCAGGACCGCCCCGTCGAAGAGGTGATCGATGGCGGTACGGTTGGCGCCTCGTTTCAGATGGACCAGCAGGTGCCGAAATTGAAGCCGGGTGAACACCGCGAAGATGGCGAAGATCCCCACAAGAAGAAACGCGGTGTCCTCTGGCGGGAAATGGAGGGACTCGGGTGGATGGTACGTGGTGTACACCAGCAGGGCGACAATGAAATATATGAGGTTGGAGAAGATCACGGGAGAGGGTGTCGATCCTTCTCTGGCTTGCAGAAGCGTTCTTTTTCACTGTAGATGCAACCGCAGTAGGGCTGACGGTACATGCCCATGCGGCGGGAGGCGTCGATACCCTCCTTCCAGCCTTCACGGAAATCGCGATAGAGAAAGGGAATGTTTTCGGCGGCGGCGACGGCTTCGCCCACGGATCGGATCCGCTCGTGCCGCTGGTGGCGGCTGTAGAGCAGTGTGGTGGAAAATGCGTCGAACCGACCTTTCTTGGCGACCTTTGCCGCCGACTGCAAGCGGTGGTGGTAACAGATGTCGCAGCGGTTGGATTCACGGAATACCACAGATCGGAGAAAGCCTTCCATGTCATAGCCCTTCTGCACAATCAGGCGGAAGCCGGCCGAGTCCGCATATTCCGAAAGAGTTTCCTGCCGCCGCAGGCATTCGGTGTAGGGGTGGATGTTGTGTCGGTAGAAAAACCCCATGACGTCCAGACCCTCGTCCCGCAGGATGCGCAGCGGGTAAATCGTGCATGGCCCGCAGCAGGTGTGGAGAAGAATTTTCATCGTTTCCGCTCCCCGAAAATGGCCGTTCCCACCCGCACCAGGGTGGCTCCCTCCTCGATGGCGGCGGTGAAGTCGCCGGTCATTCCCATGGAGAGCTCTTCCATTCGGACGCCGGGCAGGTTTTCAGCTCGGATCCCATCGGCCAGTTCCCGCAGCCGCCGGAAATAAGGCCGCACCCGCTCGGGCTGGTCGAAAAAGGGGGGCAGGGTCATCAACCCGAGAATCTGCAAGTGGGAAAGGAGGGCGATGCTCTGTACCAGATCGAGACAATCCTCGGCGAAGACGCCCGACTTGGTCTGTTCGTACCCAACGTTGACCTGGACGAGAATTTGCTGGACCTTGCCCCGCTTGGCCGCTTGTTTGTCCAACTCGCGGGCAAGTTTGAGAGAGTCCACGGTATGGATTAGATCAAAAAGATCCACGGCGTATTTGGCCTTGTTGCTTTGCAGGTGCCCGATGAAATGCCAGTGGAGCGGCAGGTCGGAAAGCGCAGCGATCTTCTCGCGGGCTTCCTGAACGTAGTTTTCCCCGAATAGCGTCTGGCCTGCGGCATAGGCTTCCCTCACCGCATCGGCCGGGTGCGTTTTCGTCACCGCCACCAGGCGGACGGATCCGGGATCCCGTCCGCAGGAGGCGGTGGATGTCCGGATGCGGGAGCAGATGTGTTCAAGACGATCCGCGATCACGATATCTCCTTTTCCCCGGAGCGATCCCGGTAGCGAAGGATGTCCTGCTGCAGCAGGATCTCGATGATTTCACAGACCGGAAGCCCCACGACGTTGGTGTACGATCCACGAATGGATTTCACCAGAAAGGTTCCCAGCCCCTGGATGGCGTACGCACCGGCCTTGTCGAAGGGTTCTCCGGTGTGGATGTACCAGTCGATTTCGGCGTCGCTGAGCGTCTTGAACCATACATCGGTGCTCACGGCGTCGGAAAAGAGCTGATTCCGTTTCCGACAGCAAACGCACCATCCGGTGATCACCCGGTGGCACTGGCCGCTCAGCTGCTTGAGCATGTTTCTGGCCTCGGTATCGGAACCGGGCTTTCCCAGCACGTCCTTGCCCGCCACCACGATGGTATCCGCTCCGATGACCCAACTGTCCGGTATCCGTTCGGCCACATCCAGTGCTTTCGCCTCGGCCAGGATCCGGGCGTGCGACTCCGGATCGGTGTGGGAGAGGGTTTCCTCGTCCACACCGGACGGCGACACCTCAACGGAGATGCCGGCTTGTTCCAGCAGGTATTTGCGCCGGGGCGATTTAGACGCCAGCACGATCGGCGGTTGCACTCTTTCGCTTGGCATATTCAAAAAATAGCACCGATGCGGCCACATTTCCAGACCGGAAGCAGAGCTCGTATCATGCCAACGCACTCTTGACAAGTCGGGCCTGGAGAGAGAAAGAGAGTCACTGGGGGCGCATTGAGGACCCAAGGACGACCACGGAAAGGGAACAGCACGTGATACGGAAGTCATTCTGGGTGATTGGGGCCGGCACTTTCGGCTCCATGGCCGTGCGGGAGCTGAACCGGAAGCATCCCGGCGCGATATTTACCGTGGTGGACATAGACCCGGAACCCCTGAGGCGTCTGGACCTTCCGGGAATCGACACCGTCTGCGCAGACGGTGCGGTGTTTCTTTTTCAACGGCTGGACGATCGTAATCGGCCGGACTGGATCGTTCCCGCCGTCCCGGTGCATCTGCTGCGGGAATGGCTCCAGCTGGTACTGCCCGGATTGGAGACGATGCCGGTTCCGGATGCCGTCCTCCGTCAACTGCCCAATCCCATAAAGGGGGAGGGGGGAGCCTTGTACACCTCCATTGCCGATTTTATGTGCCCGCCGGATTGCCCCGAACCGCCGAAAATCTGCACGTGTACGGGCCGACCCCGCCCATATCGGCTCTACGAACATATCCAAAACCTGGCATTCCCGCCCTTCCAGACCGTCGTGGTACAGAGCCGGCAGCTGTTGCCCGGGGTGGGGGGCTACCGAACCGGGGATCTCCGAGAAGCGTTGGGTGCGGTCGAGAGCGCGAAAACCCCCGTTCTCCTGGCCACGGCCTGCAAGTGCCACGGGGTGGTCCATGCCCTCCTAAACAAGGGACCGGCGGAAGCCCCATAGAATGGAAGTCCGATGTCCGTAAAGGCGGGGACCGGCTGTTCCGTCGCAGCGCAAAAGGCCGATAGGGGTTACCACACGCGTTTTCATGCACCCGAAGGTCTTTTCCCCGGGCGAATCCCGCCTGCAACGCTGCGGCCCATCTTGACAATTGCCCAGCCAGCTTTTACAACCAATCGAATTTCATCGCTCCGGTCGAGAGGATCCGAGCGGTACACCCTATCCAAGCGCCTGGGTGGCGGAATAGGTAGACGCAAGGGACTTAAAATCCCTTGGGGCTGAGTCCCCGTACGAGTTCGATTCTCGTCCCAGGCACCAGAAATCATTAGTAAAAATGGCCTATCAATGAGCAATGAATATCATATAAAATACCTGTTTAGTTAATTCTGTCCCGCTATTGTCCCATTTTTGTGGAGAGCGCTGATGTTGTCCAAATCTGAATGGATTGAGCTAATCCGCTACTTGGCGCCACTGAATTATAATTTTTTCCAACCGTTCAGTGGCGCTGAGGGAAGATAACGCCAGTCTTTGAAAGCGAACCGTTTGT
>JAJDOA010000268.1 GCA_022340405.1 Desulfobacteraceae bacterium | reverse complement strand
GGATTTCGTGCTTCGAATTTTTGCTTATTTCTGCCCCGGAAAAACAGCCAACAAACGGCCAACTTTTTGGTAAAAACCTCCGGGACACGATACTTGGGGCCTCCTCAAAACCGCTTGGATCGAAGGATATTGTACACCAGCCAGAGGCCGAACACGGCGGAAATAAAGTAGCCGATGATCCCCAATGCTGGGAAGCCGAACAGCTGGGGGCCCGCCCCGGTGGTGATGATCATGGAGGAACCGATGATCATGGCGCCGATGATGATCCCGAGGGTAACCCGACTGGCGGTGTTTTCCAGCGAGTTGATGAGGTCCCCCAGGTTTTCATGGCGAAAGTGGATGTTCAGCTCTCCCCTTTCGATTTGATCCGCGATGCGTCCGATGCGTCCAGGCAACTCCCTCTGGAGAAGGGCGAGCTGGGACACGGTGTTCTTTATTCGGGCCCACAGGTAACCGGGCTTGTAGCGACGGGCGGCCAGCCTGGCGACGGAGCCTTCGGCTTCGGAAATGACGTTGAGGTCCGGATAGATCTGGCGTGCGGAGCCTTCGGCCGTGATCAGCGCCTTGATCATGATCACGAAGTCCGGAGGGAGCTGAAGGTGGTACTCCCGCAAGAGGGTCGAAATATCCATGAGCAGTGAACCCACGTTGAGCTCCCGCAGGGGAACGGCGTAGTAGCTATCCACGACGTCCAGCAAGTCCCGCTCCAGGCTGCGATGGGCCACGGCTCCCATGGGTTTGCTGATGCGCAACAGTGAAGCCAGCAGAGCTTCGCTGTTTTTTGCCACAATGGCACTGAGAACATCCACCAGATCGAAGCGGTCCTTTTCGGTCAAACGTCCGATCAACCCCCAATCGATCAGGCACAGCCGCTCGTCTTCGGTGACGATCATGTTTCCCGGGTGGGGATCGGCGTGGAAAAATCCATCCTCCAGTATCTGCTTGACGGCGGCCCGGAGACCGATCTTCGCGAGGGCTTCGGGATCCGCCAGCTTCCGCGTTCTCAGATTGCGCAGCTTGGTTCCCTGGATGAAATCCGTGACCAGGACCCTTTCCGATCCATAGGCATCGTACACATTGGGGATGCACAGGCCGTCGTCCTCATCCATCAGGGAACGGGCGATGCGGATGTTCCGGGCCTCGAGACGGAAATCGACCTCCCGCATGAGATTGCGGCGGGTTACCTGAACCAGCCTGGGAAGATCGTATATCTGTAGATCCTCGGACTGCTCGTGAAGTCGGTCTGCGATAACGGCCAGGATGTCCAGATCCATCGTCAGCTTCCGACGGATTCCCGGCCGTTGCACCTTCACCGAAACAATCGTTCCTTCCCGCAGCAGCACCGCCCTGTGCACCTGGGCCAGGGAGGCGGCCGCCAACGGGTCGGGGTCCAGCACCGAAAAAACCGTGTCGATGGGCTGCTGCAAGCTCTCTTCCAGAACCGACCGCACGGCTTCGAAGGGCACGGGGGGGACCTCGTCTTGCAGCTTGCTGAGCTCCTCGATCAACTCGGACGGTAGCAAGTCCGGGCGAAGACTCATGATCTGGCCGAGCTTGACAAAGGTCGGCCCCAGCTCCTCCAGTGCCAGACGAATGCGCTCTGCCGTCGTCAGGGACAGGTCGACCTTGCCGAGCATTTCCACCACAGTCGAGCCGGGCAGATCAAGCCGCTGCAGCAGGTCGTCGAAACCGTATCGGAACAGCACCACGGCAATGTCTTTGAATCGCGAAAGATTGGATAGGGTCTTCCAGTGCATTCGTTTTCGACTCCTCCGGCCGCGCTCTATCAGTTATCGGGACCCCGCCACCAGAAATCGTTTGCATCCACCGGATCGTAGGTCTTCCAACGGCCGTCGACCCAGACGAGAGGGGAAACCCGTTTCTCGTCGCGTCCGCACCGCATCAGCCGGTCCAGGGACATGGTCCAGCCCGTCAAGAAACCATGCCGTGCCATCGCCTCCTTTGCATACTCCGAACAGGAGGGCTGCATGGGGCACCGACCGGAACGCACGGCATTCAGGTGGTCCAGAGGCCCCTGATAGAAGGAAATGATGTCGGGCGCGGCGGGGAAGTACCGTCCGCCTTCGGCTCCCCTGCCGCCGGCAGCCGCGCATCCGGTGACCGACAAGATCGAGAAAAAAAGGAAGAGAAGCTGCTTCATCTCACGAGATCTTACCCTGGACGGAAGTTGTGCAATGGGCACAAATGCCCACCACCCGAACCGCCACCGTCTCGACCCGCCCGGAAAAGGTCTGCAGAAGCGGTTCGCTGTCGACGGTGAGGCTTCCCGGGCTCAGGCACTGCACGCCGCCACAGCGGCGGCAGTAAAAATGGGGGTGAGGGCGATGGTTTTCGTTGGCTGCCAGGCCGTAGTAAAAAGACCGCCCCTCTCCACTGATCCGCTCGACGATACCGTTTTCAACCAGCAGGTCCAGGATTCGGTACACGGTGACCCGGTTGATGGGATCAGACCGGATCAGGCGCCGATGAATCTCTGTGGCGCTGACGGGGCCTTCGTTGTCACCGATCACTTCCAGCACCCGCATGCGGTTGCGGCCGGCATTGAGCCCGTTTTCCTCGAGAAGGGTTTCGTAGTCGCATCGGTGGCACATCGGTTTCGTCTTTCCTCAGACCGGGGAGGACGGATCCCGCTGCGAGCGGAACCGGTCGATGCCCAGTGAAAACCAGAAACAGGCAGCGGCCACCAGAATGATGGACGCTCCGGAACTCAGGTCGAAAACGTACGAAAGCGCGAGGCCGGAAACGGTGAATGCGGCGCTGAGAACGGACGAGGCGATCATCATCCGCACCAGATCTGTGCTGTACCGCTCCGCGATAAATGGCGGAATGGTTAGCAATGCGATGACCAGAATCAGGCCGACCACCCGCATGATCATTACCACCGCCACAGCCAGCAGGCCGATGAAAACCAGTCGCAGCGCCTGCACCGGAACCCGCCGCACCCTGGCGAATTCCTCGTCGTAGGACATGGCCAGAATCCAGTCGTACTGGAGTGCGACAAAGCCGCACACCAAAACGCCGGTCAGGGCCATCAACCACAGATCGGTGTCGGAAACGGCGAGAATGCTGCCGAAAAGGTAGCTCATCAGATCCGTGTTGTATCCGGGCGTCAGATCCACGAACACAATTCCCACCGCCATCCCCACCGCCCACAGGACACCGATGAGGGTGTCGGCCCGATGCCTTGCACCCGACATCACACCGGCCATGAACAGCGAGGCTCCCAAAGAAAAGCCCACCGTGGTGGGCAGAACAGGCCACCCGAGATACAAAGCCATGCCGATACCGCCGTAGGCCGCGTGTGCGATGCCCCCGGAGAGGAAAACGAGGCGGTTGACCACCACGAGAGTGCCCATGACACCGCACAGGACGCTGGCCAACAGTCCGGCCATCAAAGCGTTTCTCATAAATTCAAATTGCAGGGCTTCCATCATTCGTCCTCGGGATGGTGCTGCAGCACCCGGTGGGGAAGACCGTGGGCGATGAGCTCGACCGGGCACACTTCACCTTCCGTGCAGGGATACATGGTCTCCAGCATTTCATCGGTGATCTCGGCTTGACCGTGGTAGTGCAGCCGACGGTTCAGGCAGGCAACGGATTTGACGTGGGTGGAAATCATCAGCAGGTCGTGGCTGACCACCAGGATCGTCATCCGCTCGTTGAGTTCTCTCAGCAGCAGATACATCTCCGCCTGCCCCCTCGCATCGATACCGGCAGTGGGTTCGTCCAACAGGAGAATTTCCGGTTGCGTGGCCAGCGCCCGCGCCAAAAACACCCTCTGGCGCTGGCCGCCCGAGAGCTCACCGATACGGCGGCCGGCATGGCGCTCCATACCCAACCGATCCAGAGACGCGAGCGCAGCGCTCTTTTCCCGTCGGGAAAGCCAGCGTCTGGGTAATCCGGGACCCGTCAGGCCCATGGAAACGACGTCGGCCACCGATATGGGAAACCGGAGGTTGACATCGACACCTTGGGGAACATACCCGATGCGGTGGGAAGTCTCGCCGGCTCTGCCGCCCAGAATGCGGACCCTTCCCGAGCGGGGCGTCACCAGACCGAGAATGACTTTGAGCAACGTGGTTTTCCCGCCGCCGTTGGGTCCGATCAGTGCGGTGAAATCCAGCCGCTTCAGCGACAGGGTGACATTTTCCAGCACCGGTCTTCTATGGAAGGAAAAGCAGACGTTGTCGAGTTCGACGACCGGTTCCTCCGCATTGTCAGGTTCTCGCATGTCTTTCACCGCAGTGCCTCTTGAAAAGCGGCCGCCTGCCGCCGAAGGTTCGCCTCCCAGTCCTCGGCCAGCGGATCTGCCAAGACGACCTTTCCGTCGATGGCGTCGGCGATACGACGCGCGCTTCGGGTCGAAAATTGGGGTTGGACGAAAACGACGCGGACGCCCAAGCTTCGCGCATTTTCGATGAGACCGGCCAACTGAGCCGGTTTCGGCTCCTTACCCTCGATTTCCACCGGGATTTGCCGGAGACCGTAGGTGCGGGCGAAGTATCCCCAGGATGGATGCATGACCATGAACGCCGATCCAGCCTTTCCCTCGAACGTGCGCCGCAATTCCGCGTCGAGAATGTCCAGGCGGCTTGCAAAGCGTTCGTAGCCGGTTTGGTATTCCAGGCGGTTTGCGGGATCCAACCGCTGGAGGGCGTCGCGGATATTCCGCGCCACGATCTTGACCAGGGGTGGAGAAGTCCAAATATGCGGATCGGGGGCGGCGGTATCGGGATCCGTACCACCGGCGTGCTGCCCGTCTTCCGTGTGGGGGACACCCGAAATAGGTATCTTTTCGATGCCTCTGTCCGCACGCACCACAATCAGACCCGGATTGGCGGACGAAATGCGGGAAAGCCAGGCTTTTTCGAAAGGTACCCCTATCGCAAAATAGGCGGCGGCATTCCCCAATGCCACCATCTGCCGCGGTCTCGGCTCGTATGTGGCCGGGCTGGCTCCCGGAACCACCATCACGTGGACATCGACCCTTTCTCCGGCGATCTGTTCCAGGAAATATGTCTGGGGAGGAATACTGACGAACACACGGATGCGCGCCGACGCCTCCGCCGTCGACAGCAGGGCGGCCAGCAGCGCACAGCCGATGACCCAGAGGGAACGTCGGTGCGACTTCGTCGGATCCGCGGGTATCGGAGTCAACGGTTTCGGCTTTCTTTCGGGTTTGTCTGCCGTCCATTGCAGCAAACATGTACACGCCGCATCCTTTGCCCGGAAACGACTCCCGGGGTCGGATGCAACGGGGTTGCATGAACTTGGTACACCGAATGCAACTAAGTTGCAAGAAGAAGCGGTGGGATCCCTAGAAACCATCTCAAAATTAGGATTTTCGTTCAAGGTCAAGAAGGATCAGAGCTCCAGCCACAGGAATACTGCCGTATTTCGAGGACTGGGAACGAGGACCCGACGCCGAGATGGGGCGAAAAGACAATTTTGAGATGGCTTCTACCCTTTTTCCAACACGGCAGTCTGCCCATGCCTGAGATCCAACCACTGATCTCGGATGCCGCTGGACTGCAATTCAAGATCGAGATCGAGGGGCGGAAAGTGAACCGGCTCGTCCCCGAGTCGGAATGTGCCCCAGTGGGCGATCATCAACCTGCGTGCCTTTATCTCCTGGAAGGCCTGAACCGTTTCCGCCGGATTGATGTGACTGGGTGCCATGAACCATCGGGGTTCATAGGCGCCAAGGTTGAAAACGGCCAAGTCAATGTCCCAGTCGTTGCCGATCTGGTCGAAGCCGTCGAAGTAGGCCGTGTCACCGGAGAGATAGATCGTAGGGCCGGCGAGCGTTTCGATCACGTATCCACCCCACAAGGCCCGGTTGGGCCCCTCTATGGGATTGCGCATGGTCCAGTGGTTGGCCGGCACCAGGGTGATCCGACGGACACCGTCGCTGTAGGACTGATACCAATCCAGGTGTGTGCGGTTTTTCCGTTTCGCTTCATCGAGGATGCCGCCGTAGCCGAGGGGACTGATCACGTGTGCGGAGGGTGGAAGGGCAGAAAGAGTAGCCGTGTCCAGATGATCGTAGTGTCCATGGGTCAGCAGGATGTGGTCCGGTCCGGGCAGCGCGGACGTATCGAAAGCCAGAGGAGAGAAATCCTGAATGAACCAGAGGATGGGATCGAAAACGGGGTCCACCAACAGGATGCGGTCCACATCCTTGATCAGCACGCAGGCATGCTTGATGAAGGTCAGGGACAGCCCCCGGTGTTCCCGAAGAGACTCCGGATCGAAATCCACGAAAACGGTGGGCTGATCGGAAAGATGTTCGGAAAACGAATTCTCGCTGAACAGCTTCCAGCGAAGCAAACGCCCGAAGTTCCGTTCCCTTTGAAGCGTTCCCAAGGGGTTGACAAAGCGGCCGGAATCTCCGTGGTGCATCTTCCGTTCCGCCATCTCCCGAAGGGAGCGGCCGTTGAGCGGGCGGTAGTGCCTTTCCGGCTGCGGTCCCGCCGCAACGGAAAGAGAGGGGGCCACCGACCCCAGGCAGGCGCCCGTCAACCCCCTGAGAAAATGCCCGATAAAGCTGCGCCGGGTCATGAGTCACCTCCGGTGTATACGCCCTTCACCGTTCCGACCCTCTTACGGATTCCGATATGGAACCTTCCGGCCGGGTGCAAAGCTGCTCTCCGGCCTGGCAATGCCGGCAGCCGCAGTCCGTTTCGCCGCGAAAACTCCGGTAGAACATCCGCCCCAAGTAGAAAAAAGCAGCGGCGACGGCGATGCCGACGCCGATGGTGTCAATGGACATTTCATATCCTCCCTCCCCGGCCGATGCCCGACGGTCCAGGGTCCAGATGCGATCTCAGGATTCGGGTGGCTTGGATTTTCGGCCAAAGGCCGAAAGGGCAACAGCACCTCAAAGCTTTCATTGTTGCGGTTGGTACCGGGTGCAAGGCTCCCGGTTTGAAATCAACCCATCATCCGTCTCGGGTCGGATGGGGCGAAAAGACCGCTGTGAAGTTGCACCTACAGATAGTCATCGGATCGGCGGCATGCAAGCTGCGGCAGGAAGAAGGCTTTTCCGTATGCGGAACGAAAGGAGCTCCAACTTGACGGGGAATGTTTACGGAAACATATTGAACATTAATGCTGCGAAGGGTGAACGGGAGCAAAGGAGGCCCTCGATGCCGAGAAAAACCCTGGAAATACCGCTGTCAGTGGAGCACTTGTCCATCCTCGACGAGAAGGGCAAGGTGGACAAGAATCTGGAGCCGAAAATTCCCAAGGATCGTCTGCTGCGGCTGCACCGCATGATGAAGCAGGGGCGCGCATTCGACCAGCGGATGCTTTCGCTACAGCGGCAGGGCCGCATCGGAACGTTTCCGCCTGTCTCCGGGCAAGAGGCCTCCCAATTGGGGATCGTGGCCGCCATGGATCCGGAGGACTGGATGGTGCCGGCTTTTCGCGAGATGACGGCCGAGCTTTGGAGGGGAAGGTCCATGGAAAGCATCCTGATCTCGGCCAACGGTTTCAACGAGGGCGCCGATGCAGAAGACGGGGAAGGCCCCGCGACCGACTTCCCGGTATCCGTCCCAGTGGGATCACAAATGCTGCACGCCGTGGGGATCGCCTGGGGGATCCAGTACCGGAAATCGGACAGGGTCGTCGCTACATTCTTCGGAGACGGCGCCACGTCCGAGGGGGATTTCCACGAAGCCATGAACTTTGCCGGCGTCTGGCGGCTGCCGGTGCTGTTTGTCTGCCAGAACAACCAGTGGGCCATATCCATTCCGAGAAAAGACCAGACCCGTTCGGAAACCCTGGCCCAAAAAGCGATCGCCTATGGTTTTCCCGGCATCCAGGTGGACGGGAACGACGTGCTGGCCGTGTATGCAGCGGCCGTGGAGGCCGTCGACAGGGCAAGGAAGGGAGAGGGCCCGACTCTCATCGAATGCGTCACCTACCGGATGTCGGTACACACCACGGCGGACGATCCCAAGCGCTACCGAACGGATGAAGAAGTCGACGCGTGGAAGAAAAAGGACCCCGTTGAACGGTTCGAGAAATACCTGCTGTCCAAAAAGCATTTGACGAAGAAAAAAATCGCGTCTCTGGAAGAAGATATCGAAGGGGAGATCAAGGAAGCCGTAAAGCGTGCCGAGGAGAAAATGGGGACGATTGGTGATCCTTTGGAGATGTTCGACCACCTCTACGCCGAATTGTCCCCACGGCTGAAACAGCAACGCGACGCACTCGAACGGGAGTTGTCGGAACTGCAGGAGGACTCGAACCATGGCTAAAATGACGATGGTTCAGGCCCTGAATCTGGCCTTACGCCAGGAAATGGAAAGGGACGATCGGGTGATCGTACTCGGTGAGGACGTGGGTGTCGACGGCGGTGTGTTCCGTATCACCGACGGGCTTCACGAAGCGTTTGGGCGACAGCGGGTGCTGGACACGCCCTTGGCCGAAGCAGGCATTGTGGGCATGTCCGTCGGCATGGCCGCATACGGGCTGCGTCCGGTATGCGAGATACAATTTTCCGGCTTCATTTACCAGGCCTTCCACCAGATCGAAAACCATGCGGCTCGTCTGCGATGGCGCTCGCGTGGACGCTTCACCGTACCGATGGTGCTCCGGGCTCCCTACGGGGGAGGCGTCCGGGCACTGGAGCACCACTCCGAGAGCCGGGAGGCCTACTGGGCCCACACTCCCGGGCTGAAAATGGTGATGCCCTCCGGTCCCCGGAACGCACGTGCTTTGCTGGTCAGCGCCATACGCGATCCGGATCCCGTCATTTTCTACGAAGCCAAAGCGCTGTATCGGGCCTATCGAGAAGAAGTTCCCGAAGACGAAGAGACGTTGCCCATCGGCGAGTCTCAGATCGTGCGGGAGGGCGACGACGTAACCATGATCAGTTACGGGGCCATGGTCCGACCGACCCTGGAGGCAGCAGAAGATTTGAGCCAGTCCGATGGAATCGAGGCGGAGGTTGTGGACCTGCTCACCCTGTCCCCGCTGGATGATGAAAAATTTTCCCGGTCGGTGAAAAAAACCGGACATGCCGTCATCGTTCACGAAGCGCCGGGCAGCTTCGGTCCAGGAGCCGAAATTCTATCCCGGTTGGCGGAAAAGTCTTTTTTCTATCTGGAAGAGCCGGTATTGCGCATCACCGGATTCGACATCGTCATTCCGCTGTTTGCCCGGGAGAAGGCATACATCCCCGATGCGCGGCGCATCGCACACCAAACCCGAAAAATGATGAAACGAGGATGAGCGTCTGCGACGAACCGGCGCGGGCCTCGTTTCGGAGGTGATCATGTCCAAAGCGTTTCAGCTGCCGGATCTGGGTGAGGGCATTCACGAAGGAGAGGTGATCGCCGTCCACATCGAAGTCGGTCAAAAGGTGGAAGAGGGTGATATTCTGTTGGAGGTGGAAACCGACAAGGCCGCCGTGGACATCCCCTCTCCCTTTTCGGGAACGGTCGAAGAAGTCCGGGTGAAGGCCGGTGACGTTGTCAAAGTAGGCGATGTACTGGTCACGGTGGACACCGGAGAGGAAACGTCCAAACCACGGCAATCGGAGAAACCGTCGCATCGGGCGGATTCCGAAACCGTTCGAGAAAGCGAGACCGGCACATCCGTCGATGCAGACGGTGGGGACTCAGCAGAGAAGAAGCCGGCCTCGGCGCCTGGAGGAAAGGGTGCAAGGCCGGTACCGGCTTCGCCCGCAACCCGGCGGATCGCACGGGAGCTGGGTGTGGATCTGCACGAGGTGGCACCCACCGGACCGGAGGGATTGGTCACCACGGAGGATGTTCGCGCCCACGCCGGTCAGGCATCCTCCGAACAGGCCGCCGCAGGCCGAAGGCAAAGTCAGGAGCGTGATGAAGACAAGCGGGAGACAGAAACGCAACCGGGAAGGCCGATAACGGTGCCGGAGCCCGTGTTGCCCGACTTTACGCGATGGGGAGAGGTGGAGCGTGTGGCTGTCCGCTCCATCCGAAGGGCCACGGCCCGCAAGATGGCGCTCTCCTGGTCTCAGATTCCCCATGTGAATACACAGGAGCAGGTGGACGTGACCCGCCTGGAAGCACTGCGTCAGCGTCACAAGGACCGCATCGTTTCCGCGGGCGGCCGTCTCACCCTGACGGTGTTCACCATGAAAGCCGTATCCGCCGCCTTGGGCGCTTTCCCGGATTTCAACGCCAGCCTCGATACGGAGGCCGGGGAGTTGGTGCGCAAACGGTACCGCCATATCGGCGTAGCGGTGGAAACAGAAGACGGCCTGATCGTTCCGGTTGTCCGCGACGTCGATCGAAAAAGCATCCGGGATCTCGCGGTGGACATGCACGATCTGGTGGAGCGAACCCGTGAGCGCAAGGTGTCGCTGGAGGAAATGCAGGGAGGCTCCTTCACCATTACCAACGCAGGAGCTCTGGGTGGGGGCTTTTTCGCTCCAATTATCAATTTCCCGGAAGTGGCGATCCTGGGAATGGGAAGGGCAGTGCTGCAACCCATGGTGACGGGAGAGGAAAAGGGCCGGCATCGAATCGAACCCCGGTTGATGCTGCCGCTGGTTCTGTGTGTCGACCACCGCGTGCTGGACGGAGCCGACGCCATCCGGTTTCTGCAGTACATCAAGCAAATTCTGGAAGACCCCGAGGAAATGCTGCTGTCCATCGCATGAGCGGGAGTGGAGGGATTCGAACATGGTAATGGGGGAACTGAGTCAGGACACCGAATTGCTGGTGATCGGCGGCGGACCGGGAGGCTATGCGGCGGCTTTTCGCGCGGCGGATCTCGGCATGGAGGTGACACTGGTGGACATCATGAGCAAGCCCGGCGGAGTGTGCCTTCACCGGGGCTGCATCCCCTCCAAGGCGCTGCTGTTCATGGCCGAGATTCTGCACGACGCTTCCCGCGCGGAGGCCATGGGTGTCCGGTTCGGCAAACCGGATATCGATCTGGAGAAACTTCGCGGCTGGAAAAACGAGGTGGTGCGCCGACTCACCGACGGACTCGCACAACTGAGCCAGCGGCGGGGTGTACAGCTCATCCAGGGGCGAGCCGCGTTCGAGGGACCCGACACGGTGCGGGTGCACGAGGCCGACGTGGGTCGGATTCGGTTCCGGAAGGCCATCGTCGCCACCGGCTCCCGGGTGACAGGCTTTCCCGGGGTGAAGCGCCGGAAGGGAGGCCGCATCATGACCTCCACCGGCGCACTGGAGCTTGCCGACGTTCCGGCAACCCTGCTGGTCGTGGGGGGGGGCGACGTAGGTCTCGAGATAGGCAGCGTCTACGCCTCCCTGGGCAGCCGGG
>JAJDOA010000090.1 GCA_022340405.1 Desulfobacteraceae bacterium | reverse complement strand
GATATAACCTGCTTAAGATAAAGTATGACCGATATAGCCCTATTCCTTCAGATTGATGAGAAGTGGTTTCAAAACCTCCCCTCACGCCCAATCTCGGCGTTGGAGCAAGGCGCTGAATCCTCGAAATACGCTATGTATTCCACCGGTTAAGCGCCTCACCCCGCCTTGACCTTGAACCCGATTGAAGGTTTTGAAACCACTTCGAGTCAATCTTTCACGCCAGCGACAGGGGTCGTTTTCATCCCCGCGCTTTTTTACATTGAAGACTCCCCACCACAAGTGGCGGGGAATGTTCTGCCTGGCGGCAGTGCTGCGCAGCCCGGTATGGAATTCTGCTAATTTGGATTCGCTCGCTACTGCCGGTTAAACCTTCTGCTCCACCGCGCGAAAGCAGGGCAAGCACAGGGTCCGTCCGGCAAAGCGGCGGGTCCGCGACTCCATCACTGCCTCGCCACAGGCTTCGCAAACGAGGCTGGCAAGGATGCGTGCGGGTCGCGGCACGGCTTCCATGGGAGGCGTGATATCGAACAGCGTCGACAATTCGGCCGTCATCAAGTGATTCGTAAACTCACGGCGGAGCGTTTCACATCGCTCCTGGTCGGCGTCGTCGGCATCGCCGTCGGCGATTTTACGGTGCAGCCGGCTCATCTCGTCACCGAGATCGCCTCTGGCCTCTTCGCGCAGCAGGCAACGAAATCCCCGCCCACTTTCCCGGTCGAAGAAGCTGAAGGCCATCTTGCCGTAGTCCCTGTGGATGAGATTGCCTTTACCGAATGTGCAACCGGTGAGAAATTGCACGGCATCCACACCGCACATATCCGTTTCTGCGATACACACCATCTGGTTGTCGGGCACGTCTCCCAGTTCGGCCCTGGCCAGTTCCGCCGCCCGGATGCCGATCGCCAACCCCGGGCAGGAGTGGCCGTGAAATCGGACGACCGAATCGAGAATGTCTTGGCTCAACTGGCATGACATGAATTTCCTCCTTGAATGGAAGCCGTTTTAAAACTTGGATTTTGGTTCCCCGGGTAAAACCCGGGATCTTCGACAGGATCAAGGCGGGGCCGCGTTTCAATCCGCAGACATACTATAGTATTTCGAGGAGTTGAAACAAGACCCCAACGCCGAGATTGGGCCAAAGGACGGTTTTGAAACAGCTTCTAACCATGTGGGGCCACCATCACGCGGCCCCCGTTGCAGTAGACCTCCACCGGCAATCCATAGACCGACTCGATGATCTCGGCGTCCACTTGCTGCGGGGATCCGGCAAAAGCGATCTTTCCGTCCTTGAGAAACAGACAAGTGTCCGCAGTGCGAAGGGCCGTATTGAGGTCGTGGAGCGTCATTACCGCGGCTACCGCGTGTTCTGTGACTACGTTTCGGATAAAACCGAGGATATCCACCTGGTTCTTGAGATCAAGACTGGCGGTCGGCTCGTCCAAAAGCAGCAGTCGGGGCTCCTGGACCAGAGCCCTGGCGATGGCCACTTTCTGCAGCTCCCCGCCGCTCATTTGGTCGGTGTAGCGCATGGACAGCTCCGTGAGGCGGAGTTGCTGCAGCGCGGCGTCAACGATCTCCAGATCGCGGTGAGTCACACCCCAGCGCAGATGCGGCCGCCGGCCCATGAGCACAGCGTCGAAAGCCGTCAGGCGTGTGGGTTCGTTGCGCTGTGCCACGTAGCCCACACTGCGGGCGATGGCTGCGGGCGGCATCGTGCGCACGTCCCGGGCGTCAACGAACACGGCCCCGCCGGAGGGACGGTGAATGGCGTTGATGCACCTGAGCAGCGTGGTCTTGCCCACACCATTGGGGCCCAGGACCGCCACCAGCTCTTTCGGTGAAACCGAAAACGTGACCCCGTCCAGTACAGGGTGGCTGTTGTAGGAAAAAATGAGTCCGGCGACGTTCAGGATCATCTGCGCCCCGCACGTACGATGAGATAGACGAAAGCCGGCGCCCCCATGAACGCTGTGAGAACGGAAACCGGCAGCACGTGGGGGGCGAGAAGCAGCCGCGCCGCCGTGTCGGAGGCCAGCAACAGCAGCGCCCCGCAGATGGTCGCGGCCGGCAGGAGAAACCGGTTGTCGCCCCCGATGATCCGACGGACCATGTGGGGCACCAACAGCCCCACGAAGCCGATGATCCCCAGAAAGGACACGATCACGGCCGTTACCAGGGAGGCGGCCAGCATGCCCGCCATGCGTACCCTTCCTACCCTCACGCCCAGTCCCTGTGCAGTCTCGTCCCCCGCGTCGATGGCGTTGTAGTCCCAGGCCCGAGAAAGCAGGTAGAGGCAGCATACCCCGGTGACGGTTGCAAGAACGCCCAGCTCCATCCAGCTGGCACGCGCCACGTCCCCGAAGGTCCAGAAAACCATCGCCGCCAGCTGCACGTCGTCGGCGAAATACTGCAAAAACATGGTCCCTGCGGTGGCCAGTGCCCCCAGGGCCACGCCGGTGAGTACCATAATCTCCGGCGTGGCGCCGCGGGTCCGCGACACGAAGATGATCGCCCCTGCGGCGAGCATGCTAAACCCGTAGGCTGTGAGGGTGGTCACGTATGGGTGGGAAATGGTCACCGACCCGATGTGGGTGCTCTGCATCACCCCCGAGCCGAGGATCATCACCGAAAACGCAGCACCGAAAGCCGCCGCTTGGGAGATCCCCAAGGTAAAGGGGGATCCCAGAGGGTTTCGGAGGATCGACTGCATGGCCGCCCCCGCCAGAGACAGACCGGCACCGGCCACGATGGCCGCCAGGGACTGGGGCATACGGATCTCCCAGACGATGATCTCGAACCGAGGAGAGACGCCGAGGCCGGCCAGCGATTTCGCCACATCAGACAGCGGTACCCCGGCCGCCCCCACGGACAGGGAAACGGCAACCATTCCCGCCAGCGCCACCAGCGCCGCTCCAATGAACCCGATCTTGAAACGGATGTAGCGCATGTAGGCATGGGAGATATGTCCGTTGGCCAGATGCATGGCTATCGCCCCGACACTGCCGTGAAGGCGAGTCCTCGGAAGTGCGTGTTCATCTCTTCGAACACGGGTCGGCCCACCAGAAAGGTGTAGATTTCGTCGGCCTTGGCGGCCGGGTCCACGTCAGCGAACCGTTCCGGATAAAGCACCTTCCCGATGAAATACGCGTTGGCCAGTATGGAACCGTAGTTCTTCGTGTACCAGTTGTAGGGAACCACCCCGTAAACCCGGCCTTGCCGGACCGCAGACAGCGTGCCCAGTGCCGCATCGTGGGCAATCTCCCACAGTCCCGAGGCCTCCCCTTCCAGTTGCAGGGTGGAAAGATCCACGAAAAGGACCTCGGGGTCCCATTCCAACAGCTTCTCCTTGGCCACGGTGACCTGTCGGGAGGCGGAGCCCAACATGGCCGGATCGTAGGCCACGTTGGCGGCCTTCAAAAACCGGAAGGGCGGATATCCGGGTTCGGTGGATCGGAACCCGTGGGGCCCCTTGAAGGCGATGCCACCCACAAAACAGGTTTTCCTCTCGTTGGCAGGGACGTCGGCTGTGCGGCGGTCCAGATCGCTGATGCCTTCCTCGAAAAATGCGACCACCGCCTCGGCCCGCTCCCGAACCCCCATCACATCCCCCACGATCCGAAGGCTCTGGAAAAACTGTGCGCGATGCGTGTCCAGGTTGCCATATTCCAGCACCACGACGGGGATGCCTGTCTTGGCCTGAAGCTCAACGGGATCATGCCCCATGGTGGGATACGTCTTGAAAATGACCTGGGGCGGCGGATCCAGCGTCAGAATCAGCTCCGGGTTGTCGAAGCCCCGGAACTCCCCAAAAACCGGGTAATTTCTGAATTCGGGGTGCGCCAGTGCATAGGGTCGCGCATCGAAGCGGCGGCGTTTGGCCTCGATATCGTCTACCGCCACAATGCGATCCTGGGCCTCCAGATACGTCATCAGCCGCAGTGCGCCAGGGCCGGAGCAAATCACGCGTTTCACCACAGCCGGAACCGACACGACCCGGCCGGATCCATCGGTAATGGACCGTCGGGATTCTACCGCCGAAGCGGAGAACGCGGTCATCACCGCCGCAAACAGGACCACCAACAGGAAATGTCTCAACGAATTTTCTCCTTATCGCCAAAAAAAATGCCACGAGGCCTTCGACCCTCTTCTCGGGCCGGATGCCTTCGTGGCATTATCGTTGGCTATGGAGTTGCCGCTGTGTACGCGGGCGCCTTCAGGCGACCGTTTCCTTTGTGCATACCGAGCATTTTTCCGTTTGTCAACGGCAACTGAACGGTGCGGATTGGTTCTGGATGTGTGCAGGTATCCGGTGCTGCACAGATGGATATCAATTCGCCATATTTACAGGCCGCTCTGATGCGAAAACGGCAGCACGTCTAAACGGGGAATGTCATGCGGCACCGCAGGCGGCACCGGTCGTGTGCCAACCCGAAGGGCCGCTTTTCATCACCTGCCCCGGCAACGGGTGGTCAAGCATCTTCTCCAGTTCTTTTGCGGCATCGATCAGTCGGCATAGGTCCAGGCCCGTGGCGACGCCCATTTCTTCGAACATGAAGACCACATCCTCCGTGGCCAGATTGCCGGCCGCCTGCGGCACGTTCGGGCATCCGCCGATCCCCCCAAGGGAAGTATCGAAAAGGGTGATTCCAGCCAAATAACCGGCATACAGGTTGGCCATGGCCACGCCCCGGTTGTTGTGCAGGTGCAGACAAAATGCGGTGTCCGGCAGCTGCCCCGTGAAAAACGAGACGTAGTCTGAAATCTGCCCGGGATTGGCTAGCCCGGTGGTATCGGCAAGAGAGATGCGGTCCGCGCCCAAATCGGCGAAGTGCCGAGCGATTTCCAGTACGTCTGTCCGGGGGACCCGACCCTGGAAGGGGCAGCCGAAAGCCACCGCGATGGCTCCGGCAACGGGCACGTCCTTTTCCCGGGCAAGAGAAAAAATGGCGTCCAAATCCGCAAGAGACGCGGCCACGCTCCGCCGGACGTTGGCCTGGTTGTGGGCCTCGGATGCCGACACGAAGACGATGAGTCGATCCGCACCGGCTTCCAGCGCGGCCCGGGCGCCCTTCTCATTCGGCACCATGACTTCGTGCTTCATCTGTCCGCGTTCGACCTGCGCCATCAGCTCAGCGGCATCACGCAGCTGGGGGATGGCTTTCGGGCTGACGAATGATGTCGTTTCCATAAATTCGACCCCTGCTTGGGACAGCGATCGGATCAGAGATCGTTTCTGGTCCGTCGGCACGAACATTTTCTCCGACTGCAGGCCGTCCCGCAATGCCACCTCTCGAATCGTTACCTCGGCTGATGCTCCCATTCTTTGCGTCTCCACGATGCTGCCTTCACGGTATTCGACAGCCGCCAGGCACCGTTCACCCGACGGCTGCGCGATGCCGGCTTCTGCCGGCCGGGCATCGAACGGCCCCAAAGTCCGCCCGAAGTCATCGGCGCCGACGATCCCGGCCGACGGCGGGTTTTCTTTCAGTAGACCCCTGATCCGAAAAATTCGCCAAAAAGTTCTTCTTCCGACGGCCGGTCCTCGGCGATGGGTCGGCTTACCCAAGTATAATTCAGGTAATGCTTCAATGCGAGCGCGCAAGCTCGGAATTGAAGATTCGCCATAAATGTGCATGAAATATCAAGCGAGAACTTTGCATTCCAGGCTTATCATTTTCACGATATTTCAGGGTTTCTCGATATTTCACGAAGAATCTCATGATCCAATAGCCTTTGCGAGGTCCTATTCATTATGATTTTTATCAGAAGCCATCTTAAAATTGTCTTTTGGCCCCATCTCGGTGTCGGGTCCTCCTCCTGGACCTTGAACGAAAATCCGAATTTTGAGATAGTTTCTAGAAGTGGTTTCAAAACCTTCAATCGGGTTCAAGGTCAAGGCGGGGTGATGCGCTGAACCGGAGGAATACATAGCGTATTTCGAGGATTCAGCGCCTTGCCCCAACGCCGAGATTGGGCGTGAGGGGAGGTGTTGAAACCACTTCTAAACAACCGAACCGAAACCATGGAGGTAAAAGATGAAAACCATCCGTCCAAGAATCACGACATGTCGCTTTTTTCTTCTTTTGATCGCCCTCGCCCTCATGCTCCCCCAGGGCCCGGCCATGGCGTCCTCCGAGGAGCAATTGCTCGTAGACAAGGCGCGCATCACTTTCGAAAGCTTCATGACCGATCCGAACATGGCGTACTTGAAAGAACACCTGACGGAAGCCAAGGGAATCCTGATCGTGCCCAGTCTCCTCAAAGCCGGTTTCGTTCTCGGCGGCTCCGGCGGCAGCGGGGTTCTGCTGGCCTATGACGCGGAGCGGAACCAGTGGAGCCAGCCGGCGTTTTACACCGTCGGATCCGTCAGTTTCGGTCTGCAGATCGGCGGGGAGGCCGCGGAAGTCGTCATGATGCTGCGGACGCAAAAGGCGGTGGATGCCTTGCTGGCCACTTCGGCGAAGCTGGGGGCGGATTCTTCGATCTCCGCCGGTCCGAAGGGAATGGGGGCCTCGTCGAACGTCAAGGCGGACATCTTTTCCTTTTCGCGGTCGAAGGGGGCGTTTGCAGGCCTTGCCCTGGACGGATCCGTGGTTGCCACACGGGACAAATGGAATGCGGCCTATTACGGCAAGCCTGCTTCCCCGGTGGATATCCTCGTAAAAGACTCGGTCAGCAATCCCGGATCGGAGGAGCTTCGCAGGTTGGTTGCGGAATATACCGGCAATCCCTGAAGCGGAAAGAAAAGCTCTTGAATACGGAGAAAGGCAGACGAAGAAAATTGCAATTGCAAGAGGTATCAGAGCTGAATTCCCTGAATCGAATGCAAACCATGCTGCGGGGTATTGGACCGCAAGAGAGGATAAAAAATTGCAGACTTTATGGACAAAGGCTATAGGGGAAAAGTTCTGTTTGGCTTCGAAGTGACCAAACTTCGACGCTGCAAAGAATCCGTCGTTCAATTCTCCATCGAACAAATCCACATCCTGACAAGGGCTTGTCACATGAAATTGAAATCACTCAACGCTGTTCTGATCGTCGTTTTGGCCCTCGCATGGATGCCATCCTCAGCCCCGGCCAAATCCCGGGCCACGGTGATACAGCAATCCATCCGTGCCGAAAACCCGAAAAAGGGTAAGGAGTGGCTGGTCCTCCCCTATGCGTTTTCCACCGATGGGATGGGCACGGTCTTCGGTGTCGGAGGCGGTGCCAAAGGATATGGGCAGGATCAACTGCTCGTAGGCGCCACCGGCTTCGGTGGTTTGGAAGACACATACGGTGGTGTCCTGGGCCTCTGGGATTACCGGCTTCCCTGGACGGAGCGGTTTTTCGTTTCGGCTGTCGCCTCCTATGGCCACTACCCCAGGCAGCGTGCCTACTTCCGCCTGGCCTATCCTGCCGATGAGCCCCGGCGCGGCGGCAACGACTCGGATAGGGACGATTACGTGGTGACTCCCGGCAATAGCAACTGGGCCGACTTCAAATTGGAGTACGTCCTGCCCATCGGCGCTGCCCGAAACAGAGGCATGGTATCGTATTCTCTGAAGGGCGGCATGCTTCAGGGCGATGGCACCGGCGGAACGAGCTGGAATCCCCTTACCGGCGGAGTGACCACTCTGATGCTGCGCCAGTACAACGAATTGCAATCTTTCGAAACCGAATTTGGGCTTTTTGAGCGTACCATTCACCCTGTGGAATTGGGAATCGGCTACAACAACACCGACTATCCGAACAATCCCTCCACGGGCAGTTCCCAGTTCTTTTCCGTGACGCGTGACTTCGGCTGGGGGGATGCGGCATTTCCCTGGACCTTCTGGCAATTCGAGGCCAGCAAGTATTTGTCGTTGGGAAAAAGCAAGTGGGCCAAGCAGCGGGTCCTCGCTTTCAATGCGTGGACCGGTGATTCGCCCAGCTGGAGCGAATCGGTGACCCCTTCCGGCGATGTCGTCATCACCAACCGACCGCCTCATTACGATGGCGCCACGCTGGGGGGATTTTACCGCATGCGGGCCTACCCGACAGGACGCTTCAATGATCGTTCGGTCGTTTATTCCACCGCCGAGGTCCGCTACACCCCCTTTTGGAATCCCATCGGGAATGTGTCCTGGTTGCGGTGGCTCCAAATGGACTGGTGGCAGTTCGTGGGTTATATCGAAGGGGGCCGTGTGGCCGATGAGTATTCGTTTTCCGAATTGTTCAGCGAATGGAAAGTGGATGTCGGTCTGGGAATCAGGGCCATGATGGCCGGAGGCGTGGTGCGTTTCGACTGGGCCGTATCCGAAGAGGGAAGCGGGATGTGGCTGATGTTCGGACAACCCTTTTAGGGGCTGTTTCTAGAGCATTTGTCAAAAGTATGTTCCGATTGGAACGGCCTTTTCTTGCTTTTCGTAGGGGCGGGGTTGATCCCCGCCCGTTCGGGGTAAGTGATCCCACCAGCGGGAGGGGATAAACCCCTCCCCTA
>JAJDOA010000266.1 GCA_022340405.1 Desulfobacteraceae bacterium | reverse complement strand
TTTCCACCAGCCCTCCAGCAGCCCGAAGGTCAGCGTATTGAATTCGATAACTTTCGTGGTTTCGTTCAGGACCAGGCACCCGTGGGTCTTCAACAGGCACTTGGCATTCCGGAGGGTGTGCCGGATGTTCCGGGTGGCATGGAACACGTTGGTCGCAAGGACCAGGTCGCACGTTCCGGGTCCGTAGCCCTGGTCCTCGGAGTCGCCTTCGATGTCGAGAACACGGAAGTCCGCGAAAGACCGGTCCCCGTAATGCTTCTTCCCGTGTTGTACGAACCGCCGGGAGATATCCGTGTAGATGAAATGAACCCTGTTTGCATACGGCTCGAGGGCGCGCAGCACCGCATCGCTGGTGCCCCCGGTCCCGGCCCCGATCTCCAGGATGCGGATTTTCTCCTTTTCGGGCAGGTGCGCAATCCGCGATGCGACGAACGCCCCCACCGCATCGGCAACCAGGCGGTTGTAGGAGTCGGCGCCGGCATTGTTCTTGTAGATACCCTCGACCCTGCCCAGGCCCGCGTTCTCGAAGAGGATCTCCGTCGCCGGGGTGTTTCCGGTCAGGATTTCCGGATAGCGCGAAAGGCACGTCCACAGGAGTCGGATGTGGGGGGAGAGGTCCGGATGCGCCGAGCACAACCGGTCCTTTTCGGCATCGAGTCCCTCCAGGCGTGCCGCATGATCCGAAGCGGAGGGAATCCGGCACGTCTTTACCTCCCGCCCCAGACGTTCGAGCCATCCGGCGCGAATCAGCAGTTCCACAAGCGCTTCCAGGAGACGGTGGTGGCCGGGAGCCACCGAGGCCGCCTGGGCCAGACGCTCGAGGGTGGTTGTCTCTCCGGATTTGCGAAACACCCCCATCCGCTGAAAGGCGTCCCACAGCAGAGAGCGCCCGAAACGGTCGAGTTCGTCGAGCGCCGAAGAAGACGACGGCGGCCGCTTCTTCTTCACGGCGTCGTTGCGGATACGGGCAACCACGGCGTCGAACACCGACGGGTCTGCATCGGGATAGAGGACCAGCTCGTAACTCCGGTCGATTCCCATGGCGTCCATCGTTTTCGGATCCATCCGAAACGGCGCCGCCTGGGGGATCCGGTGGTTCAATATCCGGCGAATCGCCTCGAGGCCCTCCTCCGGCTCCACGGACCCGACGCCTTGGTCGGCCATCCGTTTTCGATGGTGCGTGTCCGCGACGATTCCCACGCTGCCCCAATAGCCCCAGTTGACGAGCCGGACGGGAAAGGCCGCCTTCTTCCGGAGATACAGCGCATAGGCGTCTTTGAAACTGCAGGCTGCGGCGTAATTGCTCTGACCGGGATTTCCGGTCAGCGACTGGAGCGAGGAAAAGAACACCATGAAGTCGATGGGCTCCGACCGGAAGACCCTGTATAGGACCACGGAGCCGGCCACCTTGGGTGCGAGGGCGTCCCGGAAGGTCTCTTCGTCCATGGCGGCCAGGGACCTGTCCTTCAAAACGATGGCGGAATGGAACACGCCGTTGATGCGGCCGAACCGGGACTTGGCCTCCGCCACGGCCTCTTTCATGCCCTGGAGGTCGGCGGCGTCGGCCCGGATGTAGAGCACTTCCCCTCCGGCCGCCTCGATCCGGGCCATCCGCTCCTTCACGCCGTCGTCCATGGGTCTGCGCCCGACCAGCACCAACCGGGCATGGACCAGCCCCGCCAGGTATTTCCCCAGCTCGATGCCGATGCCGCCGGCACCTCCGAGGATCAAATAGACCCCACGGTCCCGGAACGGTATCCGGTCGGTGAAGGGGAGTCGAACCGGTTCCAGGATTCGCTCGTACCACCTTCCCTGCTCGAGTACGGCTTCTACCGGGCGCCGGGACCGATCGACGTGTTCCACCACCGGCAGGAGCAGGTCTTTCAACCGGCTCGGCTTCGGTTTCGGGGGAAGGCCCTTCAGGCGGACATCGACGACTGCGGCATGCAACCGGGGGCATTCCAGGGCCAAGACCCGGGTGAATCCGGTCAAACTCCCGGAATAGGGGTTGACGGGCGAATCGGGGCCGAAGCCGTACCCATCGTGCGTCAACACGGTCAGGGTGGGCGCGGCATCGACGGAAGGGTCCCGAACCAGCGAACGGACCAGTCGGAACAGGGTGATGATGCCCGCTTCCTGGATTGCCGCCAGGGTCTCGAGATCGTCCGGTTCCGCTTGGCTCCCCGGGCGCCCCCCCAGAAAGAAAACCCGGTGGATTCGCGAAAAACCGTTCAGGCAACGCGCCGGGCCCTCCGGATCATGGACGTCGATTTCCCGTGCATGCCGGGAATAGACCCGGTTTCTTCTCCCCAGCCGGATGCGGTGTACCCGGTCTTCGGGATAGAGCGCTGCAAGGGCTTTTTCCAGGCCCATGCTCACCGGGGGGTAGAAAATCAGTGTGGTCTGTTGCCCCTTCTCCGGTTCGGCGACCGAGGAGGCGGTCGGGTCCGAAACCGGCAGGACCGGAACCCATCGGGGCTTGAACAGGAGGCCCTGCAGCGGGTCCGGGATCTCTCCCACCCGGATACCGTTGAACCGCAGGCAGATCCGGCCGTCATGGTCCAGTACGGACACATCGAAGCGGTCCCGATCCACCTGTCGGGCATGGGCATACCCCTCGGCTGGAAGCGGGTGGAGCAACTCCACCTCGTCCACGGCGTAGTGCACCCGAATCGGCTGCGCACCGGAGTTATGGGAAAGGCCGATACCGGCAATGGTTTGGAGCGCGCTGTCCGTCAAAGAGGGGTTGAAGGTCATGCGGGGCAGCTGTTCCCGGGCTGCCGCGGGCAGGCAGAGCCGGCCGAGAGCCTCCCTGTCGTTTCCCCAGATGTGCTGAACCCCCATGAAGCAGTCGCCGTAGGTCACGCCCATGTCCCGGAACCGCCGATAGAAGGGGAGTTTTTCCATCTCCAGCGTGCAGGCCGCCTGGATCGCTTCGATGGACATCCGCGGAGGTTCCGACCCTTCCGCCGTTTCCACCGGGTGAAGCTCCCCGGTGGCGTAGACCGTCGGTTTCGGGCCTTCCCGTTCCTGGACCGTAAAGGCCAGGTGGTCCGCCTTTCTCCGAAGCAGCAATGCGACGCGCTTTTCCGCCCGGTCCACGGCCAGGGGTTTCCGCCAGACCAGTCGAACGAATTTGTACCGGCGGCCCGGCTCCACCATGGATTGGGCGGCATGGACCATTTCCAGGTAGGCGTCTCCCGGCATCAGCGGCTGATGCCGCACCCGGTGATCGCGGACGATGGGATCCGTCGGTTTGAGGGTTTTGCCGAACACGATTCCCCGGTCCAGACTGGACGACAGGTCCACCTCGTCGATGAGGGGGTGGCGCCCATTCACGCCGAGGGTGCTGTCGGCATCCGGCTCCGGAATCCAGTACCGCTCGGCTGCAAACGGATAAGTGGGCAACGGGATCCGCCGGCGGGCCGAATCCCCGTGCAGTTTCGCCCAGTCCGGTTCGGTTCCCGAAACCCACAAGCGGGCCAGCTTGTCGAGATTCCGGTTTTGGAGAAGCATTCCGACAAAGGCCTCGCCCTCCTCTCCCCGCACGAGTTCCGTGGCATCGCTGGGCCGGTGGGAGACGGCGCCTCGAAAGACCCCGCTCCCGTCACGCTCCCCCCTTACGAATCCGGACAGTTTTTTCTTCAGGTCGTCGACGGAGTCGGCCACCAACGCCAACCGTTCGCTCATCGCCTCGCGACCCGTTTGGAGGGTGTAAGCGATATTTTCGATTGTTGATTTTCGATTTTCGATTCGGAGAAATTCCGCCATACGCTCGGCATAGACGTTGAGGCGCTCTTCGTTTCGGGCCGACAAGACGATCAGCTGGGCCTCCTCCCTTCCATCGGGAGGCGGAAGACGATCCGCCGGACCCCGGTATTCTTCGACGACGACATGCGCATTCGTGCCGCCGAACCCGAAGGAGCTGATTCCGGCCCGTCTGGGGAACTCTCCGTTTTCCGGTGTTTGGATGCGTGCCCAGGGCCGGGTGGTTTCCACGATGTACAGCGGGGTATCCTCCAGGGAAATGTACTTGTTCACCTGGCGTAGATGCAGCGTGGCTGGAAGCTTTCCGTGCTTCAGGGCCAGCAGGACCTTCAGCAGGCCGGCAATGCCGGCGGCCGGCTCCAGGTGGCCGATGTTCGTCTTTACCGTTCCCAGCCCGCAGGTCTTCCGGACCTTGGCCGTGTCCACCCCCTTGTTGCCCGTTTCGAATGCCTGTCGAATTCCGTCCACTTCCACGGGGTCGCCCAGCTCGGTGCCGGTCCCGTGGACTTCGATGTAGGAGAGGGTCCGGGGATCGACGCATGCGTCGGCAAAAGCCGCCCGCAAGAGCTTGGCCTGGGCCCTTGCATTGGGTGCGGTAAGGGAATGGGCCCGCCCGCCGTGATTGACCGCGGATCCCCGGATCACGCCATAAACATGATCCCGGTCCCGGACGGCCCGTTCCAGCGGTTTCAGCAGCACCGCGCCGAGGCCTTCTCCCTTGACGTAGCCGTCCGCATCCTTGTCGAAAGTCCGGCAGCGGCCCGATGGGGACAAGACCCCCAGGCGGGCGGCTGCCAGGAGGGTTCCGGGGGTCAGCAGCAGGCTCACCCCGCCCGCCACCGCGAGCTCGCATTCACCGGCCCTCAAGGAGGCCACCGCACGGTGGACCGCCACCAGACTGCTGGAGCAGGCCGTGTCGATGGTTTCGCTGGGGCCCTGCCAGTTCATTTGGAACGAGACCCGGTTGGCCAGCATGGTCCGTGCATTGCCCGTGGCCATCTGGTAGGCTCCGGTCCATTTGCGGATCAGGAGCTGCTCGTAATCGTTGAACTGGATGCCTGCAAAAACCCCCACCCGTTTTCCGGAAAGGGCCGATGCGCTGTATCCGGCGTCTTCCACGGTCTTCCAGACGCACTCCAGAAACAGCCGGTGCTGGGGGTCCATGAGTTGGGCTTCCCGGGGGGAAATGGCAAAAAACAGGGGATCGAAACGATCCACTCCCGTGATGAATCCACCCCATCCGGTTGGATCATCGATTTCCGGCACGTCCGGATCCGTCCGGTCCCAGCGGTCCCGGGGCACCCGGGTGACCAGATCGTCACCGGCCTCGAGATGGCTCCAGAATTCGGTAAGATCTCCGGATCCGGGAAACAGCCCGTACGCCCCGACCACCGCGATCCACCGTTTGCGGCTGCCGGCATTTTCGATGCCGGAATGAGCGACAACCGCCGCCGGTCTCTCCACCTCCCCGCCCGCCGGGCCTGCCGACATCTCCTCCGCACGGTCCCCATAGAGCCGCATCAAGGGCTCTTTCCAGGCGTCCAGCAGATGGTCGCCCAGGCTGGCGATATCGCTGTGGGAAAAAAAGATGGACGGCTGCAACTGGACGTGAAACCGTCGCTCCAAGGCCTCGGCAAACTGCTTGAGGGTGAGAGAGTCGAAGCCGAAATTTCCCAGATTCTCCCGGATGTCGAGCTCCTCGGGCGCCGCCTGTAGGATGTCTGCGGCAACGATGCGGATATCGCCGCAGACCCGGTCCGCCAGTCGGCCTCCGCCATCCGATGCACCCGACAACCGGCGGGGGCCGCGGTATCCGGTGTTCTTGCCAAATTCACCCTCCGGCGGACCGCCGTCGAGAAGGGCCTGGATCCTCCGCCGGTCTCCGGTAAGAACAACCGTCTGCGGCCGGGGATGCCGAAGGGCTTTTTCGAGCGCGTTCAGGCCGTCTTTCGTCTCCAGATACGCCAAGCCCGAAGTTTTGAGGTAGAACTGCTCGGACGCATCGTTGCGATGCATCCCCCCTTTCCTCCACAGGGGCCAATTGATGGAAAGGGTTTTTCCCCAACGCTTTCCGTCGGCGCGCAGGGTTTCCCGGTATCGGGCATAGCCGTCCAGAAACCGGTTGGCCACCGCATAGCTGCATTGACCGAAATCTCCCAGCACGGCCGATGCGGAGGAAAACAGGACGAAGCAGTCCAACAATTCGTTTTGCGTCGCGTGATCGAGATTGATGGTTCCGGCGGTCTTCGGGGCCAACACCGATTCGAACACCGAGCGGTCGGTTTCGGTAAGCACGGGTTCGGAAAAAAGCCCGGCGGCATGGAGGACGCCGTTGAGGCGGCCCGCCCGGGTGCGGATATCCCGGATCAGGCTGGAGACCGCATCCGGGTCTGTGACGTCGGCTTGGACATAGGTCACATCTGCCCCGGATCGTCGCAAGCCATCGATCCGCTCTCTCCTGCCGCCATCCAACGGCGAGCGGCCGGCAAGAATCACCCTGGCATGGTACGTCTCCGTCAAATACCGGCAGATCGCCGTGCCCAGGCCGCCGGCGCCCCCGGTAATCAGATAGACGCCTCCTTCTCTGAAGCCCGCCGCCCCGTCCGGTGCCGGCGCCGGGGTTCGAAAACTTCGGACGAGCCGTTTCCCGCCCTCGTACCGGACTTCCCGGGCCGGATCCGTTCGGGCCGATGCCGCCTC
>JAJDOA010000246.1 GCA_022340405.1 Desulfobacteraceae bacterium | reverse complement strand
TGGGCAGGGATGCCCTCTGGCGGGAGATCCTGGCTCTCCTCTCCAACTGGCCGGACTGACATCCCGTAGCGTCAAAACCCGAGGATCGACAGGAAGGGCAAAGCGGATATCTTTGGACGACCCATGCCCCCACCCCGCTTCTTGACAATCCCTTCGGATCCAACCTATTTTCTCGCATGACCGGTGAGAAGGAAAAGACATACGCGGGCCATCGATCGGGATTCGTCGCCATCGTGGGCGCCCCCAACGTGGGCAAGTCCACCCTGCTGAACCGGCTGCTGGACCAGAAGATCTCCATTACCTCCCAGAAGCCGCAAACCACACGAAACCGCATTCTCGGCGTGTTGCACAGGAAAGGCGCACAGATCGTCTTTCTGGACACGCCGGGCGTACACCGGTCCAGCAAGCCGTTGAACGTGCGTATCGTCGAGGCGGCGGTGTCCGTTCTGCAGGATGTCGACATGGCGCTGATTCTGGTGGATCTGAGCCGATCGGATCCCGCATCGGAAGAACTTCTGGTGCAAAAGCTCAGGGCGAGCCGAAAGCCCGTGATCCTGGGTCTCAACAAGGCCGACCGTGTCGACAACGACCGGGTTCTCGCTGCCATCGAAAGCTGGTCCACGGCATACCCCTTCGACGCGGTGATCCCCATCTCGGCGCTGAACGGGTACCAGCTTCCCGATCTGGTGGACGCCATGGAGCAGCGCCTTCCCGTGGGTCCCCCCTTTTTCCCGGAAGATGCGGTCACCGACGTTTCCGAACGGTTTCTGGCCGGAGAAATCGTGCGGGAAAAAGTGTTCCGGCAGACCGGGCAGGAAATCCCCTACGCGACGGCCGTCACGGTGGAGTCCTTCGAGGAGGCGTCGTCGGGAAAGTTTGTTCGGATCCGCGCCACCATTCATGTGGAAAAGGACACGCAGAAGGGGATCATCATCGGAAAAAAGGGGGCGAAGCTCAAGCGCATCGGGGAGGACGCCCGCAAAGAATTGGAGCGGATGCTGGGCGCCAAGGTCTACCTCGAGCTCTTCGTACGCGTGCAGAAAAATTGGACCCGGGACACCAGGGCCCTGCGGCGTTTCGGATACTGAAGGTTCCGGGTTTCAGTGTTCAGGAGCCTGATGGATTATAACTAATTGATTTTTATATATTAAATGAGCCCTTGGTCGCCCGTTTGCCCATGCGATCCCTATGACGAGGCTGTTATGACGTATTGGCGAACGGAATACCGATGGAACCGCCCGACTCCGTCGACTTCGCTTGAGACATGCCGCCGGCCCCGGTGCCCGGGATCTCCGCTTCGCCCCGGCCTGCGGCAGGGCTGAAACCTGAACACTGAAACCCGAAACCTTTATAACCATAACGTCCTATTCTCATAAGACAAACCGAGATGCAGAAGGGTCGCGGAATCCGTATGATTGTCTCCTACCACCCCTGTTTCGTCGCCGACGTAAACCGCATCTGCGCGGGCCGGAAGCCGGACGAAGCGGACCGCGCCGCCATGGCCGATGCCGACGCGGTGATACTGGGCCAGGGGTGCTATCCGTCCCTGTACCGGATGGCGCGGGAAGCCTGCGACCACGTGTTTCCCAACTACGACGCCAGGCTGGCCTATCCGGGAAAAACCGGACAGATTCGGCTCTTTTCCGAAACCGGAACGCCGCACCCGGCCAGCTTCGCCTTTCCGTCGGTGGCCGATTACCAGCGACGGTTTTTTCATCGATCCGCGGGCACCGAGCTGGGCTATCCCTTTGTGTTCAAGTTCGACTGGGGGGGCGAGGGGGAGGCGGTGTACCGGGTGGACTCCCGGGATGCTTTCTCCGATCTTCTGGAGCGGGCGGCACGATGGGAAAAAAGCGGCCAGCGGGGGTTTGTTCTGCAGTCGTTCGTTCCGTCGGGCGGCCGCTGCCTTCGCGTTGCGACCATCGGCCGCCGACACGTCTCCTACTGGAGGCGGATGGACGACAGGGCATTTCAGGCCAGCCTGGCAGCCGGCGGCGCCGTGGATCGGGACAGCGACCCGCAGCTGCAGGAAAAGGCCCGGCGGGCCGTGGATCGGTTCTGTCGGACCTCCGGCATCGATCTGGCCGGTTTCGATATCCTGTTCGCCGAGGATCGAGCCGACCCGGAGCCGCTGTTTCTGGAAATCAACTATTTCTTCGGAAGGGAGGGGCTGGGAGGTTCGGATCGATTCTATCTCCTTCTCGTTTCCGAGATCCACCGCTGGCTGAAAGACCGCGGGTTGGTCGTGTCGGAGGGGTAAACCGCCATGGGGAAAAAACCGCGCAGAAGCCGGGAGCCGCAGCCCTGGGCCTATGACCTTCAGGACGACGAGATCCGTCGTGAAAAGGCGAAGGCTCGGGAACTGCGCGCCACGCAATGGTGGAAGCGACGGTGCGACCGGGGGATCTGCCATTACTGCGGTGCGCGTGTTCCCGCCCGGGAGCTGACCATGGATCATGTCATCCCGCTCGCCCGGGGCGGAAAGACCACCAAGGCCAACGTGGTTCCCTGCTGCAAGGAGTGCAACAATCGCAAGCGTCAGCTGCTGCCCATGGAGTGGCAGGAATATCTGAGCCGGATCGCCGAGGGAAAGGACAAGGCGTAGGAGACAGCGGCGGACATTTGGGGGGATTGCTGTTGACACCCCCCGGACCGTTCCTTATAACTTCGGAATTACTTGCAGGATTTCTTCTGTTCTCATCAACCTGTCAGCAGTCTACCGCTCGGATATCGCAATCGGTCCGACAACCCACTTTCGAGGAGGATTCCCATGCGTAGAGCATTGATCGTGGTCTTGCTGGTTCTGGGCGTTGCCCTCTCCCCCGCGGGCGCGGCGGACAAGGAAATGCAGGTCGGATTCATCTATGTCTCACCCATCGGCGACGCCGGCTGGTCCTATGCCCACGATGTCGGTCGAAAGGCCGTGGAGGAGCTCCCCGGCGTGAAGACATCCTACGTGGAGGCGGTCCCGGAGGGGCCGGATTCGGAACGGGTTATGCTCAACATGGCGCGCAAGGGGTTCGACGTCGTGTTCGCCACCAGCTACGGCTACATGGATCCGATGCTCAAGGTGGCCAAGCAATTTCCCAAAACGGTTTTTATGCATTGCTCCGGATTCAAAACGGCAGACAACATGGGCAACTACTTCGGTCGCATGTACCAGGCCCGGTACCTCACCGGCATCGTGGCCGGCAGCATGACGAAATCGGGAACGCTCGGTTACGTCGCCGCCTTTCCCATCCCCGAGGTGATTCGCGGCATCAACGCCTTCACCCGTGGCGTCCGGTCCGTTAACCCGAAGGCCGAGGTCCGCGTGGTCTGGACCAAAACC
>JAJDOA010000081.1 GCA_022340405.1 Desulfobacteraceae bacterium | reverse complement strand
ATTTTTTCCTGGACATAGTCTCTCGCCTTGTCGGGAAGCTTCTTCCCGCCTTTCAGAGCGTCCCTGTAGAAGTTGCTAACGCGCAATTTGGGCAGGCCGTCGTCGTTGATCCAGATGATGAATTCGTCACCGAGCTTGTGGACGTAGATGTCCGGGGTGATGTACTGTGGTTCGTCATCGGAGTACTGCCGGCCCGGTTTGGGTTCCAGGCTCTGAATGACGTTGATGGCGCGGGTGACTTCGTCGATACCGGCCTTGACGGTTTTGCAGATGGCCTTGAAATTGCGGTTTTCCAGCGGCGTGAGGCACTTTTCAATGATTTCCAACACCAGCGAGTCCGCGACTTCCAGGTGCCGGGCCTGAATGAGGAGACACTCCCGCAGATCCCGTGCACATACACCCACCGGATCGAAGGTCTGCATCATCTCGAGCACTTCCTGGGCCTTCTCCTCCGGTGACCCGCTCATTTCGGCCAGCTCCTCCAAGGATATCTCCATGTAGCCGTCCCGGTTCAGGTTGCCGATGATGAGGCTTCCGATACGCTCCTCCTCGGGCGAGGGGGACGTCATCGACAACTGCCACAGAAGATGCTCGTGAAGGGATTGCTTGGGGGCGATAAAGGTTTCAAAGTTCGGCGTTTCCCGGTATTCGGCCTCATAGCTGGCTCTTCCGGGTGTGTTGAACTCATCGAGGTAGTTGCTCCAGTCGATGTCTTCGGGCATCTTTTCCTCGATGGTCACTTCCTGTGTTTCGGCGTCTTCGCCCTCGCGTTCCGGCGTCGGTTCGGAGCCATCGATCGGCTCACTGTCGATTTCTTCCTCCAGCGCGGGGTTCTGTTCCAGCTCCTGGGTGACAGTGTCCATCAGTTCAAGACGATTGAGCTGCAGCAGCTTGATTGCCATTTGCAGCTGCGGCGTCATGATCAACTGCTGGGACAGCTTCAGTTGTTGTCGGAGTTCCAGCGCCATATCACAGTCTGAATTCGGTTCCGAGGTAAACCCTGCAGGCCGTCTCGCTGGAGGCGATATGCGTTGGCGTACCGGACTCGATGATGATGCCGTCGCACATCAGATAGGCCAGGTCGCATACCCCCAGGGTTTCTCTCACGTTGTGATCCGATATGAGCACCCCGATTCCCCGGTCTTTGAGGTGCCCGATGATGTTCTTGATATCCACGACCGCAAGGGGGTCGATTCCGGCAAAGGGCTCGTCGAGCAGCATGAAAGAAGGGTCCGTTGCCAGTGCCCGGCAGATTTCAAGCCGCCGTCGCTCTCCGCCGGAGAGAAAGCTCGCCCGCTGTCGAGCCAGATGCTGGATGCCCAGTTCCGCCAGAAGCTCTTTTGTTTTCCGGACTTGTTCGTGGCGGCTCAGCGCCGTGGTCTCCAGGATGGCCAGGATGTTCTCTTCCACGGTCAGTTTGCGGAACACGGATGCGTCCTGGGGCAGATAACCGATGCCCTTGCGGGCGCGCAGGTGCATGGGGTGGTGGGAAATGTCCTCCCCGTTGAGGAAGACCCGGCCGCCGTCCTGGCGGATGATGCCGATGGTCATGTAAAAGGTGGTGGTTTTTCCGGCTCCGTTCGGGCCGAGGAGGCCGACCACCGTGCTGCTTTCGATGGCCATGCTGACATCATTCACCACCTGCCGACCGCCGTAGATTTTGATCAGATTGTCCAGAGCGAGCGTAGCCATTCGAGAAATCAGTTCAGACCCTTCTCTTTGGGATAAAAAATGGCTTCGACGCGTTCCTTGCTGCTGCCTTCCACCTCCATTCGGTCTTCCTCCCGGTACAGGGTGATCTTGTCCCCTGAAACCGAGTTGTTTTCACTGGTGATTTTGGAGTTGGCCCCGGACAGTACCAGGATGCCGCTTTCGGTGAGGTATACGGCCTGCTCGCTTACGGCCACCTTGTCGTCGAGATTGATGGTGACATTGCCGGTGACGACGAGCTTGGTGATGGCCGCGTTCTCTCCCGTGGCGTTTTTCTTTCCCTTGGCGTTTTCGTAGTACACTTTCAACCGGTCTCCGACGATCACCGTATCGCCCTGGGTGGCTCTGACATTGCCGATGAACTCTGCGGTTTGGGCTTCCGTATTGGTGATCAGTCGATCGGCCACGACATGAATGCGCTCGCCCCCGCCGCTTTCACCTTCCGAGCCGGACGAGGCGTCCTGGGCCAGACAGAGGGGAACCGCCAGCAACATCATTACCGCCAGGGCGAGCGCCTGATGAAGAAGCCGGTAGTCGGTTTTACAATTGAAGGTTTTCATTGAATATCCCCTCGACGTTGCCGGTAAATTCGGCAACCTTGCTGTCTATGTCGAAGTTGACGCCGTCGGCACCGAGGTACGATTTCGTGCTGATGATCTCCACATGTGTCTTGGAAAAGACCCGGCGCTGCGCATGGCGGTAGCTTAGCCTTTTGGTTTTCAATTCATATGGTTCGCTTATTACCACAACATTGCCGGCCACATCAATGTCATTCGATCGGGTTTGCAGAACGCCCTGTTCGGCGGTCAGGTAGACTTCCTTTCCGTCCTTAAGGAAATAGACCACGGAAATGTCTTCCATCCACAACTGCTGCTTCTCTTCGATCAGGCGCGCGGCCTTGGCCTCCAGGGTCCACTCCCGGACCCCGTCCCGGGTGGCGGTGTGCTGGATGGACCCCAGGGTCAGATTGGCCTTTTCTCCTAGAACGGACACCAGCAGGTCGGGGCGTTCGGACACCTTCCGGTAGGTAATGAACGTTGCCACCACAAGGGCGAAAACCACCAGGATAACCACAACAAGGAGCCGTTTGATGCCGGGAGAGCGCCTTTTCATGTCTGTTTCCACCGGAACCGCTGCATGGCCTCTTCCCATTTTCCCTGGCTTTTCAGGATGCGATCGCAGATTTCCCTGACGGCACCCTTCCCCCCCGCCGATCGCGTGACCACGTCGGCCATGGACTTCACCGGTTCCCGGGCATCGGCCACGGCAATACGCAAGCCGGCCTGTTCCATCATGGCCATATCCGGCAAATCGTCTCCCATGCAGGCGATATCCTCTTCGGCCAGTTGCCACCGGCTGCGGATCTCGTCCATCACGGCGGCCTTGTCGGAGACCCCGTCGAATACGGCATCGATACCCAGTTCCCGGCACCGGCGCTGCAATGCCTCCGAGCGCCTTCCGGTCACGACGCAGACGCGGATGCCATGGTGGAGCAACAGCCGGATCCCCAAGCCGTCGTGCACATGAAACGTTTTCGTTTCAATTCCGGCGTCTCCGTAGGTGATGCGGCCGTCGGTGAGCACGCCGTCGACGTCCATCGCAAGGAGGCGGATCCGGCGGAATTTTTCTTGTAAACGGCCGGAATTCGTTGGGGAGAGGGTCATGATGGGAGAACCGCTTCGCGTATCGCCACGAGTTGCCTCCAGAGGGCGGGAACTCCGTCCAGCGGCAGAGAGTTCGGTCCGTCGCAAAGTGCCCGGTCGGGATCCGGATGAACCTCCATGAACACGCCGTCGACCCCTGCAGCGATGGCAGCGCGTGCCAGAATCGGAGCCATGTCCCGTTGCCCGCCGGAGCGATCGCCCTGGCCTCCTGGCAGCTGGGTGCTGTGGGTCGCATCGAATACCACCGGGCAGCCGGTCTGCTGCATTACGGGAATCCCCCTGAAATCCACCACCAAATTGTTGTAGCCGAAGCAGGCGCCCCGTTCGGTCAGTAGCACCCGTCGGTTGCCGGTGGATCGCAGCTTTTCCACTACGTTCACCATGTCCCACGGTGCCTGGAACTGCCCTTTTTTCACATTGATGATCCTTCCGGTTCCGGCGGCGGCCAGGAGCAGGTCGGTCTGCCGGCACAAAAACGCGGGAATCTGAAGAACGTCCAGCACGGTTGCGGCCTCTTCCAACTCCGACACCTGATGCACATCGGAAAGGACGGGCAGTTCGCACTCGGTTTTCACTTTCTCGAGAATACGCAGTCCCTCGGCAAGGCCCGGTCCCCGGAAACTTTTCAGGGAGGTGCGATTGGCCTTGTCGTACGAAGCTTTGAATACAAGCGAAACCGAAGCCCCTTCTGCCATGGACTTGAGCCGCTCCGCTATGTACAGGGTTGTCTTTTCGTCTTCGATGACACAGGGTCCGGCGATCACCAACAGCGGCGCTCCCGGTCCGATGGCAATGTGTTCAAGCTGCACGATCACCTCCCCGACCCGTTTGGTCGCCGGTTCATGTAGCCCGCAGGCAGGGAAAAGTCAAGGTGCAGGGACGCCAAACAACCCTTGAACCCAGCCGATGAAATTGATATGGTTCCAGCTTCGAAACCTACAGAAAGGAATTACATAACCCTTGAATACCAAAGCAAAAAAGCCAATTCGAATCAAACTCGTTCTGGCCATCGTCCTATTGTTGGTGATCCTGGTTCCCGCCGCCTGGGTGCTCGCTGTGCGGTTGGAGGGCGAACGCCCCGTTGTGAAGCTGACCCCCGAAACGTCCGTGGTGGGTGCATCCACAGATCTCGTGCTGGATCTTGCCGATGAACGATGCGGTCTGCGCGGCGTGCGGGTCACTATGACCCAGAAAGGAAAAGAGGTTGCTCTGGCCGAGGCTTCCTTTCCCGCCGTCGGACTGTTGAAGGGCGGCATTGTGAACAGCAAGCGGCTGGAAATCAAGCTGCAGCCGGAAGCGCAGGGATTGGCCGACGGGGAGGCCCTTTTGCGCATTGCGGTCACCGACCACTCCTGGCGGAATTGGTGGCACGGCAACCGGACCCTGATCGAAAAAACCGTGACCATCGACACACGCCCCCCGTCCATCGCGGTGGTCAGCCGGGCGCACTATATCAGCCAGGGAGGCTCCGGTCTGGTGGTGTACCGATTGTCGGAACGCTGTCCCTCCAGCGGCGTTCAGGTGGGCGAGCACTTTTTCCCCGGATACCCGGGCTTTTTGGCCGAAGACGAATCTCTGCACTTGGCCTTTTTTGCCGTAGCCTACGATCAGGACCCGGATGTCCGCATCTTCCTTCGGGCGATGGACGAAGCCGGAAACGACGCCAAAGCCGGATTCCCCCATTTGGTCAACCCACGTCGATTTCCCAACGACATCATCCAGATCTCCGATCGGTTTCTGGACTGGAAGATGCCCGAATTCGAGGCCGATATCGGTGCCATGCCGGGCACATCCCGCCTGGAGCAGTTCCTGACGGTCAACCGGGAGCTCCGGCAATCCAACTATCAAACGGTGAAGCAGATTTGTTCCCAAACCGACGCCGTGGTCCACTGGGAAGGCGTTTTTTCTCGACTTCCACGCTCGGCGCCCAAGGCGTCTTTCGCCGAACAACGTGATTATCGCTACGCAGGAGAAATCGTCGACCATCAGGTGCATCTGGGCGCAGACTTGGCCTCGGTGGCCCAGTCGCCGGTGCCCGCCGCCAACAGCGGGCGCGTGGTGTTTGGCGAAAACCTCGGTATCTACGGCAAGACCGTCATCATCGACCACGGCTTCGGGCTGTTCAGCATGTACTCCCACTTGAGCCTGATCGAGGTCGAAAAAGGCCAGATGGTGGCCAAAAACGACATCATCGGGCGCACCGGAATGACGGGCTTAGCCGGCGGGGACCACCTGCACTTCAGCATGATCGTGCATGACACTTTCGTCAATCCGGTGGAGTGGTGGGACCCCGTCTGGATCCGGAACAACATCACGTCCAAACTGGAGGACGCGAAGCCGGTCGCCACCGAGACGTCGGGATAGAAGACCTGGAGGTCCAACGGCGGCTGAGCAAGGACTGCGGGTGGACGGGTTGGAAATGCGGGGAGAAACCCATCCTCCCGGAAACGGCCGGTTGCCTATCGGGATCCACACCCCTCTGCGAAAGGTTTCCGCGAATGGGCAAAGAGCGCATTCGTTCCTTCGTCGCGGTTTCGCTGCCGGATGCGGTACGGCAGGCGCTGCTGGAGATCCAGGACCACTGGAAGACTTACGGGTTCCCGGTGCGGTGGGTGCGGGGCGAGGGCATCCACTTGACCCTGAAGTTTCTGGGCGAAATCGACGTCGCGGATGTGGAAACGACGGTCTGTGCCATGCGCCGTGCCGCAGAGCGGCACGCACCCTTCCGGCTGCGTGCCGAGGGGGTGGGCGTGTTTCCGGCTGTTCGCAATGCCCGGGTCCTGTGGGCAGGAATCGGCGGCGGAGACAGAGAGCGACTTTTGGCACTGCAGGCATCGCTGGACCAGTCGCTGGCCGATGATGGTTTCCCCCGCGACCGCCGTCGTTTCAGCGGCCATTTGACACTGGGCCGGGCCAAGGGAAAGCTTTCGGCATCTGCGTTGACCCAAGCGCTGTCGCACTGGCAGACCTTCCGGACGGAACCTTTCAGGGTATCGGAGATCACGCTGTACAGCAGTCGGCTGCTTCCGGGGGGCGCTGTGTACCGCCCGCTGGAGCGTGTCGGCTTAAAGCAATTGCCAAAAATCGGTTGAGATTGAACCGGGTTTTTCATGTCCTTGGTAGGGCCGGAATACCTTTTTATCCACAGCCTTCTATGCTCCGGAAAGAGCGCTGAGGCCGCAACGCCCGGCCGATGAGATGTTGCCATTTTTTCGAAAATTCCATATGAGATGAGACGGTTGCCGACAGGGCGCCGGCTCCCGGATCACAATGAGGAGACAATGATATGAGCGTATCGGCTGACAAGAAGAAAGCGGTGGAAACCGCCCTGACGCAGATCGAGCGGCAGTTTGGCAAAGGAGCGATCATGCGCCTGGGCGCGCAGACTGTGGTTCAGGTCCCCGTCATCCCCTCCGGAGCGCTGGCTCTGGACAAGGCCCTGGGCATTGGAGGATTGCCGCGCGGCCGTGTGATCGAGATCTACGGACCGGAATCCTCCGGCAAGACGACCCTGGCGCTGCACGCGGTAGCCAACGTGCAGAAGCAGGGGGGGATTGCCGCCTTCATCGACGCCGAGCACGCGCTGGACACGGTCTATGCCCGCAAGCTCGGTGTAAACTGTGACGAGTTGCTGGTGTCCCAGCCCGACACCGGTGAACAGGCGCTGGAAATCGCCGACATGCTGGTGCGCAGCGGCGCGGTGGATGTCATCGTCATCGACTCTGTAGCCGCCCTCACTCCGCGGGCCGAGATCGAAGGGGAGATGGGAGACTCCCACATGGGTCTGCAAGCCCGGCTGATGTCTCAGGCCTTGCGCAAACTTACCGGTACCATCAGCAAGACCATGACATCGGTGGTTTTTATCAATCAGATCCGGATGAAAATCGGCGTGGTGTTCGGCAATCCGGAAACCACCACCGGGGGCAACGCGCTGAAATTCTATTCCTCGGTACGGCTGGACATCCGAAGAATCGGGGCCATCAAGGAGGGCCAAGAGATCGTGGGCAGCCGCACGCGCGTCCGGGTGGTGAAGAACAAGTTGGCGCCCCCTTTCCAAGAGGCGGAATTCGACATTTTGTACGGCGAAGGCATATCCCAGACGGGCGACCTGCTCGATGCCGGGGTAGAAACCGGGGTCGTCGACAAGAGCGGTGCCTGGTACAGTTACGAGGGGGAGCGCATCGGCCAGGGCCGGCAGAACGTAAAACGTTTCCTGGATGAGAATCAGGACCTGGTTCAGGAGATTCGGGACAAGGTCCGTGAAAAGCTCGGCCTTGTGGAAAAACAGGCCACTACCGAAGAGGAGGAAACCTCCTGATCCTCCAATCCCTTTTTTCGGTTTCCCGCACAGGATGCCGATGGCGTCAGCGAAGACTCCTCCCTGTGTATCCAGATACCCGTCAACCCGCGTGAGGACATCCATGACCGGAAACGAAGTGCGAAAGGTATTTCTCGATTACTTTCACAAACACGGCCACCAGATTGTGCGCAGCTCCTCCTTGGTTCCCGCCGACGACCCCACGCTGTTGTTCACCAATGCGGGAATGGTTCAGTTCAAGCGGACTTTCCTCGGTGAGGAAAAGCGGGACTACAACCGGGCCACGACCTCCCAAAAGTGCGTCCGCGCAGGCGGAAAACACAACGACCTGGAGAACGTCGGTTATACGGCCCGGCACCACACTTTTTTCGAGATGCTCGGTAATTTCTCCTTCGGCGACTACTTCAAAGAAAAGGCCGTCGAATTCGGCTGGGACCTTCTCACCAATGGCTACGGTCTGCCGGCCGACCAGTTGTGGGTTTCCATCTATCTGGACGATGACGAGGCCGCCGAAATCTGGAATCGCAACATCGGCGTGCCCGAAGAGCGCATCGTCCGCTTCGGTGAAAAGGACAACTTCTGGGCCATGGGAGACACGGGACCCTGCGGGCCCTGCTCGGAAATCCATCTGGACCGCGGCCCCGAATACGGCTGCGGGCGTCCGGACTGCAAGTTGGGCTGTGAATGCGACCGGTATCTGGAGATCTGGAACCTTGTTTTCATGCAGTTCAACCGCGACGCCTCCGGCGAGCTCACGCCGCTGCCCCGGCCGAGCATCGACACCGGCCTGGGACTGGAGCGGATGGTTTCCGTTCTGCAGGACGTTCCCACCAATTTCGACATTGATCTGATCCGGCCCATCATCGGTCGGACAGAGGAGCTGTCGGGCATTCGATTCGGCGAAAAGAGCGACGCCGACGTCGCTATGAAAGTCATCGCCGACCACAGCCGCGCGGCGGCCTTTCTCATCGGAGACGGCGTGCTTCCTTCCAACGAGGGAAGGGGATACGTGCTGCGTCGGATCATGCGCCGCGCCATACGATACGGTCGGAATATCGGTCTCACCCGGCCCTTTCTGCACAAGACGGCAGACGTGGTCTTCGAAATCATGAAGCCTGCCTACCCGGAGCTCATCGACGGAAAGGCTTACATCACCGGCGTCATCCGCAACGAGGAACAGCGGTTCTCCGAAACCCTGGACAAGGGCTTGAAGCTGCTCACCGAAACGCTGTCGGAAATGGAAGCCTCCGGACAGGGCGAAGTCTCCGGCGACGTGGTGTTCAAACTCTACGACACCTTCGGCTTTCCCGTGGACATCGTTCGGGACGTGGTGCGTGACCGGAACTTCACCATCGACATGGAGGGCTTCGACCGTGCCATGGAGGACCAGCGGGCACGGAGCCGGACCGTGACCGCGTTCACCGGAGTGGGAGATGCCTACAAGGGCCTCGCCGCAGAGGGCGTAAAGGCGGACTTCACCGGCTACGAGCACCTCACAGGGGAGTCACGGGTACTCCTTCTTGCGGTCGACGGCAGCGAGGTGGAAGCGGCTTCCGGGGGAGACACCCTGGAGATGGTCACCGAGCGAACGCCGTTTTATGCGGAATCCGGCGGCCAGGTCGGCGACCGCGGCACCATCACCGCCGGCCACGGGGGCACCGATGCCGCCTTTGCCATGGACATTACCGAAACCGTCAAAGATCCTACCGGCATCATCATCCACAAGGGGGTCGTCCGCTCCGGCTCAGTGCGCAAGGGAGACACGGTCACCTTGTCCGTGGACGAAGAGGCACGCAGGGCAACCGCCTCGAATCACACCGCCACTCATTTGTTGCACGACGGGCTGCGCCGGGTTCTCGGCGACCATGTCAAGCAGTCCGGCTCGCTGGTGGCGCCGGACCGGTTTCGGTTCGATTTCACCCATTTTTCGCAGATCGATCGGGCTGATCTCGAGCGGATCGAACGCTATGTCAACCGGCGCATCCGCCAGAACGTTCCGGTTCACACCGACGAAATGGACGCCGATGACGCGTTCCGCACCGGAGCTACCGCTCTGTTCGAGGAAAAATACGGCGATCGCGTCCGGGTCGTGTCCCTGGCCGATTTCAGCAAAGAGCTGTGCGGCGGCACCCACGCGCAAAGGACTGGAGACATCGGCTTGTTCAAGATCGTCCAGGAGGCCAGCATCGCCTCAGGAGTGCGCCGCATCGAGGCGGTGACAGGAGAGGCCGCCCTGAAGTTTGTCCAGGAACGAGTGGGCTGGCTTCAGGAGGCCGCGCGGCGCATGCGGGACCGGCCGGAATCGCTGGTGCAGCGTCTGGAGGCGCTGCTGAAGAACCAGAAAATGATGGAAAAGGAGGTCGATCGGCTCAAGGCGCAGCTGGCCGCAAAGGAGGCCGGCAGTACCGCAGATGAAATACGGACGGTCAACGGTGTGCAGTTGCTGGTCAAGCAGGTTTCTGTCGATTCGCCCACGGCCCTTCGTGACCTGGCCGACCGTTTTCGCGACCGCATCGGCTCCGGCATCGTGGTGCTGGCCAGTGCCGCGGACGGCAAGGTGCTGCTCGTCGTGGAAGTTACCCAGGATCTGACCGACCGGTATCCGGCAGGATCCATCATCAAACCCATTGCCGGGATGGTCGGCGGCGGCGGCGGCGGCAGGCCCGACATGGCCCAAGCCGGCGGCACAAAACCCGAGAATATCGACGCGGCCTTGGAAAAGGCGGTGGAGGTGGTCGAGGGGATGTGAACCGGCTTAGAAGCGATCTCAAAATTAGGATTTTCGTTCAAGGTCAAGGAGGATC
>JAJDOA010000215.1 GCA_022340405.1 Desulfobacteraceae bacterium | reverse complement strand
TCGAAATCTGGATCAAGCGCTGAACGTCCCGCCGTTGCACCACCGTTTTTCCACCTTTTCCCTTCCCGATTCTATCATCCCCCGGCCCGATGAAATGAGGAAAGTTTTGCTTGACAAATGACAAGCTAAACTAATAATGAGTACAACTAATTATTTAAAACGCTAATAATTTTCCCCTCTAAACCGGCGCATTCCTATGAAAATGACCCAAACGAGCGACGACTCGTTCGTCGACGATCCCCTCGAGCAAGCCCGATTCATCTTCACCACCGGCAAACTGATCCGCAACCGTGTATTCCGAAACTACACGGGACATTCCGCATCCCAATCGGGCCGAGGGAAACTCGGCGGTCTGTCCCTTCCCCAGATTCACGCCGTCAACGTAACGCGGGAGCGGGGGCAGGTCAGCATCAAAGAACTCGCCGCAATTCTGGGAGTTTCGCCTCCTTCGGCCTCCACAATGGTGGACCGCCTGGTGGAAAAGGGAGTCTTTCGCAGGGAACGATCCCTGGAGGACCGTAGACGGGTCGTGGTCAGCGTCTCTCCGGATGCGGTGCAGAGCCTGGAAGAGCTGGAAGGCGCCATCCTGGCCTCATTTGTGGGCTTGGTGCGGAAGGTGGGGCCGGAAATCGCCAGGAAATGGTGCGAGGTGCTGCAGGCGGTGAAGGAAGTGCAGGACAGGGAGAACACCCGGTAAGGCGGGTTTCGAAGGGGCCGATCGCATCGCATGACACACCGTTGGGCAGACAACGGCAAGAGGAGCAAGGAGTTGCGCATGAAGCCTTCAGAGCAACGACCCGAGAAAAAAGTGCTTTTCCGTATCGCGGTTTGCGTGCTGGTGATAGCCGCCGGGTTCGTCGGGATGCAGACACTCGCCGGAATGAAGAAACCCCCGGCCGAGGTCGTGCAGAAGGAGCGGGCGTTGAAGGTTCAGGTGGAACAGGTGTTCCCGGAGGACGTACCCGTCTTCATCGTCGGCTACGGCGAGGCGAGGGTGGTCAACGAAGTCTCCATCTCCGCCGAGGTGTCCGGCCGCCTTGTGGAGGTGCACCCCGACGCGGTGGCCGGCGCTCAGGTGGAAATCGGGGATCTTCTGTTTCGCATCGACGACCGGGACTATCGGGCCGCCCACGAAGAAACATTGGCGGCGGTACGGCAAATGGAGAACACGATCCTGCGACTGGAAAAACAGTGGCGCGCCGATCGGGACCGGCTCAAAATTCTGGAGCGAAACCGGGATCTGGCCGAAACCGAATACCTTCGACTCAAACGGCTGTACGAAAAAGACAGCGTAGGGACCCGATCGGGCGTCGAGACCGCCGAGCAGAAATGGAACGCCGCAGTGGACCAGGTGGCGCAAATGGACGAGACCCTCATCTTGTACCCGATCCGGATTCAGGAAACCCGCCACGGACTGGAAGGCGCCAAAGCCCGACTGCAGATGGCCTCCAGCCGGCTGGAGCGCTGCACCGTGAGGGCCCCCTACACGGCGCGGATCAAATCGGTCAAGCTGGAGCCGGGCCAGTACGTCAGTCCCGGCATGGAGTTGGTGCGCCTGGCCGACGATTCCGTTCTCGAGATCCAGGTCTCGCTGGACAGTCGGGACGCACGACGCTGGCTACGCTTCGAGCAGGGGACCGTAGCCTCCCGCAGTGCCTGGTTCGACAAGCTGCAGCCGGTGCGCTGCGAAATCCGGTGGACGGAAGATCCCGGAGGACACGTCTGGCAGGGCCGCCTGGACCGGGTGGTGCGGTTCAACGAACAGACACGCACGCTCACGGTGGCCGTGCGCATCACAGGCAGCGACGCCGTGCCCCTGTCCGGCGGTCTTCCGCTGGTGGAGGGAATGTTCTGCAAGGTGCGGATCCCGGGCATCGTTTTGCAGGGCGTGTACCGCCTGCCCCGATGGGCCGTGAGTTTCGACGACACCGTATATTTGGCGAAAGAGCGGCGGTTGAAAACCGTTGCGGTAAAGGTCGCCCGCATCCAGGGAGAGGAGACGCTGGTATCGGAGGGACTGCAGCCCGGCGACACGGTGGTGACCACGCGCCTGGTGGATCCTCTGGAAAATGCGCTGTTGGAGATTGTTCCGACCGGAGATGAGGAAAGCAAATCATGAAACAGCTGATCGCCGCGTTCGCTCGCAATCGCGTGTTCGCCAACATCGTCCTACTGCTGTTTTTCATGGCCGGAGGCCTTGCGATTCTGACCATGATCCGGGAAAACTTTCCCGCCTTCTCTCTGGACATGATCCGAATCACCGTCCCCTATCCGGGTGCCGACCCCGAGGAGGTGGAGGAGGGCATCAGCCGTAAGATCGAGGAGGCCGTGGAAGGGGTGGAGGGCATCAAGCAGTACACCACCTACTCGAATGAAAACGTCGGCACCACCATCATCGAGGTCAGGGAGGACTATGACATCGACGAGGTGCTGGAGCGGGTGCGGACCGAGGTGGATGCCATATCCACGTTTCCGGTGGATGCCGAGCAGCCGATCATATCGGAGATGCTCATCCGGGATCCGGTGGTACTGCTCTACGTGTCCGGGGACATGTCGGAGCGGCGTCTCAAGCAGTGGGCCGAGGAGGTCAAGGACGAAATCCAGCAGTTGCCGGGCGTCTCTCAGGTGGGCGTGTTCGGCGCCAGGGATTACGAGATCAACATCGAGGTGTCGGAGGAGCGGCTTCGGGAATACGGTTTACGGTTCGATGAAGTGGCCGACGCGGTCCGTCGCAGCAACCTCAACCTTGCCGGCGGTACCATCCGCACCCGCGGGGAGGAAATCCGCGTGCGGACGATTGGCCGAAAGTATACGGGCCGGGAGCTCGCGGAAATCGTGGTGAAGGCGAACCCGACAGGGGACCGCATCACACTGGACCGGCTCGCGGTGATCGACGACGGGTTCACCGAGGACCCCGTTCGGGCCACCATCAACGGCGAACCGACCGTGATGCTGATCGTTTTCAAGACCCAGGAAGAGGATGCACTGAAAATATCCGACACGGTCCAGACCTATGTTGCGCAACGGAACCCCCGGTTGCCGGCCGGGGCCAACCTGGAAATCCTCTATGATAACACCGAAATGCTACGATCCCGGATCAGCCTGCTGGTGCGCAACGGGATGTACGGATTGTGCATCGTCTTCCTGTCCCTGTGGGCGTTTCTCAACGCCCGCCTCTCCTTTTGGGTGGGGATGGGCATTCCGGTATCGCTGGCCGGAGCGCTCGCCATTCTGTGGGGCATCGGCGGCACACTGAACATGATTTCCCTGTTTGCCCTGATCATGGTGTTGGGGATCGTCGTGGACGATGCCATCGTCATTGGTGAGGCCATCTATGTGCACCGGAAAAACGGACTTTCGCCGCTCAAGGCCGCAGTGGCCGGGGTGTCCGAAGTCGGCCTCCCCGTTGTGGCCGCCGTTACCACCACGATTGTCGCTTTCGCTCCCCTGATGTTTGTCGGCGGTATCATGGGAAAATTCATCGCCATCATGCCGGTGGTGGTGATCGCCTGCCTGATCGTATCCCTGATAGAGTGCCTCATTCTGCTGCCGGCGCACCTGAACGACTTGTCCGACCCGAACGGGGCCGCAAGAGGCGGAAACCGGCTCACACGCCGGCTGAACGCGGTGCACCGGACCACCAGCCGCGGTTTGGAATGGTTCGTGGACAAGGTGTACAAGCCCTTTCTCAGCAGGGCCCTCTACTGGCGCTATATTTCCCTGTGCGTTGCTATCGCCGTGTTGCTTCTCACCGTCGGACTGGTTCGGGGCGGTTTGCTGAAATTCCTGGTATTTCCGGAAATCGACGGTTTCATCGCGACGGCCACGGTGGAGTTTCCCAACGCCACCCCCCCACAGGTCACGGCCGACGCCGTGGACCAGATCGAAGCGGCCCTTCTCCGTTTGAACGAAAAAACGACGACGGCCTCGGGCGATCCCATGCTCAGGGACCGACTGACCGTCGTGGGGCAGACACTCGGGGACATACCGGAATACGGCCCCCAAGTAGGCGCCGTGCAAGCCATCCTGCTGGAGTCGGAAAAACGGGGCATCCATGCCGAGGAGATCATGGTGCGGTGGGAGAAGGAAATCGGTGCCATCGCCGGGGTGAAATCCCTTACCTTCTCCGGGTTGCAGGCCGGTCCCCCGGGCGCTCCCATCGAAGTGTGGGTGCAGGGACGGGAAATGGGTCCGATACTCGCAGCCTCCGAGGCCCTCATGGATCGGCTGCGGGAATTTGACGGTGTGTCTCAAATCCGTTCCGATTTTTCTCCCGGCAAAAACGAGATCCGACTGGAGCTAAAGCCCGAGGCACGGGCGCTGGGGCTGACCGTGGAAGATCTCGCTCGCCAGGTCTATTCCGGCTATTACGGCAGCGAAATCCTGCGCCTGCAGCGCGGAAGGGACGACATCCGGGTCAAGGTCCGCTACACCGCAGATGAACGAAGCCGGTTCGCCGAACTGGATCAGGTGCGCATCCGCACCCGTGAAGGCAACGAGGTGCCGTTGATGTCGGTGGCGGACATCCGCTTCGCCCCGGGCTATTCGGAAATCGTGCGCACCAACGGTATGCGACGGGTGGCCGTAAGCGCAGACGTCGACAGCAAGCGCGCCAACGCCAACGAAATTTTCGCACAGCTGACCTCCGACTTCTTTCCGGAGCTGCAGCGGCGGTTTCCCGACCTGAGGATTGCCCTTCAGGGCGAGAAAAAGAAAATGCGAGAGTCGTTCGACAGCCTGTATGTCGGGTTCCCGCTCGCGGTGCTGGGCATCTTCATCATCATCTCCACAATGTTTCGCTCGTATGCCCAGCCGTTTGTGATTCTAACAACGATCCCCTTCGGTATCATCGGCGGCATTCTCGGACACCTCCTGCTGGGCTTCGACCTGTCGATCATGAGCATTTTCGGCTTCGTGGCCCTCTCAGGCGTTGTGGTCAACGACGCCATTGTGCTCATCGAACGGGTCAACGAGAACTTCGCCGAAGGCATCCCCTTTTTCGAGGCCATCATCCAGGGAGGCGCCCGGCGCTTCCGCGCTATCGTGCTGACCACCATCAGCACCGTGGGAGGATTGACACCGCTGATCATGGAAAACGACCTTCAGGCACGTTTTCTCATCCCCATGGCCATCAGCATCGCAGCCGGTGTGGCGTTCGCCACCCTGCTCACGCTGGTTCTGATACCAGGGCTACTTGCAATTTTAAACGATTTCAGAATCTTGATACATCGATGGCGCTACGGCGTCTGGCCCAAGCGACTGGACGTCGAGCCGGCCAGCAGCCGACGGACCGAGGAGGACGATCCCGGACAGCCGCAGCAAGCCAGACCGGAGGCCGCTCCTGTCGGGTCCCACCGATAGCCGCCACAACCCCATGCCCCGATGGAGCTCCATCATGAAAAAGGTATTTGCCCTGCTGTCGGTCCTGGTGGGCCTGTCGCCCGTCGCTGCCGCTTGGGCATCGGACGGTGCGCCGCCGCTTGAGGCGATGCAGGCCCTTCGGTTGGAAACCGCCTTGGCCGTCGCCGTGGCGGACAATCCTTCCGTGGAAGCCGCAGCGGCGCGAATGGCCCAGGCCCGCGAACGGGTGGTGCAGGCCCGGTCGCGGTATTGGCCGCGACTGGACGCCGGCGCATCCGCAATACGGCGCTCTCTGTCCGAAACCGATCGGACGGGAGCACTGGCGATGAGCCGGCTTTTCGATCCGTCGGCGGAGGTTGCGGATCCGCAGGAGATCTACGGCGCGAATCTGACCCTGAGCTGGACGGTTTTCGATGGGTTTCAGCGCAAATTTTCCGTGGCTGCGGCCGAGAACGCCCGGCTGGAAAGCGACGAAGCCCACAGGGAGGTCATCCGGCTTCTGCTTTCTGCGGTCGCCGGGGCGTACCACCGCGCGCAATTGGCCAGGGCGAACGCTGCCATCGCCAAAGCCGACGAGGAATTCAACACGCGACAGGTCCGGGATGCCCGCATTCGCCATGAAGCGGGGAGCGGTTCGCTCAGCGCGATTCTCAATTTCGAGGTCCAAGTCAACGCGGCCCGGTTTCGGTGGATCGCCGCCCGACAGGAGTACGACACCGCCATAGCCGCCCTGGCCGCTCTGATGGGCCTCGAGGAGGCGGCGTTTCCGGAAAATGCAACGCTGGCCCCCCTGGTGCCGGAGACCGAGGTGGAAATGCGGACTCCGGAAACGGGTTCGGAGATCCCTTTCGCCATGAGCCATCGGCCGGACGTTCTGCTGAGGGAAAAAATTGTCCGTCGTGTCGAAGCGGAGGTGTCGGCGGCCAAGGGGGCATTTTATCCCGTAGTGGAATTGGCCGGCACCGTGGAAGGAGAACGGGAGGGCGATTCGGGATTGGAAAGTGACGATTTCGGCAATGCCGTCATACTGCGGCTCAACTACAACCTGTTCTCCGGCGGAGCGGACCGCGCACGTCTGCGGGAGGCGGGTGCGCGCCTTCGGGAGGCCGAAAAAAACCTAGAGGACCGGCGACTCTCGGTGGCGTCCGAAGTGCGGGATGCCATTTCCGGGCTCAAAGCCGCCCAGGAGGGCTTGCGGTTGGAGCGCGAAAATGCAGAACTGGTCAGACGAAACCGGGACCTGGTGGAAAAGGAATACCAAGCGGGGCAGGAATCGCTGGTCCGCCTCAACGAGGCGCAGCGAGACCTCACCCAGGCAAGGAGCCGACTCGCCCTGGCAAGGGTATCTCTTCAGCAGGCGTGGTACGCGTTGGATACGGCCACGGGGAATAGTCTGGAGATCATCGATTCCTCTCTTCCGTAGCCGCCTGCCGGTTTAGGTCGTGTGGCAAAAGGGGCTGTTGATCGCGGCAATCCTCCGCTTCATCGCCTCGCGATGAGAGCCCGCCCAGTAGATCCGGTCACAGGTTTTGCACATCTTGAAGTCCTGGTAGTATTTTTTCGTTTTGGGCTCCAGCCGGTGAAGGATGGCCTCCTTCTCAACGACCAACAGCTCATCGTTGCAGCGGATGCACCGATGGAACGGGCGACACGCTTCCTTCAGCCCGAAAAACGCGACCACTTCCTGCAGCTGGTCATCGGGAAGCACCGATCGGACAAACCTACCGTAGACCACGGCGCTGCGTTTGAGGAGCATGAGGTCTTTGGTTAACACGACACGCCTTTGCTTCTCCGCCAGGGAGGCGATCTGACGGTCCCTCAGCTGCGGGGAGTAGACCGTGTCCATCCCGAGCATTCGCAGCAATGCAGCCAGCTTGCCGACATTGACATCCACCACGAAACGAACCGCGTCCAGGGGCTGGGGGCGCAACCGCGACGGCTTCGTTACGTCGAAAGGGGCGGATACGGGTCGGACCACCACCTCGTGCCCGGCTTCGGGAATGAAATGAAAATCCACCGGCTCACCGTCCACCCAAATGAATCCCACCTCGGTGTGGGGCACCCCCAGGGATTCGAGGATGTCCTTGATGGACCGACGCCGGGGCAACGGGAAGTCGATGCGAGCGCCGTTGTCACTCGGACGACGGAACAGGAAAAACGCTTCCGGCCATGCGATGCGCAGGTGATGCATGAGCCTCCCTTGACCACCGCGGGTTGCGACTTATGTTTTCAGTACATTATCGGCGGACGACGGCAGCGCAGAAAGCCGTCCGAACCAAATACTGGAAGCCGCAAAAATGAGGTTTTCGCGTCAGCCATCGCACCGGGGCGCGACGGCGATGGACGCTGGCGCGATCGAGAGCCTGCAATGAAACCGCCCTGAATTTTGCGCGAGATCCGGCCAAGGCGGTGGAGGAAATGCCATGACGATGCGAATGGAGGACTTACAGGGCGATTTGGACCTGCTCAATGAAATCGATTGGGACATGGGGCCTGCAGACGCGGTGACCATGTACCTGGAATGGGGCAACAACCCCGCCTTGGGTAAACGAAACGTCCGTTCCAAAAGCGACTCTTCCACCTATTTCGTCGTGAACACCTGGAAAGATCCGGTCATCTATCTGATCCGAAGGGATTCCGAGTCGGCGGAGGAGTTGGCGGAAATCAAGATGCCCGAGGAAATCGAAGCCCGATTTCTAGAATCCATCGGCCACAACAAAGGCGTCTATTCATTGGAGGGGGAAGTGAAGGAATGGCTGAGAGCCCGCTTGTATGAAGCCTGACACCCCTTGACCACGCTCAAACCGCCATCCCCGTCCAGTGGAGATCGCTTCTATCCCGCATTTGCCAGTTCGTCTTTTTCATGCCTGCGGGAGCACGCCGGACAGCGGCCGAGAAACTCCAAACGGTGGCCGACGATTTCGTAGACGGTGGAACCGTAAAGTTCGTCTTCGATGGAAAGCAGCGGCGCCACGGGCGCGTCGTCCACCCGCCCGCAATCCAGACACCGGATGTGGTAGTGCTTGTTCGGGTTCCAGTCGAAGCGCTTGGTGGTGCCGCCCAACTCGAGCTTTTGAATCTCCCCCAGCTCGGACAGCACCTCCAGGTTCCGGTACACCGTTCCCAGAGAGATACGCGGCAGCCGCCGCCGAACCACCTCGTAGACTTCGTCGGCGCTGGGGTGGGAGCGCATAGCGCGTATCTCTTCGAGAATCACGCGGCGCTGCCGGGTCATGCGGAGATGTGGATCCTTTGCTGCCTGGTCCATTCTTTTGTGATCACCTCGATTTGAAGACTCCCCGCAGCAAGCTGCGGGGAATGCGCTCGCTTCTGCCGGTTCAAAATCCCGGTTATCGTTCATCCGGTGGCACGAAGCTGCATTCGTCCGGACCGCAGTATTCACCCACATAATCGGATTTGGGCCGGTACAGCGCCGGTTTCGGAGCCGCCTCGGCAAAACGCTCTTCGACGACGTGTGCGGTCCAACCGGAAATCCGGGATATGGCGAACAACGGTGTGAAAAATTCCACGGGGATTCCCATGGCGTAATACAGGGAAGCGGAATAGAAATCGACGTTGACGAAGATGTCGATACCCTTTCGCTCCTTGAAGGCTTTTTTCCCGACCTTTTCCAGTCTTTTGGAAATCTCGTACCACTGGGGCTGCCCGATGCGCTCCCCCATGGTCTTGGACATGGGTGCCAGAATGTGCGCCCGCGGATCGTCCACTTTGTAGACGGCGTGCCCCAGTCCGAAAATCTTTTCTCCGGCATCCAGAATGCCCTGGACGAAGGATTCCACGTTATCGGAATCGCCGATTTTCATCAGCATCTGCATCACACGGACGTTGGCCCCCCCGTGCAGCTCACCCGACAAGGAGCCCACCGCGCCGGCGATGGCCGCGTACATGTGCGCGCGGGTGGAAGCCACCTGGCGTGCCGTGAAAGTCGATGCATTGAAGGAGT
>JAJDOA010000209.1 GCA_022340405.1 Desulfobacteraceae bacterium | reverse complement strand
GGCGTCTGCGGTGGCGCGGGTGGAAAAAATCCGACCCGCAAAGCCGTTTTTCACCAGCAGCGGCAACCGGCCGGAATGGTCGATGTGGGCATGGGACAAAACGACGTTGGTGACCGTGGTCGCGTCCAGGGGGAGATGCCGGTTCTTTTCCTCACACTCTTTTCGCCGGCCTTGAAACATGCCGCAATCCAGCAGGATGCGGTCCTGTCCCGAAGCGATCAAATGCATGGATCCGGTGACTTCCCGAGCCGCTCCAAAAAAAGTGATGTCCACGGTCATAACGTCTCCTGTTGGTTTTCGACCCCGTTCCGGGATCGACTGAGGTTGGCTTCGACGGGGGCATGGGAACAAGAACCCCAGGGCGCGCTTCCCACCCCAACCGTCGTCATCAGCAAGGCAGTTGCCCATATCCGGGCAAAATTTGCAAACGATATCCCCTCTCCATCTTGACAGTCTCCGAAACGTGATTACGATTACGCCAAATTGAAGGGAATAATCTTCAATGGTTTCAGTAATCTGTGGCCAAACAAGACACCCTGGGCATCTCTTCCGGAAACCGCAGGTTCAACACCGAACACCGGGCCGACATCGGGCATCGGAAGGCGGCCTTTTCGGAGCACACCACTTCATGCAGCGACGTCATGGCCTGCAATGGCCCGTTCACCGTAACTCCACCGGCTGCCCGCGTCAAACGGGAAGTTGTGATGGAGGTTTGCGCCCGGGATCACTGCAAAGGGCATAGCGGGCTGCAAGGGGGTCGAGGCGGCCGCGGCGCCAGCTGAGCGGAACCGCTGAAGGATCGAATCCGAAACGACAACAGGAGGAAAGAAAAGAAAATGAAAATCAAACCCTTGAACGACAGAGTTTTGGTGACCCGCGTCGAAGAAGAGCAAAAAACCGCAGGAGGCATCATCATTCCCGACACCGCCAAGGAAAAACCGCAGGAGGGGAAGGTGGTGGCTGTAGGACCCGGCAAAATGAACGATGACGGGAAGCGTACGGCCCTGAACGTGAAGGCGGGAGATCGCATCCTGTTCTCCAAGTATGCCGGCAGCGAGATCAAGATCGACGGGGTTGAGCACATCTTCATGAGAGAAGACGACGTCTTGGGAATTCTGGAATAGATCGTCTCATTTTACGGAGGAGGAACACGTCATGCCAGCCAAAATGATTGCCTACGGGGCCGAAGCCCGCTCCAAGATGCTTAAGGGCGTGGACACATTGGCCGACGCCGTTCGGGTCACACTGGGTCCGAAGGGTAGAAACGTCGTTCTGCAGAAAAGTTTCGGGTCTCCGACAGTGACCAAGGATGGGGTCACCGTGGCCAAGGAGATCGAAATCGAAGAGAAATTTGCAAACATGGGCGCCCAGATGGTCAAGGAGGTGGCCAGCAAGACCAGCGATGTCGCCGGCGACGGCACCACCACCGCAACCGTTCTGGCGCGGGCCATTTACCGGGAGGGCCAAAAGCTGGTGACTGCCGGGGTGAATCCCATGGCCATCAAGCGGGGGGTCGATGCCGGGGTGTCCGCCGTCGTCAAGCACCTGGAAAAAATCTCAAAGCCCACCAAGGACAAGAACGAGATCGCCCAGGTGGGAACCGTCTCCGCCAACGACGACGAGACCATCGGCAAACTGATCTCCGAGGCGATGGAAAAAGTCGGCAAGGAAGGCGTCATCACCGTGGAGGAAGCCAAGGGGATGGAAACCGCCCTTGAGATCGTCGAGGGCATGCAGTTCGATCGCGGTTACCTGAGCCCGTATTTCGTCACCGACGCCGAGAAAATGGTGGTGGAGCTGGAGGAGCCCTATCTTCTGCTGCACGAGAAGAAGATCAGCGCCATGCAGGATCTCCTTCCGATCCTGGAGGCGGTTGCCAAGAGCGGCCGACCCCTGCTGATCGTCGCAGAGGACGTGGATGGCGAGGCGCTGGCCACCCTCATCGTGAACAAGCTCCGGGGAACCCTCCAGGTGGCGGCGGTGAAGGCGCCCGGCTTCGGAGACCGCCGCAAGGCCATGCTCGGAGACATCGCGACCCTCACCGGCGGACAGGTCATCTCCGAGGATATGGGCATCAAGCTGGAAAACATCACCATCTCCGACCTGGGGCAGTGCAAGACCGTGCGCATCGACAAGGACAACACCACCGTCGTGGACGGTGCCGGAAAACGCGCGGACATCGAGGCCCGGATCCGGCAGATCCGAACGCAGATCGAGGAAACCACCTCGGACTATGATCGAGAGAAGTTGCAGGAGCGCCTGGCCAAACTCGTGGGAGGTGTGGCCGTCATCAGCATGGGTGCAGCCACGGAAACCGAGATGAAGGAGAAAAAGGCCCGTGTTGAAGACGCACTGAACGCCACCCGCGCCGCCGTGGAAGAGGGCATCGTGCCGGGTGGGGGCGTGGCCCTGTTGCGCTGCATCGAGGCTCTGGACAAGGTGCGGGTTACCGGAGATCAGCGGCAGGGGCTGGCCATCCTGCGGCGCGCACTGGAGGCGCCTCTGCGGCAAATCGCGGAAAATGCCGGAGCGGAGCCGTCCGTCGTCTTGAAAAAGGTGATGGACGGAAAGGACGATTTCGGCTACAACGCAGCCACCGAGGAATTCGGCCACCTGGTGGAAGCGGGTATCATCGACCCGACCAAGGTGGTTCGTTTCGCCTTGCAGAACGCGGCGTCCGTGGCCGGACTGATGCTGACCACCGAGGCGATGGTGACCGAAAAACCGGAAAAGAAAAAGGGGTCGGGCGCGATGGCGGGTGCCGGCATGGACGACATGTACTGATACAGAGAAGGACCGTGCGGAGGACAGAAAAGCGGTCCTCCCGCCGGAATCGGCACTCCGTGCCGGATCGCTGGATCCGGCACGGAGTGCGGCGTAGCGGCCACCGAGAGGATCCCATGGCGGTATACGAATACGAACATACCACCACTGCCTGCCCGCTGGGCAAGGTGTTCGAAGTGGAGCAGTCCATCCACGACAAACCGCTGGTCCGGTGTCCCCGGTGCAACGAACCGGTGCGCAAGCTCATTTCGCGCATCAACATCAAAACCTCACGATCCAACGCGGAGCTGCGCGATCTCGGTTTCACCAAACTGGTCAAACGGGACGACGGTGTCTATGAAAACGTCACCCGGCGCAAAGGCGAGAGCCGGTACATGGAGCGCGGCAAGCCCGAGACCATGCCCCACGTCAACAAAATCATCCGCGACTAGGGGCTGTATCTAAATTGTCTGTTGGCCCCGTATCGGTTGTCGGCTGGAGGACCATACGGCAGTCGGCCACCGTTGCGCCGCTCCCCTCCGGATGGACCAGCATCGGATTGATGTCCATTTCGAGAATCTCGGGATGGTGCAGCCCCAAATCCGACATGGAAACGATGGCCCGCTCGACGGCTTCCAAATCGACACGGGGACGTCCGCGGAAACCCCGGAGCAACTTGTATCCCTTGATGCCCTGGATCATCCGCCGTGCCGAGTTTCGCCCCACCGGCGCCAGCCGGAAGTCCACATCCTGAAAGACTTCCACGAAGATTCCGCCGATGCCGAACATGATGAGCGGTCCGAAGACCGGGTACCGATTCAATCCGAGGATCACCTCCTCCCCCGGAGGCGCCATCTTCTGAACCAGTACCCCTTCGACGACCGCCTCGGCATTGAAGCGTAGAACGCTGTCGGTGATGCGGGCATAGCCATCGCGAACGGCGTCGGCATCCGTGAGGTTCAGGAGCACTCCACCGGCATCGGACTTGTGGATCACCTGCGGCGAAACGATTTTCATCACCACGGGGAAGCCGATGTCCTCGGCCGCAGCGACGGCTTCGTCGGCGGAGCCGGCCGCACGCGTCGGCAGTACCTGAAAGCCGTAGCAGTCGAGAAGCGCCAGGCCCTCCCGCTCCCCCACGTGGGTTTTCCCCGCATCCAGACACTGTCGGATGATTTCACCGGCCCGATCCACATCGTGGGGCATCTGAAATGGGGCAAACTGCGGGCGGTTCAGCCAACGGGAATAGCGGTAGATCGCCCCGAAAGCCTTGGCGGTGTTCTCGGGGAACCGGAAAACCGGAATGCCATGCCCCTGGAGATACTTCACACCGGTGGAGACATCGATGATACCCATGAAGCAGCAGAGAATGGGTTTGTGCGTGCGGCGGGCGATGCGCACGATGGCCTCGGCGGTTCCCAGCGCATTCGTCATGGACTGCGGGGTCAGGATCACCAAAGCTCCATCCACGTTCTCGTCCCGGATCACGTCCGACAGCGCGTTTTCGTATCGGTCTTGGGAAGCATCCCCGATGACGTCCACCGGATTGTGCAGATTGGCCGCCGCAGGCAGGTGACTGGCCAGAGCCTGGACGGTCTCCTCTCCGAACTCGGCCAGTTGCAGGCCGGTGGATACCGTCATGTCCGTGGCCACGATTCCCGGCCCGCCCGCGTTGGTGACAATGGCCACACGATTGCCGTCTGGAACCTTCCTCCGGTACTTGCCCAATGCGGACTCGTTTTTATAGGCAAACGCGGTGGCCAGGTCGAAAAGCTCGTCGATGGACTCCGCCCGGATGATACCCGACTGCCGGAAAATGGCATCGTACACGGCCTCGGTTCCGGCCAGCGCTCCGGTGTGGGAAGCGGCCGCACGAGCACCGGCGCCGGTACGACCCGATTTGATGGCCAGAACGGGCGTAGGTCTCGCGCCCGAGGTGATCTCCTTCACGGCCTCGATAAATTCCGGCCCCCTGCGCAGCTCCTCGAGGTAGATGAGAATGACCTCCGTGTCCAGATCCCGGTGGAAATAGCGCAGCAGGTCCAGCTCGTCGACGTCGGCCTTGTTGCCGATGGACACGAATTTGGAGAAACCGAATTCCCGGTCCGCCGCAAAATCCAGAACGGAGGTGCACAGCGCACCGCTTTGCGAAATGAAGGAAATGTTTCCGAAAGCGGGCATGCGGGCAGAAAAGCTCGCATTGAGCTGTACGGACGGATTGGGATTGATGACGCCGAGGCAGTTCGGTCCCACCATGCGCACGCCGGCCTCCCGACACATGGCGACGATGCGGTCTTCGACTTCCCGGCCCTGCGGTCCGATCTCCCGGAATCCTGCCGAGACGACGACAATGCCCTTGACACCTTTTTCGATGGACTCTTCTACGGTATGCAAAGCAATATTGGGCGGCAGAATTAGAATGACCAGATCCACCGGATCGGGGATATCGGTCACGCTGGCGTAGGCCCGGACGCTGAGAACGGAGCGGGCCTTGGGGTTCACCGGGTAAAGGGTACCGGCAAACCCGCCCTTGAGAATGTTGGCGAAAATATCGTGACCCACCTTTCCGGGCGTTGTGGAAGCCCCGGCCACGGCGACGGATTCAGGTGCGAAAATGGCGTCGATATGATGCATGAAACAATCCTCCCGCTTTCTGTTCTCTGCTCATTGCTTACAGCTTACCGTTTTGCTCGATGCTTCGCGTTCGGTCCCTCTTCCCCCCTACCCCTGGATATCGGAGTGCGGGCATCGGGACGTTGTCGTCCAACCCTCTGACCGTCCACCGTACCATCGTCCCCCGAGCGGACCAGGGCGAGGGTTTGCGCGTAGACCTCCCTTTTGGAGAGCCCGAAGGCCCGGGCCACGTCACGGGAAACACGGCTTGCCGTGGCACCGGGTGCGGAAAGCCTCTTTCGGATCTCTTCGCGGATCTGTTCGGGCGTAGAGTCCTCCGCAGAGGCATCACGGCCGGCCACCAGGAGCGTTACCTCTCCCTTGACCGCATCGCGCCGCGTCAACCGATCGGCAATTTCGCTCAGCGTTCCCCGTAGAAATTCTTCGTGGCTCTTGGTCATCTCCCTGGCCAACACCGCTTTCCGATCTCCAAAGATCTCCGATGCCGTTTCCAGCAAATCGACGATGCGCCGGGGCGATTCGTAAAAGATCAGGGTCCGCCGTTGATCGGCAATCGATGCGAGCAGAGCGTTGCGTTTGTTTTTCTTTCGGGGCGGAAAGCCGATAAATACGAAGCTGTCCGTGGGCAGACCGGAAGCGGAAAGAGCGGTGATGGCGGCGGAAACGCCGGGGACGGGTACGACGGGAATCCCTTCGCTTACCGCCTCGCGAACCAGTCTGTACCCCGGGTCCGAGACGCAGGGCGTGCCGGCGTCGCTGACCAGGGCAACGGATTCCCCGTTCCGCAAGCGGGTCATCAACTGGCGGGCTCGCTCCTCCTCGTTGTGCTCATGGCAGGAGATGAGGGGTACGCGGATGCCGTGCCGCCTCAAAAAACGGGCTGCGCTTCGCGTGTCCTCGGCAGCCATGACATCGACGGAACCCAGAACGTCCAGGGCACGCAGGGTGATGTCCCTGGGATGGCCGATGGGCAGCGCCACCACGTAGAGACCGCCTTTGATGAAATCGTCAGGGGTAGGCGAGTTCGAAGGCATTGCGGATGATCTCCGCTTGGGGATGAGATTCATCAGCCCGAATGGCCACCACGTCGAAACGGGCTTTGTGCCCCATTTTTCGTTCGCGTTTGAGATAGGCCAGTGCAGCCATGGAGATCTTCCGTTGCTTCTGCGGTGTCACGGCGGCCTTGGCGCCACCGAACCGGTCGGTTCTGCGGGCTTTGACCTCCACGAAAACCAGTACGCTTTCGTGCATGGCGATGATATCGATCTCCCCCATCGCTGTCCGGTAGTTTCTTTCGAGAATCACGTACCCGAGGCGCTGCAGGTACTCCGCAGCGGCCGCCTCGGCCGATCGACCGAATCGCTGGCGGTTGGGATCGGACATGGCTGCCATCTCCTTCAGGAGCAAAACATAGGGCATTTACCGGACAATCTCAAGCCGTACAGCCGGGGAACGGGAGACGAGGACCCGACGCCGAGATGGGGCGAAAAGACAATTTTGAGACGGCTTCTAGCAGTTGCGGCATTGTTTGACGCCGGAGAAGCTCATCCGGTGAATCGGACAGCAGCCGTTTTCCCGGAGAGCGTTCCGATGGAGCCGCGTGGGATAGCCCTTGTGCCGGGGAAAATCGAATTCGGGATAATACAGGTGATAGTGCTGCATCAGGCGGTCGCGGGTAACCTTCGCCACAATGGAGGCCGCTGCGATGGAAGCACTTCTGCTGTCCCCCCGGACGATGGCTTTCTGCGGGATTCCAAGGGGTATGGCGGCGTTTCCGTCGATGAGGAGAAAGTCTGATCCTGGGTGAAGGTTGTGTACAGCCAGCACCATGGCGGTCAGCGCCGCCTGAAGAATGTTGATGCGGTCGATGAAGGTAGCGTCCACGATGCCGATGCCGACGCCGAGAGCCTGGCTGTATATGGCATCGTAAAGCCTCTCCCGCCGCTTGGGGGAAAGTTTCTTCGAATCGTTGAGTCCGTCCGGAGCGGCGGCATACGGCAGGATTACCGCGGCGGCCACCACAGGGCCGGCCAGGGGGCCCCTTCCCGCCTCGTCGATGCCGGCGATGCGGCGATAGCCCTTTTCCGATGCTTTCCTTTCAAATTTCCAGCCAACCGCTTCCATCATCATCGTCCTCGAGCCCATGACAGGGCCGATAAGGCGTCCGCTGGCAGTGGAACCGGCGCTGCACAGCGGAAAGCTCGACGAGGATCAGACGGTGCGCTTTTCCCGGATGCGCGCGGCCTTGCCACGGAGTTTTCGCAGGTAGTAGATCTTGGAGCGGCGGACCCGCCCTCGGCTGATCACTTCCACCTTGTCGATGGCCGGGGAATGCAGCGGAAAAACCCGCTCTACACCCACACCGTAGGAAACCTTCCGGACGGTGAACGTGGCGTTGGAAATGCCCTTTCGCTTGCTGATCACCACTCCCTGAAAGGCCTGAATCCGCTCCTTTTCCCCCTCCCGGATCTTGACGTGAACGCGCACGGTGTCACCCGGCACGAAATCCGGAAGATCCATGCGCATCATTTCTCTTTCCAACCTTTTGATCGTCTCCATAGGTTCTCCTAAGCTGGTTCGGCAAAATGGATATACCGCAACACAAACATGTTCTCTACGCTCAAACCGTGTCCGTCGGATTCGACCCCAGCAAACGGTCCAGTAAGATCGAAGCGGCGGATCGTACCGAAAGGTGATTGTAGTCGCCGCATCCCCGGATCGGCTCCAAAACGGCATCGGCTTTTTGAAAAACCGACTCGGCCAGTCCCCATGCGGTGCCCAGCACGAGCAGATGGGGAACGCCTGCAGCGATCCTCTCCCGCACCACTGCACATCCGACACAGCCGTTGCGCTCTCTGGCGCCGGTGGCCACCACCTGCGGCACACGCCCTTCCCGTCTCCGGATATCGGCGGTCACGGCATCCAGATCATCCCGTATGCGGATCAGCGCCAGCGCCTCTCTGCGTTTGGGGTTGTATTGGCCGCCGTACCCTTCCGTCCAATGCTTCAGGATCCGCCCCGCAAGGGCCTTCTGGTCCTCCAAGGGTGTCACCACGTAAAAGGCCCGAACGCCGAAAGTGTGTCCGGCACGGGCGATATCATGGAGATCCAGATTCGTCACGGCGGAGGTGATCACCTCCCCCCCCTTGCCGATCACCGGATGGTGGATCAAGGCCAAATATACGGAGGGGCCGGCAACGTCTTCTCCGCCTGCGACGGGCCGAAAAAAGGTGCCCATATCGCAAATCGCAGCAAACGTCAATGCCATCGAGGCATTACCGATAATCCTTTCACGGTCCTGCACACGCGAAAGAGTCTCCGCGGATCCGCCGAAGCTGTATCCGCTCTACCGCGGCGCCCTTCGGAAGCCGGGCTCTTTGAGCCGAGGGCTCGAGGCCGGACAGCCCGCTGCAGCCGTGTCAGCGCTCGCCCGCGGAGTCCAGAATGGCGTCGATTCGCCCGCGCCACTTCTCGAGGATCTCGGTTTCCGAGCCGCTGAGCCTGCGTTCGTCCAGCAGGTCCGGACGCTGCAGCAAGGTCCGCATCAACGATTGCTCCAGCCGCCAGCGATCGACCGCCGCATGATTGCCGGACAGCAGAATGTCGGGAACGCGATCTCCTTCGAAATCCCGGGGCCGTGTAAACTGCGGGTGCTCCAAAAGCCCCGATGCAAAGGAGTCCTTGTCTGCGGCGTCGGCTGCTCCCAGAACACCGGGAATCAGGCGGCACACGGCATCGATGATCACCATGGCGGCCAGCTCGCCCCCCGTGAGCACGAAATCCCCGACGGAAATTTCCTCGTCGACGAACTGGCCGCAGATCCGGTCGTCCACTCCCTCATACCGCCCGCAGACCAGAATCATGTCCCTACCGCGGTGGTGGAGTTCCACGGCCAGTTGCTGATCGAACCGGCGCCCTTGCGGGCTCAGCAAAACGGTGGTGGCATGCGGGGAGCGGGCCTGTGCCTGTCGAATGGCCGCCGCCAGTGGCTCCGGGGTCATGACCATGCCACTGCCACCGCCATACGGCCGATCGTCGGTGCTGCGATGGCGATCGGCCGTAAAATCCCGTATCTGAATGGTTTCGGCACCGATGGTTCCGGATTTTTTCGCCCTGCCGATCATGCCGTGGGACCAGAAAGGCGCAAACAGCTCCGGAAAAATCGTAAGAATCGTGAAATGCATTTCCCCCATCCCGTCCGGGTCCCCTCCCGGCGGGTCGGGAGGCGGCCACGGCATGCGGAGCTACAGCCCCTCCGGGAGGTCGACCACCAGCTCCCCACCCTCGATGTCTACGGAAACCACTACCGATGCAAGGGCCGGCACCAGGGTTTCCCGTTCTCCTTTTCGGACCACGAATACATCGTTGCTGCCGGTACGCAGGATGTGCTCCAGCATTCCGAGATCGCGCCGTTCCACTGTGCGTACGCGCATGCCGATAAGATCGACCCAGTAGTAGGTGTCCTCTTCGATTGCCGGCAGCGCCGCTTTTTCCGTATACAGGTGACGACCGGCCAGCGCTTCGGCCGCCGTCCGATCCTTGATTTCGTGAAACGCCACAATCCAGTTTCGGGGCCCAGGCCGACTCTGGAAAACCGTCAGCATTCGCCCATCTCCGCGTTCATCCTCGATCCATAGGGTTTGGTCTGGATCGAAAACCTCCGGCGATTCCGCATACGCCCGCACCTTAACGGCCCCGTTCATGGCATGTGCCTTGAGCACCTTGGCCACGAGAATGACGTCCTGTCCCTTCACGAGCTATTCGAGAATCTCCAGCACGGTGCGTTTCCTGACCTTGGCGGATGCGGCGCCTAGAATCGTCCGCATCGCTCGCGCCGTTCTTCCCTGTTTTCCGATCACTTTCCCTAGATCCTCTTTGGCCACTTTGAGTTCCAGCACCGAAGTCTGATTGCCCTCCACCTCCGACACCTGCACCTGGTCCGGGTGATCCACTAGCGCCTTTGCGATGTAAGTGATCAGATCTTTCATGGCTCCGCCTCCTTTCCAAGAGATGGGAAGAGATCAAGGGGGTATGCGATGCTAGGCGGAAGGTGCGAAAATTCCCTCTTTTTTCAACAGACTTTTCACGGTGTCCGTGGGGATGGCTCCCTGGTCGATCCAGTGCCGCACGCGATCTTCCTTCAGCGTGACTTCTGCCGGTTCTTTCAAGGGATTGTACGTACCCACGGTTTCCAGGAATCGTCCGTCACGCGGATCCTCGATGTTTGCGACAACGATCCGGTAAAAGGGTCTTTTCTTTGCTCCGTGCCTGGCCAGTCTGATCTTCACCGACATTTTCATCTCCTTCAAAACGGCATCATGCCGCGGCCCATACCGCGCATTCCGCCTTTGTTGAATTTTTTCATCATCTTGAGTACCTGGTTATAATTTTTCAACAGCCGATTGACGTCCTGCACGTTCGTGCCGCTCCCTTTGGCGATGCGCTTTCTTCTGCTCCCGTTGATGATGTTGTGGTGTCTTCGCTCCTGAGGTGTCATCGAATTGATGATCGCCTCGACTCGGACCAGCTCTTTTTCGTCCACCTGGAGATTCTTCAACTGCTTGGCCTTGCCCATTCCGGGGATCATGCCCAGAAGGTCGCTCAGAGATCCCATTTTACGGACCTGGTTCATCTGGTCGCGGAAATCCTCCAGCGTAAATTGGCTCTTGCGAAGCTTTTTCTCCAGCTCGAGGGCCTGTTTCTCGTCCACCACCGACTGGGCCTTCTCGATCAGGGTCAGAACGTCGCCCATGCCGAGGATCTTGGAGGCCATCCGGTCCGGATGAAAGGCCTCCAGATCGGCCAGTTTTTCTCCCACACCGACAAACTTCACCGGTTTCCCCGTGACGGCGCGAATGGAAAGCGCGGCTCCGCCGCGGGCGTCTCCGTCCATCTTCGTCAGCAGCACACCGCCGATGTCCAGCGCGTCGTCGAAAGACTTGGCGATGTTCACGGCATCCTGACCGGTCATGGCATCGGCGACCAGCAACGTGTCGGAGGGCTTCAGTGTATCCCGTATCCGCTGCAACTCCTCCATCAGAGTCGTATCGATGTGCAGACGGCCGGCGGTGTCGAGCAGCAGCGTATCGCATCCCTGTCGATGGGCTGCCGTGCGGGCCTCCATGCAAATCCCCACCGGATTCATTTCCGTTGTGGACGGGTGGACCGGGACGTCTATCTGGCCGCCGATTTTCTGCAACTGGTCAATGGCGGCGGGCCGGTACACATCCGCGGGAACCAGATAGGGGCGGCGTCCATTTTTGCGCAGCCACACAGCGAGTTTGCCGGCCGAGGTTGTTTTTCCGGATCCCTGAAGGCCGACCAGCATCACCGATACCGGATGGGTGCCGGAAAGGTTGAGCTCATCATGCTCCGATCCCATGAGGGTGGTGAGCTCCTCATTGACGATCTTGATGACCTGCTGGGCAGGGGTTAGGCTGCCCAGCACTTCCCGGCCCAGGGCCCTCCCTCGAATATCGGCGATGAACTTCTTCACCACCCGGTAATGGACATCGGCCTCCAGAAGCGCCATGCGCACCTGTTTCAGGCCGTCCTCGATGTTCTTTTCGTTGAGCTTTCCCTGGCCCTTCAGCTTTTTGAAGGCGGCGTCCAGTTTTTCGCTCAGATTCTCGAACATGGTCCACCCGACAAGGAAAGGGGTGATCAATCAAAATTGTTGAAACTACTGAAACCCGAATGGTATGTCAACAAAGAATCAACCGCGGCCGCACCATTTTCAGCCGCCGGGATAGGAAACATCATATAACAGAAGCCGGGAAAGTGGCAATGGATATTCAGGATATCAAGGAACTGGAGCCCGGCCAACTGACCGATTGGCTCGAACGGCGGGATGTCCGACCGTACCGGGCCGGGCAGATCCTTCGATGGATCTATGCCCGACAGGTGGACGATTTCGACGCCATGACCGATCTGGGCAAACGGCTGCGCTTGGAGCTCCGTGAGGCCTTTGCCATCCGGCGGCTTCCCATTGCCGACATACGCCGCTCGGCGGATGGGTCGCAGAAATTCCTCTTCCGTCTTGCCGACGGCGAGGGTATCGAAAGCGTGCTGATCCCGGAAAGGGATCATTTCACTCTGTGCATCTCCAGCCAGGTCGGGTGTGCCATGGGCTGCCGGTTTTGCAGAACCGGTCAAGGGGGCCTGGTACGCAACCTCAGCCGCGGGGAAATCCTGGCTCAGGTGCGGGACGTTCTGCACCACATGGGCCCGGAAGATGCGGCGCAGCTGCGCAACATCGTGTTCATGGGAATGGGGGAACCCCTGGCCAACTACGACGCCGTGGTGAGCGCGATCTCGTCGCTTACCGACACAGCGACGGGGTTCGGCATGGCCAGCCGGCGCATCACCCTGTCCACCGTAGGTCTGGCGCCGCGCCTTGCGGAACTGGGCCGGGACACTGCCGTGAACCTTGCCGTTTCCCTAAATGCCGTGGACGACGACACGCGCTCGAAGCTCATGCCGATCAACCAGCGATACCCCATCGCTGCGCTGATGGATGCGTGCCGGCGCTATCCGCTCCGACCCCACCGACGGATCACCTTCGCCTACATCCTCATCGAGGGCGTCAACGACAGCGAAAAAGACGCCCGCCAACTCAGTCGTCTCCTGCATCCCTTGCGCGCCAAAATCAACCTCATCCCCTTCAACGACTATCCGGGCTCGGCATTTCGCCGCAGCCCGGACGCCGCTGTCTACCGTTTCCAGCAATTGCTTTTGGAAAAACACTACACCACGATCATTCGCTGGAGCAAGGGCCACGATATCGCCGCCGCGTGCGGGCAGCTTCGGGCCGCATCGGGCCGCTGAGGGCAACCGTCCACCCGTCATTGCCTACCGGATGAGGTAGTCTCGCGCCCGATCCGGCGGCAACGGCTCCACTTCCACGACTCGGTTTTCGCCGTGCTGTTCGATGTTCACCGCCGCAGGTCGATCGGCAGGCGCCTTGCCGTAGCCTGCACAGAGGGCGGCAGCCCATTGCAGGGCATCGGACCCGACGGGTCTCGGCACGACCACCACCGGCCCTGGAAAATCACGCAGGTTCAAAACGGCATCCCTGCCGGGATCGACATGGGTGAGGATCTTTTCATTGTCTTTCCGAGTGCGCCCCACGACCGCCTTGGTCCGATCGTCGAGGCGGAAATGTCGTCCGTGCTTGAGCAGATGCAACTCGTTTTCGGAACACCGTTCCGTGTGCTCAAAAAGATCCCGCAAACGGGCCGAATAGCCTTTGTCTGTCAACAGGCAGCCACCGGCCGGCGCTGGATATTCCGTAATGCCCAGCTGTCTGGCGAGCTCCATCTGCGGTTTCCTGGAACGGCCGCTGAGTCCGAGCAGGCGGCTCCGGTCCACCAGCCCCATCTGTTCCGGTATCGTCTCCGGAAGTCTTGCGGCGCTGAGCGGCCGCAGGATCCACCCCTGCTGTCCGGAATGTTTTTCCACATACCGCAAGGAGGGTTTGGTCTGCGACATGGGCCGCTGCCCGAGAACCTCGCCGCTGAAGAGAAAATCGCAGCCGACCGAGCGCATCTTTTCTCCGGCCAGACGGAACATGAGCGCATGACAGTCCATGCAGGGGTTCATGTTCTTTCCGTAGCCGCAGGGGGGGTTGCGCAGCATTTGGAGATAGCGAGGGGTGATGTCCTCAACAGTCAGCGGCACGCCGAGCATACGGGCCGCCTTGCGCGCCTTGCCGGCGCCGAAAAACGGCGTTTCGAAGGTGATCCAATGAACATCGATGCCCTGCTTCCGGAGCACCATCGCGGCCACCATGCTGTCCAGCCCGCCGGAGCAAAGTCCGAGGGCGCGGACGGTTTCGCGTGTCGGTACGGACATGGCGATCCCAAACCGGCAAGAAGATGCAAGATCACAGGCAACGGACGGTGGAGTCCGGCGCCACCCGTTGACAGAACCGGGGCGGCGGTGTAACGAATGCGGCCTGTCCGCTGGTAAGCGATGCCCCCAGGTGACCGGAGCCGAATCGATGACGCCAAAATCAACCCCGAACAAACAAGAAACCCTTGAAAATCGTGTGTCAGAAATACTAGAGAGGCTAAGGGCCGCCTATCCGGGTGTCAAGACGCAACTGCGTCACAGAAATCCTTTCGAATTGTTGGTGGCCACCATTCTGTCGGCGCAGTGCACGGACAAACAGGTGAATGCCGTCACCGGAAACCTGTTCCGGCAGCTGCCCGACCCAGCGTCCTTCGCGGGCGCATCCCGTGAGACCATCGAAACGCTCATCCACTCCACGGGCTTCTACCGCAACAAGGCCAAACATCTCCAGGCCTGCGCCAGGCAGATCCTTGAAAAACACGGCGGGACCGTCCCGTCGACACTGGAAGCCTTGGTGCGGTTGCCGGGCGTCGGGCGCAAAACCGCCAACGTGGTCCTGGGCGCCGCCTTCGACACGCCCGGCGTCGTCGTGGATACGCATGTGGGCCGGATTTCCCGGCGGCTGGGACTCACCGCGGAAAAGGACCCGGTGAAAGTCGAATTCGACTTGATGTCCATCGTTCCGCGCAGTGAATGGAGCGATTTTTCGCTCCGACTGGTCTACTTCGGAAGGGACCTCTGCACGGCACGCCGTCCCAAGTGCCCGCAGTGCTTCTTGAAAGAACTCTGCCCCTGGCCGGAAAAAACGGCGAAGCAATAGGGGCTTGGCGGTTAGCGATTGGTTGCATCGGGGTTGACTCGGAACCCCGCACCGCATGTATGCCCCGGTTTGCTTATAGCGATTGTCAGAATTCTGTTCCGTTTCCGATATGGCTTCCCAATCGATCGGTAGGGGAGGGGTTTATCCCCTCCCATTGGTGGGATCACTTACCCCGAACAGGCGGGGATAAACCCCGCCCCTACGAAAGACAAGAAAAAGGCCATTCCAATCGGAACCTATTTTTGACAATTGCTATAGAAGTGGTTTCAAAACCTTCAATCGGGTTCAAGGTCAAGGCGGGGTGAGGCGCTTAACCGGAGGAATACATAGCGTATTTCGAGGATTCAGCGCCTTGCTCCAACGCCGAGATTGGGCGTGAGGGGAGGTTTTGAAACCACTTCT